>NZ_OX030782.1:4234472-4550867 GCF_943733665.1 Aquimarina sp. Aq107 | reverse complement strand
CACTATCCGCAATATTTATTACACCTGAAGAAGGATCAATTACAAGTCCGGTTGTACTACTGAATACTCCACCAGTTAGCCCTGTAATTGTTGGAGTAGTGTTTGGCTCATTCTCACAATAGATTGCTTGATCGTAGCTAAAGCTCGGATCATCAAGTTCCGTTATGTTTACATTAGTTTGGCTAGAGTTCGGACAGGTTCCCGTAGTTGTGTATGTTACCACATAATCACCTGCATCACTATCCGCAATATTTATTACACCTGAAGAAGGATCAATTACAAGTCCGGTTGTACTGCTGAATACTCCACCAGTTAGCCCCGTAATTGTTGGAGTAGTGTTTGGCTCATTCTCACAATAGATTGCTTGATCGTAGCTAAAACTAGAATCATCAATAGGATTAACGTTAATTGTAATTGTTAAGCAATTAGCTGTTGTCTCATCTATACAAGTGATATCACCATCTTCTGCTCTTATATAGTATGTAGTACTAGGTGCAGTAGGGGTTACTTCGAATGTTGAATTGTTTATGGTAGTAGTTCCTAGTAAATTTCCTCCACAGGAGTCCGTATAAATAGACCAGGTGGAAGCAATATTAAGATCACCAGATATGGTTATATTTGTCGTTTCACCTTCACATACTTCTGTAGTTGCAGAAATGTTGGGAATACTTGGAGCTACACATACCGGAATTTGTTTAAACCAAGCAAATCTTGCTACATTAAAACTACCTAGAATTGCATCTTTTAAACCATCTCCATCAACATCTCCAAAATCTATAGTCGGGAAACTTCCAATTTCTCCAAGAGTTAATTCACCATTGAATGTATTTTGGACTGAAGCAAAATTCGGAACTGTAGATGTCCCAGTATTTTCTAACCATCTAACAAACCCAGTATCAATCATAAAGAACATGTCTAAATCTCCGTCTTTGTCAAAATCTTCAAATACGGGTATTGGAACATCCATATTGTTAAAAGCACTTTCATCAATCCAAGGGCTATCCGCTTCAGACTGTCGTTCAAAGCTGGGATTATTTTTTGTGCCTATATTTTTGAAATAAGTTAGTTTATCACTACCAAGTGCAACGAGATCTAGATCAGAATCATTATCAAGATCTACAAAACCTAAACCAGGAAATTCGGCTATCTCTTGATTATGAAGTCCTGATATACCATCCGGAATATATTCAAATACAGGAATTTCAGGGGAGCCTATGTTTCTGTAAAAAAGAACGTCATTATTTCGATCGCGTTCATAATCATAATCTGTACCTATAAATAAATCAAGATCTCCGTCATCATCAATATCTGCAAGTTGAGGTCTATTTTGGTTCCTTACTGTTAAATTTCTATCAATCCAAATAGTATCTAAAGTGGGTATAGATGCCGACACCCAGTTTGGAGTGGTAATTGTACCTTCGTTTTTAAAATAGTGTACTGTACCTCCTTGGCTACCAGAAATAAAATCTAGATCTCCATCATTATCTAGATCTCCGAGTACTGCAGATCGTAGACGACCTCTTGTGATAGATGTGTTCGGTATTGTTGCTACATCCAATCCTGCAGGAACTGATCCTGGTCCAGTAGATGTTCCGTCGGGATTATTAAGAAGACTTCCTCCTCTAAACTCCCAACTTATATGATCAGCTTGGGAAAATAAGAGTTGATTCCCTAGCATAAGGAGTAAATAAATAGAAATTAATTTTTTTATCATTTTATTCCAAGTATAGCGGTTAGTTCTATAAAATCTAGAGCCGAATTATAAAAGCTTTTTCTACAATTTTTTAAATAATACTATTATTGATAAAAACCAATTATATAATAAGGCAAATAATCGAGAATTGGTTATATCTCGTTGCCTTCGGTTTTAACAATAGTATTGTAATTATCTAGGGGAGGGGATATTAGATAATTTTTTTCCTTTATTACTTTTCGGCAAAACTAGTAATTAAGTTTTTGTTTAACAAAATAAAGTTATATTAATAATTTACTTTGTGATAAGGTAGAATATAGGCTAAAGATTAATTCAACTATTCTAAAAATATAATGATGTTAAAGATCATAAAAGTATTCCAAATTATCTGTGTTATGCTATTGTCTCTGCAGTCCTGCAAAAATGAATTGGATTCAAAGGAAATAATACTAAAATCATTAGAGGCGCATGGTGGATTAGAAAAATGGAGCAGTGCAAAGAAGCTCTCATATAAAAAAACTACTATTTTATATGATAGTATTGGAGCTATAGAGAAGAAAATTATACAAACCCATAAAAATACATTCAGTCCAAAGTTTAGGGCAGAAACGGTATGGGTAGAGAGTGCTGTTCAAAAGAAAGTTGTATTCGAGGATGATAAAATTAGCGTGTACTTTGATAACGTTATACAAGGTGATCCAGAGTTAAAAGAAAAGTATTATAAATCTATTTTTGCCGCACACTATGTTATCTGGCAACCTTATAAATTGTTAGATGAGGAGGTTATATTATCTTATATTGGAATTGATACAATAGATAGTAAAGAAGTTCATGTAGTGAAAGTTGCTTATTTTGAAGAGGATGGTTCTCCTGCGAATACTTGGTGGTATTATTTTGATGCATTAACGTATAAATTAGTCGGTAATATGGTACATCACGGGACTACTTATAGTTATATTGTAAATACAAAATATGAAGATAAAACGGGTTTATCCCTTAACGCCGAACGTAAAAGTTATATGACGGATAGTTTAAGGAACCCTATGTTTTTAAGAGCAGATTACTCTTACGAAATTTTAGGATTTAATTAATAATAGAACAAAAGTTAACAGGTGTTAATCTGACAAACAATATCTTCCGGGTTCGGGCATTGCCATTGTTGTTGATATATCAATAAAATCATTACATTCACCGGTAGTGTTGTTAGAACCACCGTTTATTTTTGTTAGTTCGGTTCTAGATAGTTTTTTGAATTTTTTTAAACTCTTCATTTTTAAAATGATTTGAATGAACTTAAAGTTAAAAAATATATTTGATAATATTGATAAGTTTTATTGTTTCTTAGTTTTTCTTCAGAATGTTTTATACTAAAAATAATATGTTCAGATCTAGACAAATTGGCGATGGAGTTTTTGAAAAAATAAGTTCGCTTTTTTTAAATGGGACTTTTAATTCATTTCTTAAAATTAATATTGTTCAATAATAAAGGATATACATTCTTTATTAGTACTTCATCATCAATTAAAAGAAAAAAAATGAAAAAAAACCTATTGCATGTTTTAATACTAGTAATTATTAGTGTCTCATGCGTTAATAAAAAAAATGTAGAGACAAGTTGCAACTTGAAAAACAATATTGACATCTATGTTACCAATGTAATGAAGTTGCATAATATCCCAGGTTTGGCTATTTCTGTTATACAAAATGATAGTATAATTTATCAAACTTATAAAGGAAAATCTTCATTGGAGCAAAACAGGAATGTTGACGAACAAACATTGTTTAGAATGTTTTCTTCAACAAAACTAATAACATCTACTGCTGTTTTTCAACTTATAGAAAAGGGAAAAATCAGCTTGAATGATAAAATTTCAAAATATCTTAACAATTTACCACTTAAGTGGCGTGATATTAGAATCAACAATTTATTAAGTCATTCATCTGGACTACCTGATATGATTAGATATAAATGGGATTTAACAGATGATCAGTTAATTGAAAAACTATCTAATGATGAAATGGATTTTGAAAGAGGAAATCAATTTGAATACAATCAAACTAATTATTGGCTTCTTTCTCAAATAATCGAAAATGTCTCTGGATTGTCTTTTGCAGAGTTTGTAATTAGGAATCAATTTAATGGTGACTATGATAATGTATTGTTTTCATCCAATGCTACAGATGATATTCCTAAAAGAGCAACAAGGTATTTCTATAATTATAAGACTAAAGAGTTTGATAAAGACAAGAATAATAGTGGGGCGAGAGGGTTTTCTGGTAATGGATTAAACATTACTCTTGATGAGTTTGTTAAGTGGAATTCTAAATTAGATAATAATGAATTGCTTAATAGTGAATCAAAAAAAATGTTATGGACACTTTTTAATTATAAAAACAAAACAGATAAATTTTTGCACGGGTGGGGAATCTATCCGGTAAATAACCTGAAATCTGTTGGTTTTTCTGGGGGAAATTGTGTAGGATTTAGAAAGTTTTTAGATAATAATACAACTATTATTTTACTTTCAAATGGTTATTTACATCCAGCTTATGATATCATAATAGATGATATTGCTAGGATGACAATTCCAGAATTAAAAACTAAAGATTTGACTTTGGAAGAAGATATTATGAGCTTAGTGGTGAATAAAGAATATGAAAAGGCAGAATTAGTATTTAAAACACTTATCTCAGAAAACTTGGAAACCGAGTTTTATAATTTGAAGTGGAATATAAATGGGATAGGAAATACATTGAATTATAATAGTGATTTTGCAGCATTTGATGTTTACAATATTCTTTTAATGACATTTCCAGAGTGGTGGATTCCTCAAGCAGGTTTGGCTGAGACATACGAAAAACAAGGAGATACTTTAGGAGCTATAGCTGGTTATAAACGTGCGATTAAGATGAATGTGGTTAATAAGTGGAACTACAATGACCAAATGAACGCCAAGATAAAAGAATTAGAAAACAATTAACAAAATTGTATTTATAATCCATTTTGAACAGTAGTTATTTGAACATGCTTATTTTAGCATTTATACTACTGTTTCTTTTATGGGTCAAGATTTTATTTTGGAAAAAGCCACAATACTTGTATTTTTCATTGCATTGGTGTTAGCTTTATTTTTGTTTACTGTTAAAAGCAAAAGACATAATAAAGTTAGCAATATGTTAATGGGATTATTTTTGTTGATATTGGCGATTCATATCAGTGTTTTTCTTTATTCTGATTACATTAGAACACCTTTAATTTTTGAGCAGTTAAGAGATCAATTTATGCTCTTTTCCGGGCCTCTACTTTATTTGTACTTGATTTCATCTATGTATCTTGACTTCAAGTTAAACAAGGGACACTTATTACATATAATACCATTTGTTTTGGTAATCATAATTTTTATTCCAAGATTTTTTTCTGTAAGTGAAACAGATCGAATGGTTTTTTATCAATCGTATCATTCTCATTTAGAAGCAAAATTATACTCTTTTTTAAATATGGTTACTATTAGCTTCTATTTGATACTTATGTGTGTGGAATTAAAAAAATATAAATTGATATTATTAGAAAATTATTCAGATAAAAGATATTTTAATTACAAATGGTTAAATCAGTTAACTTTTTTGTTAGTGTTGTTATTTATTTTTTCATTCTTCAGAACGGCAATTATTTATTTTGGGAATCATGAGGAAATATTAAATATAAGAATTTTTCATACTATTTATTTAGTATTGTTTGTGTCTTGGCTGATACTAAAAAGTTTGTATTCTCCGGAAATTTTCCGTGCTGTGGATACTAAACATAAGTTAGTGAAAAATTTGTATCTAAATAATTCTCAAAATATAAATTTGAATCAAGTAAGTGATCAGAAAGAAATTCAAGAAAAAATTGTAAAATTAAGACAACACATTGAAATTAATCAGTCTTTTCTTAATTCTACATTAAGCATAAAGGAGCTTGCAAATAGTGTTGGTATGGAAACTCAGGAGTTGTCAATTTTGATTAATCGTTATATTGGCAAGCATTTTTTTGATTTCATTAATGAGTATAGAATTGAGATGGCTATCAAAATTCTTGAAGACCCTAATAGAAGATCCAGTCATGTTTTGGAGATATTGTATGAAGTAGGTTTTAATTCCAAATCATCTTTTCATAGAGCTTTTAGAAAATACACTAGAAAAACTCCTAAAGATTATAGAGCTAAATTTTAAAAAAGATAAGTGTATTATGACAACCTTGCTTTAGTTTTTTCCAAATGTAACTTTAATAAACAATTGTAAAACAAAAAAGTTCAACATTTCTGTTGAACTTTTGCTCCCCCTCTTGGACTCGAACCAAGGACCCTCTGATTAACAGTCAGATGCTCTAACCAACTGAGCTAAGGAGGAATATCTCTTTACAATCGAGAAGTGTTTTTCTCTTTTGCGAGTGCAAATATATACTATTTTTTAAAACACAAAAAGATTTTTTTGATTTTTTATTATTATTCAAAGATAGCTCGATAAATATCATTCCCATTTGCAAAAAGCAACAAAGCGATTAGTATAACAAAACCAACGAGTTGTGCATATTCCATAAACTTATCATTAGGTTTTCTCCCAGCAATGATTTCATATAATAAAAACATTACATGTCCTCCATCTAATGCAGGAATTGGTAAAATATTCATGAAAGCTAAAATAATCGAAATAAAAGCTGTTGTGCTCCAAAAAGCAGCCCAATCCCATACAGGAGGGAATAAATTACCTATGGCAGCAAATCCACCAATCTGAGTAGCTCCTTTTTTAGTAAACACATACTTAAACTGTGCAATATAATCGTGAAGTTTCCAATAACTGTAGTTAAACCCTTCACCTATGCTTTCTCCAAAAGAAAATTCATCTTTGTTTATCTTATAATAAACAGGTAATACTCCAATAGTACCTTCTTCATCCGTTGTTACAGAAATAGTTTGTTGCGATCCGTCTCTTAGAAAGGTGATCTGAATTTCTTCTTCTTTTTTTGGTTTTACTTCCTTCTGAAATTGATGCCACCAACTAATTTTTTTACCATTAACAGATAAAATTTCATCTCCATTTCTAAGTCCAGCTTTATATGCTGGTCGATCAGCAACTACGGTATCAAGGACAGTTTTTAGTCTTATGCCAAAAGGTTCCATAACACCTTCTTCAAACATGGTTGCACCAATGTCTTCTGGGATGTCGATAGTTTTAGTATTTCCATCAACTGATAATACGGTAATGTTTTTTACATCTCTTAAGAAAAGATACATATTTACATCTCTTGCATCTTTAAAATCTTCACCATTTACCTTAAGGACTCTATCACCATCTTTAAACCCATATTCTTCAAATATTTCTGCAACTTCATATCCATCCGGTATATCCTCAGAAGAAACATAAGAAATTCCCCAAGTGAATATAATTGCCATATATATTAAAAACCCAAGGATGATGTTTACGGTAACACCTCCAAGCATAATAATTAATCGTTGCCAAGCTGGTTTTGATCTAAATTCCCATGGTTGCGGTGGCCCAGCCATTTGCTCCTTGTCCATGCTCTCATCGATCATTCCAGAAATTTTAACATACCCACCTAATGGTAACCATCCAATTCCATAAACCGTTTCTCCGATTTTTTTCTTAAATAACGAGTATTTTACATCAAAGAATAAATAGAATTTTTCTACTCGTGTCTTAAATAGCTTTGCTGGAATAAAGTGTCCTAATTCGTGTAGAACGATTAGGATAGACAAACTTAATAATAGCTGTAATGCTTTTATAATTATCGGACTCATATGGTCTTATTCAAAATTAAATCACGCAAAAGTAACCTTTTAGAGTAGTTTATGAAAGAAATCAAGGATACAGATTCCGGTTTTAATATTTTTTTAGCGAAAACCATAATTTTATAAAAGATAAACCTTGTAATTTTGTAACTCTAAAATGTAAGTATGCTTCGATTCTTTGCTAAGTACAAATTCTTTGCCATAGTTTTATTTGTACTATCTGCGATTATTATTTCAATAATTTATTCAATTCTAAAACCAAAAAGAGTTTTACAAGTATATGAACCGGATATGGTGAGTTTAGAATTAGTAGATAGTACGGTTCAGTATGTACGTAAATATCATAAGATAGCGGATTTTAATCTTTTAAATCAGAATGGTGAGATAGTTACACAAGCTAATTATGAAGATAAGATTTATGTTGCGGATTTTTTTTTTACAACATGTCAGACCATTTGTCCAATAATGACAGATCACATGAAGCTTATCCAAGGAAGATTAAAAAATGATCCAGATATTCAGTTATTATCTCACACAGTAATTCCGGAAACAGATGGAGTACCACAATTAAAAGAATATGCAATTAGAAAAGGAGTTGATGATACTCGATGGAATTTGGTAACTGGCGATAAAAAGCATATTTATGATCTTGCACGCAAATCATATTTAGTAGCAAAATCAAATGGTGATGGTGGGCCTTATGATATGATTCATACCGAAAATTTCGTATTAGTTGATAAGAAAAAGCGTATTAGAGGGTTTTATGACGGAACTGATTTAGAAGAAATTGAACGGCTATTAGAAGATATAGAAATCTTAAAAAATGAAGGGGTAAAATAACACAGTTGCTTTTTGTGTAAAATTCGGTTTCTTAAAAAACAACTGTGTTTTTCTAGGGAAAAAATAACAAGTAATCTAGTTACCTTTATCCATAATATTACCATTCAGGTTCAAGGCCAATTGTAAATGAGGTAGGAGTACATCGTGTATAGGAAACTGCAATACCATCCTTGTTAACATAGCAAATTAATTTTTCGTCCCATCCATCAGGACAATCTGGTCTCCAAGGAGGTAAATTTTCTACTGTGGGGATCACTAGTTTATCAAATAAAATAGTACTCCCATCTCTTTGTAGGATTTGAAAGCTGGTGATATGCGCATTATGTAGTTTGTAAGATAATTGACTACCTGTATGCTCATTTTTTGCAACTAGATAAACTCCATCTTTTTTAGGTTTTCTAACCGTATATTCATCATACTTTTCGATTTTATCGTTTTTGTCTTCACTGGATACGTCCAAATTTTCTTGTTCTAAGCTGTTCTTTTCACAAGAATAAATAACTGCAATCAAGCAGAACATTAATGTTTGCAGTAATATTTTTTTATAATTTTTCATTTTATAACTTTTTAATTAGATCTTACTCTATTTTAAGGCTTTTCAGTTTCCGCCTTTTTCTAAATTTAGATATGATGAAATTAAAGCTACATACTTTCTTACATATCCGAAAAATTTGAATTTCAATGATTTCGGACTTTTTTTGGGGTGTTAACCCTTTTTTGAATAGGTTTAAAACTATTTTTATTAATGAAATCTAAAAAGAAAAGACAGGAAGAACATTTTAACAACTTGTAATTGGTTTTTCTAAGAGATAGTTTTTTCAATAGATATTTTTCCACTACTTTTGCCTTGTTTAAAATTATTCTAAATAAAGGCTTGAAAATTACTATAGCAAATCTCAAAAAGGGTCAGCGAGCGTTGATTAAGGAAATAACGTCTGATACTATTCCGCTAAAATTATTGGAAATGGGCTGCTTACCTGGTAATGAAGTGCAATTATTGCAAACCGCACCGTTTCAATGCCCAATGTATCTTACAATCAATGGTAGCCATCTCGCCATACGCAAAGAAATTGCTTCACAAATTGAGATTGAAATTATTTAATAGGATTACTTTTTATGGCCAAGCAGATTAAAGTTTCACTTATCGGAAACCCAAATACAGGTAAAACATCTGTTTTTAATTTGCTAACTGGATTAAACCAACAGGTCGGCAATTATCCAGGAATTACAGTAGAAAAGAAAGAAGGAGTCTGTAAACTACCGCGAGGAATTAAGGCTCATATTCTTGATTTGCCTGGTACATACAGTCTTAATGCTTCTTCTTTAGATGAAAATGTAGTTATAGAAATTTTACTTAATAAAAAAGATAAGGATTTTCCTGATGTGGCTGTGGTGGTAAGTGATGTAGAAAATCTTAAAAGAAATTTATTACTATTTACCCAAATAAAAGATTTAGAAATCCCTACGATTCTAGTTATTAATATGGCAGATCGAATGAATAGAAAAGGGATTTCACTAGATATTCCATTACTAGAAAAAGAGTTGAATACTAAAATTGCTTTAGTAAGTGCTAGAAAAAATGAAGGAATAGAGGAACTTAAGAAATTGATTCTTTCATATGCATCATTACCTACTAAGCCTTGTGTCGATGCATTGACTTTTGCTCCAGAATATTTTGATAGACTTAGGAAAGCATTTCCTAATCAATCTATTTATAAACTTTGGTTGGTAATTACGCAAGATGTTAATTTTAGAAAAATTGATAAAAAGAAGCCTGAAGTTCCGCCAGATTTTGAGATCAAATCGGAAAGTGAGCTCAAGCGATTTCAGCAAAAAGAAACTATTAAAAGATATCAATTTATTAATCAAGTTCTAAAAAAAGGATTGATAATTGATGAAAAAGCGGCAACCGGAATACGTGCTCGATTGGATAGAGTGTTAACTCATAAATTCTGGGGATACTTTATTTTCTTCGCCATATTGCTGTTGATTTTTCAAGCTATTTATGATTGGTCATCATACCCAATGGATCTAATAGATGAAGGATTCGCGTGGTTAAGCGAGACTGCAAAATCAGCTTTGCCGTCAGGACCTTTTATAGACTTAATAACCGAAGGTATAATTCCTGGATTAGGCGGTATTGTCATTTTTATACCTCAGATTGCATTTTTATTCTTATTTATTTCCATTTTGGAAGAAAGTGGATATATGAGTCGTGTAGTGTTCCTTATGGATAGGGTAATGCGAAAATTTGGATTAAGTGGAAAAAGTGTTGTTCCTTTAGTTTCTGGAACAGCTTGTGCAATTCCTGCTGTAATGGCTACAAGGAATATTGAAAGTTGGAAAGAACGTTTGATAACAATTCTAGTAGTTCCATTTACGACATGTTCTGCAAGACTACCTGTTTATTTGATCATAATAGCACTGGTAATTCCTGATGAAAAGGTTGGATGGATATTTAGTTATCAAAGTCTGACTTTGATGTTATTATATTTTATAGGTTTTGGTGCCGCTGTAGGTTCTGCTTGGATTTTAAATAAAATTCTAAAAATAAAAAGTAATAATTACTTCGTAATAGAGATGCCAGGGTATAAAATGCCTTTGTTTAAGAATGTAATATTTAATGTTATTGAAAAAACTAAAGCGTTTGTTTTTGGGGCAGGGAAGATAATTTTAGCCATTTCGATTATCTTATGGGTTTTGGCAAGTTTCGGACCTAATGAGAACTTTAGTAATGCAGAAGAAATAGTAACATCTGAGCACTCGAATCTTTCTCAAGAAGAACTAGATCAGAAAATTGCTTCTTATAAATTAGAATATTCTTTTATTGGCTATGCAGGTAAAGCTATTGAACCTATTGTAGCTCCGTTAGGATATGATTGGAAAATTGGAATAGGGATCATTAGTTCTTTTGCAGCACGCGAAGTTTTTGTTGGTACTTTGGCGACTATTTATAGCGTAGGAAGTGATGAGGAAGAAACCATCAAAAATAGAATGGCCTCTGAAGTTCATCCTGTAACAGGAACCCCACTATTTAATCTAGCGAGCGGAATATCTTTGTTACTTTTTTATGCATTTGCAATGCAATGCATGAGTACATTAGCCATCGTAAAAAGAGAAACTAATAGTTGGAAGTGGCCAATGACGCAACTTGTGTTTATGAGTGTTTTAGCGTATGCTGTTGCATTGGCGGCTTATCAGATTTTAAAATAAATAAAATAAGTTTTTGTATCTTTATTCGACTAACAAATTATGAATTTATTTATCCAGAACATATTAGTATTTGTCGTTTTTGCAATAGCAATAGGTTTTTTGATTAAAAAATTTATTTGGAAACCAAAGCCAGTTACTTCAAGCAAAAAGACGCCTGGAAGTTGCGGAAAAAACGGTTGTGGTTGTCACTAATCTATTAGAATTCCGATGGCAATAATAATTATTTTGATTGCTTATTGGTTTGATTATAAGTCGAATAAAAAGCAATTTCTTTCAGATTTAAAAGGAGGGTTGTTTTTTACAGCTTTGTTACTTATTGCCTTTGTACTAGGATATTTTATGTTGAATTTGGGAATTGTCAATGTTGTTTTAGCAATAGGAGTTATAATACCTTTAAGTGTCTTTGTAAAATATCTTACTCGATATTAGTTCACTTTTTTCGTAACCATTTTAGTGAACTATTACTACTAATTAAATAAACACCTATAAAAATTAAAGAACAGCATAACAGTTTTGCTATTGTAATATCTCCTTTATATTGACTGTCAATAATGAAATAGGCAATTCCTGCAACCAACAACATGGCTACTGCGGGCTGTACATAAATATAACTGCTAGAAACTGTAGGTTTTACAAATTGTAAAGCAAACATATTTAATAAATAAGCTAAGAACGTTGGGCCTATGATTACATAACATAATGATATCCAATTGGTCGTTTTATAAGAATTAAAATCTGTTTCTAATAATTGACCAATACAAAATGGAAACATAAAGATAAATCCAAAGAAAAAAGTCCAGATAATAACAGTAATTGGTTTATATTTTTGCATTAATGGTTTCACTAGAACTAAGTAAAAAGCAAATGATAATGCGTTTAAACCTATAAAAATATTTCCTTTTAAAGATCCAGTTCCTAAACCTGAGTTGCCTAAATATATTAATAATACTGCACCACCACCTCCAATACATATACCTAAAACACGAGATAAAGTAAGAGGCTCTTTTAACAAAAAATAACTAATAATCACTGTAAAAATAGGCATGGCAGTAACGATGATAGCGGCATCTACAGGAGATGTCAAACTTAATCCATTCATAGAGAAGAATTGATTTGTTGCTACCCCCAAAAGCCCGCAAAGTGCTAATCTTGGAATATCTTTTTTCTGAGCCTGTTCTTTTACAAAAAACTTTAAAATAAAGAATAACAATGTAGCTCCACTAATTCTTAGAAATACTAAGGCAGATGCACCTATTTTATCAGGCATTAAACCTTTTGCAATAAGATAATTTGCTCCATAGATCATATTTACACTTAATAATGCAATATGAGCTTTGGCTTTATTAGAAATCATTTGGCAAAGAAACTAAATATAGAGATAAGTATTCTCATGGTTTTAGCACTATTTATTTAACCAATAGTTCTAGATAGTAGTTCGAGGGATCTATTTTTTCAGAATTAATTGGATAAGGACTTAGATTGTGACAATAGACCGTCTTCTCCAATGACTTTAATAGTTCTTTTGATTTAATAGGAGCCTTGATTAAGATTTCTTTTTCTTCTAAAAGTGTATCGTTTTCATAGAGACCAATCAAAATTTTTGCTTGTCCTGCCCATACACAGGATACTCCTTTTGGGCAACGAGAATCTTCTAATACTTTTATAAAATGTATACTTTTATTTCCAAAATTAGCTTTTTTGCCAGTTTTTAATTTGGTAACTATTTGGGGAGTTTTTACCTTTTTATTCGTGTCTTGATCCTTTAAGAAAATAGGGCTGAATATTAAAAGTAGATAAATGAATTGTTTCATTATGAGGGTTTTTATTCTTGATTTTCACTTAATATAAAATATCTGTGTTCGTCTAAAGTTTTACCATTTTTTATAATTGCTTTTCGAAAAACCCCTTCTTTACTATACCCGTTTTTTTCTAACGTCCGCATAGAGGCAATATTATTTTCGAAAACACCAGCATAAATTCTAGTTAAATTTAATTTTTTTAATCCATACTGGGTTATTAGCTTCACAGCTTTTGTGGCTATTCCATTTCCCCAATATGGTTGACCTATCCAGTATCCTATTTCTGCACTTTTTCTATAAACATCATTTTGTAAGATTAGACTTATTACACCACATAATTCATTGTTACATTCAATACCAAAACTTTGTTGAGGATCCTGTGTTTGAGTAAAATTAATGAAAGTTTCGGCGTCACTTTCTGAGTAAGGATAAGGGATATAATCTCTAAGATTATTCCAGATATTCTTATTGTTAGCCAGCTTTGCTAGTTCTAATGTATCGGATAATTCGAGTTTTCTAATTTTGATTTTTTGATTTTCCACACTAATAAATCTATTTGAAATGATTTAATATAAGTACGTTTAAAATTAAAGATATATAAAAATCCATACTAAATTGTGGTAATTGTCTTCGCTTTATGATTTTTCATAATATCTTTATGCGCATAATATGTCAAACAAGAAAGCAATAATTATTGGATCTGGTATTGCCGGTTTAGCATCCGCAATCCGTTTAAGCGGTCAAAATTTTAGTGTAGAGGTATATGAAACTAATTCTTATCCTGGCGGAAAATTAGCCG
Organism: Aquimarina sp. Aq107; assembly: GCF_943733665.1. Lineage (NCBI taxonomy): Bacteria > Pseudomonadati > Bacteroidota > Flavobacteriia > Flavobacteriales > Flavobacteriaceae > Aquimarina > Aquimarina sp. Aq107. The sequence goes on along the minus strand of NZ_OX030782.1, from coordinate 4,536,734 downwards.
AAATTCATAAAGAAGGATATCGTTTTGACTGCGGACCATCCTTGTTTACAATGCCTCAGTTTTTAGAAGAGTTGTTCGCTATCTCTAAGAAATCAATTTCGAATTATTTTGAGTATTCCAAAAAAGAAATAGTTTGTAATTACTTTTATGAAGATGGAACTAGATTTACAGCGTTAGCTGATATTAAAAAATTTGCAGAAGAAGCAGAAAAGAAGTTTGAAGTAGAAAGGGATCAGATTTTTAAATATTTTAAATCTAGTAAGCAAAAATATGACTTGACCTCTACTTTATTTCTAGAAAAATCATTACATAAATTATCAACATATCTGTCTTTGGACACTATAAAAGCTATTATTAGAATTAATAACCTAGGAATAGATAAGAAATTACACAGTTATAATGATGAAATATTTAAGGATGCAAGATTGGTTCAGTTTTTTGACCGATTTGCGACTTATAATGGATCGTCTCCTTATGTTACGCCTGGAATTATGTCTATGATTCCTCATTTAGAACAGTACTACGGAACTTTTTTTCCAAAAGGAGGAATGTATAGTATTACAAAAGCTCTTTATCAATTAGCGATTGATCTTGGTGTAAAATTTCATTTTGAATCAGAAGTAGATCAAATAGTTGTTACAAATAAAAAGGCAACAGCAGTAGTTGTTGATGGTTGTCTACAAGAAGCGGATGTAATCATATCCAATATGGATGTAGTTCCTACTTATCGTAAACTACTTCCTAATGAGCAAGCACCTGAAAAAACTCTGAAACAACCTAGATCAAGCTCCGCGTTAATTTTTTATTGGGGGATTAAAAAAGAGTTTCCTGAATTGGATTTGCATAACATCTTTTTTTCGAAAGATTATAAAAAGGAATTTGAATATATTTTTGAAAAAAAGGAAGTATATAATGATCCAACCGTTTATATAAATATTACTGCTAAAAATGAACCAAGTGATTCTCCAGAAGGGTCCGAAAACTGGTTTGTTATGATTAATGTTCCCAGTAATGAAGGACAAGACTGGAAAGAAATAATACAACGGTCTAGAAAAAACATTACAGATAAATTGTCAAAATTGTTAAAGGTAAATATTGAAGAGCTAATAGAAACTGAGGAGATTTTGGATCCTAGAAGTATTGAAAGTAAGACGCAATCTTATCAAGGAGCATTGTATGGTTCCAGTAGTAATAATAAATATGCAGCTTTTTTAAGACATCCTAACTTTTCGAAAAACATTAAAAATCTTTATTTCTGTGGAGGAAGTGTGCATCCTGGAGGAGGAATCCCATTGTGTTTATTGTCTGGTAAAATAGTTTCTGAGTTAATTGAGAAAGATTTTAAAGAATAAACTATGCGTCCAGAAAGAAAACTTCTTATATCCATAATTTTAATTTGGTTGTTTAATATTTCAGGAATAGTTGGAATTCTGATAGGATATGAAAGTTGGTTCTTGCCATTAACGCCTCTCAATTTACTATTGTATTTAGGTTTAATGGTTTGGAATTCTAGAATTGATAAAAAATTGATTTTAGCATTATTAATTCCTTTTGGTATTGGAATGATTACGGAATATTTGGGAGTGAACTACGGATTAATTTTTGGGAACTATCAATACGGTAATAACTTGGGAAGTAAAATCTTAGGAGTGCCTTGGATTATCGGTGTAAACTGGGCATTACTAGTATATTGTACAGCAGCAATATCAAAAAAGATACACACAAACATAGCTATTTCTTCTTTTATTGGTGCGGTGTTGATGGTGGCATTGGATATTATCATCGAAGTTTCTGCTCCAAGATTTGATTTTTGGGAGTTTGAAGGGCAGATAGTACCAATTCAGAATTATATTGGATGGGTTGTAGTTTCCTTTGTTGCACATTTTTTATTTCAAAAAGTATATAAAACTTTGCAATACACGATTTCGGTTCATATTTTCATTGCTATATTTATCTTTTTTACCACATTCTTATTTTACTAGATGCAGAAATATGATTATATTATTACAGGTACCGGAGCATCAGGTTTGATATTGGCTTATTATTTAATTAATGACACTTTTTTTGATCAAAAGAAAATATTGTTAATTGATAAAGAAGAAAAAAACAGAAATGACCGTACTTGGTGTTTTTGGGAAGAAGGAAAAGGAACTTGGGATTCTGTTGTAAGTAAAAAATGGATTAATATCTTTTTCGGGAGTACTGATTTCTCAGATACAATAGATATTTCTCCATATCAATATAAGATGATTCGGAGTAAAGATTTTTACAATCACGTTTTTAAACAATTAAGTAAAAAATCGAATATCACTATAGTACAGGAGACCGTAATAGGATTTGTAGATGAGGGTAGTATAGTAGAGGTAGAGACTGATCAAAGAATGTATTTGGGCGGTAAGGTTTTTAATAGTATACCATTTTCTAAACAGTTTAAAACACAAAAAAAATACCCTTTATTAAATCAACATTTTATAGGATGGTTTATAAAGGTAGAAAACCATACTTTTGATAGTCAGATAGCTACCTTTATGGATTTTGACATTGATCAAAAAGGGAATACAAGATTTATGTATGTATTGCCGATGTCTAAAACAGAAGCTTTGTTTGAGTACACCTTGTTTTCTAAAGATCTTCTTTCTAAAGAAGAATACGAAAAGGAAATTAAAGCATATTTACATGCGACCGGGATTAAAGAGTATAGTATTATAGAAAAAGAAATAGGATGTATTCCTATGACCTCGTATGAGTTTGGAAAACAAAATTCTAGGAACATCATTCATATCGGAACGGCTGGTGGATGGACAAAAGCTAGTACTGGATTTACTTTTCTGAATACAGAAAAAAAGGTAAAAAAACTCATCAAGTTTCTTAAAAGACGCGGGGATTTATCCAAATTTGAGAAACGAACTAAATTTTGGTATTATGATTTATTCTTTTTAGATCTATTATCAAAAGAAAATCAGAATGGTGCTATTTTGTTTTCACGATTATTCGGAAAAAATAATACATATAAAATCTTGAAATTTTTAAATGAGGAAACCTCATTGATAGAAGATCTAAAGATAATGTCAACAATGCCTACTAGTAAATTTCTTAAAATGGTCTGGAATCGATTGATTAAGTAGATTTGTTTATTCAATTTTAAATCCTACCATAGGAATCTCATTTATAAATATAACAAGCTCTTTTGCATTAGGGTGTGATAAGTCTACATTAAAACTAATTTTCCCGTCATTATATGCTATTTTTCCTTTGTAATTGAATTGTTGATTATTAACCAAATAAACAATCGAGTGCACAGGTTGATCGTATTCTATAACGAACTCTTGAATTACGGCATCTCTTTTTTTTAGGATTCCTGTTAATGGAGAAATTAGGCTAAAATCTTTTGACTTTTCATGTTGGTAAAATAATGGAGCTTCAGAAAACTCTTCTTTACTAATATTATCTACTAACAAGCTGTTTTCATAAAAATTTGGATAATGCCCTTTAATAAAAACTTCGGCTGGCGTACCGAAATAGAAATAATTAGGTTCTTCGATAAATTCTTGTGTATCGACATCGTAATATCCTGTACTACCCCAGGTAGCATCTATTAAATACTTTTTAAAATCTATTTCAATAATATTCCAGGCGTGATCAGAGCGGTATTCTTTTCCAATATGATGAATTTGATTTTTACCATTTCCTAATACATAGAAACAAATGATTCCAAGGTGATCACAGACATCTTTAAAAAGTTGGGTATATCCTTCGCAAACTGCTATGCCACTGGAGATAACACGTTTTGATATTTTTTCTCTATATTTTTTTTCTGTCTGTAGGTGCTTTTTAGACCCTGATTTATCTCTATGATAATCTATATAATTGGTAGAACGAAAACTAGGAAAGGGGTTGTGTTGGACTGATTTATAAGAATTAGCATAATCAGTGTAATATTTTCCAGATTCCTTATAATCATAGGATATGTTTTTTGTAATCCAATAATACAGGGCTTTGGCCTTATCTATTTCCGAATCAAAATCCTTGGAGATCTGTTCTGCAAGTTTTTTAGGGGTTTTATATTTTTTAGGGTATAAATGTACAATAGCCTCAATTCTATCAAAATCTTGACTGTAGGATTGACTAGCAGATAATAGGCTTAATAAAATAAATAATACTAGCTTAGGCATATTGTTTTTAGCATCAAATATTAAACCAAATAATATACAACTATTAGTTTTATTCTGAAAGGGAAACGGATGATTATGTTAGACCACGTTCTTTTTGGATCTGTTCATAAGCCTTTTGTACTTCTTTAAATTTTTCTTCTGCTCCTTTTATGTGAACAGGATCCATATGTTGTACTTTATCAGGATGGTATTTTTTAACCATGGTTCGGTATGCCTTTTTTATTTCGGCGTCAGTAGCTGTTTTTTCAACTTCAAGAATTTTATAGGCGTGATTTCCGGTCTTAAAGAACATGGCTTTGATACTTTCAAAATCACTAAAATTTATTCGCATAAATCCAGCCATTTTCTGAATTTCTATCGCTTCAGCGTTACTCACACTACCATCTGCATTGGCAATTCCGAATAGGAAATGAAGAATCTGTAACCTTGCAGCATAACGAGTACGCTGAGTAAGAAACAAACAAATGCGTTGGGCAGAAATTTCTCTGTTTTTTATAATTTCATTAAAGGTTCTAAACGTGGCATTAGCACGCTCTTTTCCATAAGCGCTTACGAAATACTGACGAACATAATCTAGTTCTGTTTGATTTATACGACCATCAGCTTTTATTACAATAGAAGAAAGCGAAAGTAGATTTAATTCAAAATCTCCAGGACTTACTTTTTTTTCTTGGGTGAACACTTGAGTAAATCCTCCACTTCCTTTACTCTTGGTAGTAGTATCTAACAAACTGCCTAGTATAAAACCTAATATGGCTCCTGGAAATCTAAAAAAGATACCTCCTAGTAAAGCAGCAATCCATTTAATCATTCATAGTCAATTTTGAGGGTGTAAAGATAATTGAATTATTTACACAATTTAAAGTATACTTAATTAGTACCATATTCATTAAAAATGTTACGGAAAATGATTTATTAGATAGTTATAAAGATGTTTTACGACTACTTGGCAGTCATATTGATATGGTACATTATTTGTATCTTTGTATCAAAGTTTTAAATAAAAAAATAGTTAAGAAATATGTATCCAGCAGATTTAGTAAAGCCAATGCGTGAAGACCTAACAAATATAGGTTTTGATGAATTACAAACAGCAGCTGATGTAGAAGCTGCGATTGCAAAAGAAGGAACAACTTTAGTTGTTGTAAATTCTGTTTGTGGTTGTGCTGCGGCTAATGCAAGACCAGGAGCGAAAGCTTCTTTGGTAAATGATAAAAAACCAGATAATTTAGTAACAGTTTTTGCAGGTGTAGATCGTGAAGCTACTGATAAAGCACGTGGATATATGATTCCATTTCCTCCATCATCACCTTCAATGGCATTATTTAAGAATGGAGAATTAGTTCATATGTTAGAGCGTCATCATATCGAAGGTAGGCCTGCTGATATGATTGCAGAAAATCTTAAAGATGCTTATAATGAGCATTGCTAGTATGATTTAGATAAAATAAAAAAATCCGGTTACTAACCGGATTTTTTTATTTCTTTTTTTAGCAGGATTGGCAATTACCATCTTCACTGCTTCCTTGTTCATTTCCGCCACCATTAGCGTGTCTACCACATTGACATCCAGTTCCTCCATGTACTTATTTTAATACATTTTTAGTTAATAATTTAGCTTCTTATAGTTTTAAAATTTTGTATAACATACTGTAAATTTTAAAATTTATATAATGCTCAGAACAATTATAGACATACAAAGCCTATGTTTATTAGTGATTATTTCCCCAAAGGTGTTACCTAAAATTTTAAAAATAAGTTTTATTTAAGTAGTGTATGACGTTTTTTTATTACGTATTATCATCAGAAAAACCTAAAAATTTTCAAGAGTAAATAGAAAGTTCGCTGATTGATTTGATTTTAGTTCTTTAAACTGTTGCTAAACAAAAAATAATATCAGACCTTGCACTGCAGTAACACAAGTCAAAATTATTAATTGCTAAGAGAAGTTATGGGGGCATTAAAAAGGATAATTTCATATCCGCTTTCGATAGTTTTCTATTTATTTTTTGGATTAACATTAGTAGTTTTTCATCCCTTACAATGGTTGGGAGTTAAACTGGGCGGAGCAAAAGGACACAGAGGTGTGGTTAATTTAATGAACCTTTGTCTGCTTCGTTGTTTACACGTTTTAGGAGTAAGAATTAGCTTTAAAAATTCTTTTAAATTACCTAAAAATCGTTCCTTGATTATTGTATCAAATCATCAGAGTATGTTTGATGTTCCTTTGATATCTTGGTATTTGCATAAACATCGACCAAAGTTTATCTCTAAAATGGAGTTAGGAAAAGGAATCCCGAGTATTTCTTTTAATTTAAGAAATGGAGGTCATGCTTTAATAGATAGAAAAAATGCGAAACAATCGATACCAGAAATTTCTAGGTTTGGGAAGTATATTGCCAAAAATAATTTTTCAGCTGTAATTTATCCGGAAGGAACTAGAAGTAGAAATGGAAAACCTAAAAGTTTTGCCCATACAGGATTAAAAATATTAATGAAAAATGCTCCTGAAGCTTTAATAGTTCCGGTAACTATTAATAACAGTTGGAAGTTGGTTAGATTTGGTAATTTCCCTATGGGAGTAGGAATACATCTTACTCTAGAAGTCAAAGAACCTATAAATTCAGAAGGAGTTACTAAAGAAGAAATACTAGATATTGCAGAAAAGAGAGTAATCTCTACCATAAAAACGTAAATAAGTAGTCATGGCTATAGATAATATTAGATTAGAAGTAATGCAATTATTGGAAAAGAAAATAGAATCTTTTATCGATAAATTTTTGATTCCGATAGATAAAGTATGGCAGCCAACAGATTTTTTACCTGATTCACAAAATGAAGATACATTTTTTGATGAGGTAAAGGAGTTAAGAGAGTTGGCAAAAGAACTTCCATATGACTTTTGGGTCGTTTTAGTTGGAGATACGATTACAGAAGAAGCACTTCCTACTTACGAATCCTGGTTAATGGATGTAGAAGGAGTAAATCAACATGAAGGAGAAGGTGGAAATGGCTGGTCTAGATGGGTACGATATTGGACTAGTGAAGAAAATCGACATGGAGATACTTTAAATAAGTATTTGTATTTGTCAGGAAGAGTAAATATGATCGAAGTTGAACGTACAACGCAACATTTAATTAATGATGGTTTTGATATCGGAACGGATAGAGATCCTTATAAAAACTTCGTTTATACTAGTTTTCAAGAGCTAGCAACTAATATTTCGCATACTAGAGTAGCAAAATTGGCAAAAGGGTATTCTAACAAGTCTCTAGCTAAAATGTGTAAAATTATTGCTGGTGACGAGATGCGTCATTTTAATGCGTATAGCGAATTTGTAAAAAACATATTCGAAGTAGATCCAAGTCAAATGATGGTTGCTTTCAGTGATATGATGAAGCATAAAATTGTAATGCCAGCCGTTTTTTTAAGAGAGTCCGGAAATACTATAGGAAGTGCTTTTGAAGAGTTTTCTAATGCTGCTCAACGAATAGGAGTATACACTTCTCAGGATTACATCGATATTATGCAACGTTTGATTGACAAATGGGAAATTGACAAGCTTGTGGATCTTACTGATGAGGCAGAAAAAGCACGAGATTTTGTAATGAGATTACCTGCTAGAATGCAACGTATTAGTGAGAGATTAGTGATTCCAGAAGAAGTTTTTGAATTTAAATGGGTGCAACCTGCTTTAGTGAAATAAATTATTTCTGTGTATATGACTAAAGAGCAGATTATACATAAAACTGTTGATTTTGTAAAGAATACGCTAAGGGATGCTGAAGGAGGACATGATTGGTTTCACATCGAACGGGTTTTTAAAACATCAAAAACCATCGCTAGAAGTGAAAAGGTAGATGTTTTTATAGTTTCTCTGGGAGCATTACTTCACGATATCGCAGATTCTAAATTTCATAATGGAGATGAAACGATTGGTCCAAAAATAGCAAGGAATTTTTTAGAAAGTCTTCAGTTAGAAAAAGATATTGTTAATCACGTAGTACTTATTATTGAAAATATCTCCTTTAAGGGAGGCAATACGAAGCAGAAATTTACATCCCCAGAATTAAATGTTATACAAGATGCAGATCGCTTAGATGCTATTGGAGCCATTGGAATTGCCCGTTGTTTTAATTATGGAGGATTTAAGAATAGAACGTTATATGATCCCGAAATAGTGCCTAACTTAAATATGACCAAAGAAGAATATAAAAGTTCTACTGCTCCAACTATAAATCATTTCTACGAGAAATTGTTATTGCTTAAAGATAGAATGAATACGGAAACTGGTAGAGAAATGGCAGAAAAAAGACATCTCTTTATGGAATCATTTCTAGAAGAATTTTTTAAAGAATGGGAAGGCAGACATTGATGATTTATCTACCTTCTTTGTATTCCAAATGCTCGTTTTTTGATAGAACTTGATTGTTCGTTTTTTGATTATGCGAAAATGCTGATTACAAATTCAACTATAAAAAGGAAATAGTTCAAAATAAAGTCGATTAATAGTTTTGTTAGTGCTATCATGATTAGTGATTTATGTTTCCGTTACTGATTGTTACTAGTTTTGATGAATTTCGATTGACAAACTCTAAAGTAAATCTGTCGATTTCTTGATACCCATCCACTTTTTTGATTAATAATTTATTGATTCTGTTCGCTTCAGTGGTTAAATCAGAATATTTACAATTTTTTAATTCATACTCTGCGGTCTCAGTAGAAATTCCCCCTTCTGAACTTGCCAAGCCTTTTACATATAAAAATTGTTTTACCTGATCACAGTCGCAATGAGATTGTAATACCTTTAGAATAGCGTTTGATTTATCTTCTACCTTATTTCCAACATACATGGCATAAACTAAAAATCCCGCTAAAATTCCAATAGAAAATAGAACAAATTGTTTTTTCATTTGACTTTGATACAACCACTGTTTTAATTGATTGCTTGAACAAATTACTTTTAAAAAAACAGTAATAACAAGAGGAGTAAACCCAATTTAAAGAAAAACGGGTGTTGTTTTTTATAGTAAACAATTGATATTCAGTTATTTAAATAAAAATAAGAAGCTTGATTTTCAAAAATTGCTGAGAGCCCTATTTTTATAAATTTAGGGTAATTTGTTCATTGTTTTTGTAAAAGTTAATGGGTCAATTTTTAGAATTTAATTGTTTCACATAGAAAGATGGGAGTAGTCCTGTGTGAATTTTAAAGTACTTAGAAAAAGAATCGGCACTTTTATATCCAACATCTTTAGCAATCGATTTAATAGAATATGATCTAAATTTAGAATCGTTTTTAAGTCGAACTATTGTATAGTTTATTCTTAGATCATTGATATAGGTGTTGAAATTCTTATTAAAGTGGGCATTAATTACTTTAGATAGGTAAGAAGTATTTGTATTGATCTTCTTGGCTACATTATATAGATTGCAATCTGTTTTAAGATAATATTCTTGGGATTCTATTTTTTTTAATCCAATAAGTATTTGTTCATATAAATCATCACTTATATCTAATTCACTGGATCGGGATTCTAATTTTTTATCTTTAGTGTCGATAATGGGGTCGTTAATTGCAAGGTCATTAACAGTTATTTCCGAAGTATTTGCTTTTTCTTTTCTTTCAATTTCAGCGAGTAATGTTTCAAACTTTTCTTTGTTCTTTCTCTTTGTTTTCTGAAAAAAGAATGTTACCAAGATAAGTCCAAAAACTACAATAACTAATCCAATCTGAGAATAGGTGAGTTTGCTTTTTTGTTTCTTTTTTTGATTTTCGAGATCGTTTATTTCATTTTGAAAATCATTCATGGTTATGTCTTGAACCTTTCTAGATGCTAATGATCTCTTATTATTGAGTTTACTTAAACTTAAAATATGTTTTTCATAATACGAATTAGATTTTTTTAAGTCACCATCCATTTTATAGGCTTGACCAAGTAATTTATAACATTTGCTTATTTCGTCAGAGTTACTATATTTCTTGGTAAGAATTTCTTCAGATTCGAGTAATACTTCAATGCTTCCTTTGTATTCTTTTAAATCTAGTTTACATTCTGCGAGTAAATTGAGAATTTTTCCTAGAAAGATAATATCATTTGCCTTATAGCACAGCTCTTTTGCCTGGTTTAAAAATGTAAGCGCATTGGTATAATCCTTTTTGTTTTTATAGATAATACCTCGATGCATTAACAGGTCAATATGTATATTATCAACTTTTACTTTTTCAGTATACGATAATCCTTTATTGTTAGCATATAATGCAGAATCTAGTTTATTTAATTTTATATAAGCTTCAGAAATTCGAGCATTAAATAACATGATCCCTATATTAACTCGTTCCTGACTTCTTTTATATGGGTTTATTAAAAGTTCTTCTTCGCTATCTTTTAGTTCTTTAAGAGCAGTCTTATAATCACCTGTTCTTAGTTTTATAAATGCAAGGTTAGTTTTAATTACAGACATGAAAGAAGGATTGTTAATCTCTTCTGCTTTAGATAATGCTTTTGAATAAGTAGAACTTGATTTATCATACTCTTCTATATCAAAGTAATGATTTCCTTTAAGGTTCATTATCTGCACCTGTTCCTCGAACATTTTATTTTGGAATGCAATAGAAGAAGCATTGTCGAGATATTCGATAGCTAAATTATTATTTCCAGAATTAAGATTGGCAATGCTTAAACGTTCCAGAGCGTTTATCATTCCTTTTGGATCATCCTTATCAAAGGCTATTTTGTATAAAATATTACTTAAGGAAATGATTTCATCTATTTTACTTTCATCAAGAGCTTCTAACTGAAGACGAATATCTTCTTCATTCTTTGTAACAATAATATTCTCAACCTGAGAAATTAAAGTATTACAAAACAAAAGAATAGATAAGATGAATAAACGATGCAATCTCATATAAGCTTAGGGTGAAGGACCAAAAATAACCAAAATAGTGTCAAAATAGCTTTAATTGCCCATCTTTATGAGAATCATGCAAGTCACAATTCAAAAGAATATTGTTTTTTTTGGTAAAGTATTTTTTCCTAGCAATGGTAAACATTTGATGGATCTGATCAGCTATTTTACCACTTCCTTTCATTCTTCTACCAAATTCGCTGTCGTTAAGGTTGCCATCATGACATTCCATAATTTGGTGTAATATCTTATCTTTTTTATCAGGTAATGTATGCTCTAGCCATTTAGTAAAAATTTGACCAATGGAACCATTTAGACGGACAATTGTATAACCAATACTTTTTGCCCCTCTATTAGATACTTCTTTAGAAAGAGCCAGAATTTCGTGGCTGTTTATGGATGGGATAATAGGGGCCATCATAACATTAGTTGGAATACCCAATTGATTTAATTTCTCTAAAGCTTCTAATCGTTTTTTTATACTTGCTGTTCTTGGTTCCAGTATTTTTCTAGTAGATTCTTCTAAGGAAGTGATAGAAAGAAAAATCGATACAAGATTATCTTCTGCTAGTTTAGAAAGGATATCTATATCTCTTAAAATTAAAGCGTTTTTTGTTATAATGCCTACAGGATGCTTATATTTTAAAAATATCTTAAGTAGTTGTCTTGTTATTTTAAGTTTTTTTTCTGCTGGTTGATAGCAATCAGTATTTCCTGAAAGAGCAATAGGATATGCTTTCCAATGTTTGCTTTTAAGTTTTTTTTCTAATAATTCTGGAGCATTTTTTTTTACTAAAATTTTACTTTCAAAATCTAGACCTGCTCCATATCCCCAATACTCATGTGAGTTTCTGGCATAACAATATACGCAACCATGTTCACAACCCTGATATGGATTGAGTGAATATAGCATGCCAACATCCGGACTACTTACTTTATTGATAATAGTCTTAGGAAAAGTTTCAATGAATGTTGTCTTGTTATTTTGAATCGGTTCACCTTCTTTTTGCAGATAGTTGAGAAAGTCATCTCTTAGTTCATAATGATTGGCAGAAAAACGATTATGAATTTTTTCCTGAGCGCCTCTTCCTGTTATAATTCTTTTTGGTTCCAAAAGCTTTGATTTTTACGGTTTAAAAGTAAAACTTTTGTTGGAATATTTCCAACAAAAAATGGAATATTTCCAAATAAAGAAAGTAATTTTGTATAAGTCAGTTTTAGGTTAAAAAAATAGTCAGTGATGAAGAATAGAAGTTATGAATATGATGTGGCTTTATCTTTTGCAGGAGAGAATAGGGCGTATGTAGAGAAGGTAGCGAATAGCTTAAAAACAAAAGGAGTTAAAGTGTTTTATGACTTGTTTGAAGAGGCTAATTTGTGGGGAAAGAATTTATATGAGTATTTGTCAGAAATTTATCAGAATAAAGCAAGGTATACAGTGCTTTTTGTATCCAGTTTTTATAATAAAAAATTATGGACGAATCATGAGAGAGTTTCGATGCAAGCAAGAGCTTTTCAGGAGAGTAGGGAATATATATTACCTGCTAGATTTGATAATACAGAAATCCCTGGAATTCTTAAAACTATCGGTTATATTAATCTGGAAAATAGAACTCCAGAAGAATTAGCCGTTCTAATTGAGAATAAATTAAAAAAGGATCAAACTTTTTTAAAAAACCGATGGTCGAAACTCTCTACCATGATTAGCCCCAAACCGTTTATTTTTACAATTAAGGTAGTTGATGAAAAGTCGCAACTGATTAAGCATGCGAAGGTAGTTTTAGTAGCAAACAATTCGACATATCTCGAAGGATTTACAGATGAGAATGGTCTAGCTCATTTTGTTATTAGAACAAGAAAATTATATACAGTTCTTATCGCCCATTCAGAATATCCAGCGGTGGTTTTTAATAGTATGAACCCAAAAGAAGATGTAGAAGTTACTATTGAAAAAACTAATAATTCAGGTTCGATTATTATCAATAAATCAGGACAAATCCCTGGGATTTCTGGTAAAATAGAACCTGTACTAAAGTCTGATAAGAACTTGTCATTGTATGCGGATAATATTGCTATTGAAGGAGGAAAAGATCAACCCTATGATTTTGAATTAAATAAATCAATTGCTCTAGAGGATAATAAGGGTAATATTGTATACTTAACGTTTAGGTTTTTTCAGGCAAGAATTGCTTTAATTGATTTTTATAAAGACAGAAGTATGTGAGCATATTTGAAGAGAAAATGGGGTTTTTATACTTAAAATGCAAAAAATCACCATTTTCAGGGGATCAGTACGTGTAAAAATGTCTTACATTTATATGGTCAACTAAAATCATTCAACATGCGATCATCACGGATTCTATGCTTCTTCTTACTTGCTACGATTATATTTTCTTGTAAAAAGAAAGATGCTAAATCATTAGCTGAAGCAAATGCTTCAGAACTAAATAAATATCAAGATTATGTTTCAGACCTTTCTACTGGTGTAATTTCGGTATTAGATAATGTGTATGTAGTGTTGCAAACACCTGTTGAAGGTTGGGATGATAATCAAGAACTTTCTGATAAAATCCTTTCAGTTTCGCCGAAAGTAAAAGGAAAAGTATTTGCTGTTAATAATCAAACTATAGCTTTTAAACCAGAAGACGGTTTTAAAGAAGATACGGAGTATACCTTTACATTGAATTTAGAAAGTTTGGTTAAGGATCTAAAAGAAGACTTAGATGAAGAGTTTGTTTTTAGTGTTAAAACATTAAAGCAACAGTTCTCAGTGCTAACAGAAAATCTTCAATCCTATAGTAAAGATTGGCAATATGTAAATGGTACCATTACGGCCAGTGATCAATTAAGTTTTGAAAAGGCAAAACAACTAATTACAGCTACTCAGAAAGGAAAAAATATTCCAATTAATTTTGGAGAATCATTAGATAAAAGTCGTCAGTTTAGTTTTAGAATTGATAGTATACAAAGATTTGAAGATGATTCTGAGGTGACTGTAAAATGGTCTGGAAAATCAGTTGATATCGATACGGAAGGTGAAAACACATTGAACATTCCTGGGAAAAATAATTTTTCTGTAATAAGCGTATCTGTTTCCAATTTTGAAGGACAATATGTAGAGATTAATTTTTCTGATCCTTTGGAAAAAAATCAGAATTTTGATGGTTTAGTTGCTATTGAAGGAACAAAAGGGCTAAAGTATACTGTTATAGGTCAGAATTTAAAAGTGTACCCAAAACAAGAACTAAAAGGAACATTAGAGGTAACCATTTTTGAAGGTATTAAGAGTATAGATAATTATAAACTTAAAAGTACCTATTCGGAAAACATTTCGTTTCAGCAACCAAAACCAGAAGTCAGGTTATTACAAAGCGGGGTTATTTTACCAACTTCAGAGAATCTAAAATTTAATTTTGAGGCAATTAACTTGCGGGCAGTAGAAGTACAAGTAGTTAAAGTGTTCGAAAATAATGTACTTCAGTTTTTGCAAAATAATGATCTTAATGGAGCAAGTAACTTAAGAAGCGTTGCTCGACCAATCGCTAAAAAACTAATTAATCTGCAAGAAAATACATCTTTAAATTTAAGTAAATGGAATGCTTTTGCAATAGATCTAAAAGAACTCATCTCGCCTGATCCTGGAGCAATTTATAGAATTGAGTTAAAGTATAGAAAAGCGTATTCTCTTTATAAATGTGACGGTGCAAGTGCAGATGATACTTCAATCAATGAATTATCAGAGAATTATGATAGTGAAGAAGAGTCTAGTTTTTGGGATAGCTCACAATATTATTATGAGGATTATTACGATTATGATTGGAGTGAAAGAGATAATCCGTGTAGTAATTCTTTTTATAGGAATAAGAAAATAGCTGCTAATGTACTAGCTTCTAATCTAGGAGTAGTTATAAAAAAGGGATTGAATAATTCGTATATGGTAACAGTGAATGATATCATTACTACAAATCCAGTTCCTAATACCAAAGTTACTTTCTATAACTATCAACAACAAGAGATTGGTGTTGCTACTACAGATGCGCAAGGTATGTCTGGATTTGATGCAGACAAACAAGCGTATTTTGCGATTGCTCAATCTGGAAAACAACAAACATATGTAAAACTTAATGACGGGAATGCACTATCTGTCAGTAAGTTTGATGTTTCTGGAGTACGATTACAGAAAGGTATTAAAGGATATATATATGGTGAGCGTGGTGTATGGCGACCAGGAGATACCTTATTCCTTTCTTTTATGCTTAATGATAATGCTAATAAATTACCAAAAGGACATCCTGTAAAATTTAAATTAAAGGATCCTTATGGAAAAGTAATTTATCAAGAAACTAAAACAGAAGGAGTAGGGAACTTTTATAAGTTTAGTGTAACAACTTCTGATGAAGCACCCACTGGAAATTGGCAAGCTCAGGTAAATGTAGGAGGAGCGAGTTTTTCTAAAGCTTTAAAAATAGAAACTATAAAACCAAATCGTCTTAAAATAAAAACAAGTTTTGATGATGAGGTATTAGGAGCAAATAAAAGTATCAATGGAGATTTAGAAGTGTTGTGGTTACATGGTGCAGTAGCTAAGAATTTGCAAACAGATATCAATGTTCGTTTTAATTCCAAAAGAACAAGTTTTAAAGCATTTCCAGGATATATTTTTGATGATCCTTCAAGAAGATTTAGTAGTGAAGAGTTAGAAGTTTTTAATGGTAAGATTTCTGGAGAAGGTAAAGCCAGTTTTTCCATAAAACCTAAATTAGAAAATAAAGCTGCCGGAATGCTACGAGCATCATTTATAACTAAGGTCTACGAAAATGGTGGTGATTTTAGTACAGATGTTATTTCTAAAGATTTTTCACCATATGATACGTATATAGGACTGAATGTTCCCAAAGGCGATAAAGCACGTGGAATGTTGCTAACAGATACGACACATAATTTTGAGGTAGTTTCCGTTGATAAAGAAGGAAAACCTAAATCGGTAAAAGACCTAGAAGTATATGTTTATAAGGTGAACTGGCGATGGTGGTGGGATACCTCAGAGGATAATCTTTCTTCCTACAATCGTGGATCGTATCAAAATGAAGTATTTAAAACTAAAGTTTCTACGAATAGTAAGGGACAAGCCAATTTTAATTTTGAAATTAAGCATCCAGAATGGGGTAGATATTTAGTAAGAGTAGTAGATCCTAATGATGGGCATGCTACCGGAAAAGCGATTTATATCGATTGGCCTGGTTGGGCAGGTAGAGCTAACAAGAATGATCCATCTGCTGCTACGATGCTTATGTTCTCAGCAGATAAAAACACATATAATGTTGGAGAGACGGCTACAGTTACATTTCCTTCTAGCGAAGGAGGAAGAGCTTTAGTAACTGTAGAAAACGGTACCGAAGTACTATCTTCTCTTTGGGTTACGCCGCAAAAAGGAGAAACTAAATTCGAATTGCCTATTGATGATATATATACGCCAAATGTATATATACATATAACATTATTACAAGCTCATAATGCAACTGCTAATGATTTACCAATTCGACTATATGGAGTTATTCCAATTTCTGTCGAAAATCCAGCTACTAGGATTGAACCAATAGTAAAGATGCCTGATGTGTTGCGCCCAGAAGAAACTATTGATGTTAAAATTAGTGAGACAAATGGTAAAGCAATGACCTATTCTATTGCGATTGTAGATGAAGGTTTATTGGATCTTACTAGATATAAAACACCAAATCCCTGGAATACATTTTATGCTAGAGAAGCATTAGGTGTGAAAACCTGGGATGTGTATGATGATGTTATTGGAGCATATGGAGGAAGTATTAATCAAATTTTTAGCATTGGAGGTGATGCAGAAGCAGGAGGAGGAAAGGCTAAAAAGGCGAATCGATTTAAACCAATGGTTGTATATAAAGGTCCTTTTGAACTGAAAAATGGAGAAACAAAGTCTCATAAAATTAAAATTCCTAAGTACATAGGTTCTGTTAGAACTATGATTGTTGCTTCTGATGCTAATAATGCTGCCTACGGAAGTACAGAGAAAACAACACCAGTAAGAAAACCATTAATGGTGCTAACATCTATTCCTAGAAAAATAACTCCTGGTGAAAAAGTTACCATTCCCGTCACAGTTTTTGCGATGGAAAAAAAGGTAAAGAATGTGAATGTAACTTTAAAACCTAATAAAGGATTTACGGTAATTGGAGAGCCTACGAAACAGATTTCTTTTGCTCAACCAGATGAAAAGATGGTGTATTTTGATATAGAAGTAATCGATGGCGAATCTATTACTGATATTGAAGTAGTAGCAAGTGGTAACGGAGAAAAAGCTTCTTACAGTATTCCAATTGATATTATTAATCCTAACCCTATGACTACAGAGATTACCACTATAGTTTTAGAACCAAATAGTCAACAAGAAGTAGATTTTACATCTTTTGGAGTAGATGGAAGCAATAGTACTACAATTGAATTATCTTCTTTACCACCAATGAATTTTGAAGGTAGATTAAAGTATTTGATACGTTATCCTCACGGATGTGTAGAGCAAACAACTTCTGGAGCATTTCCGCAGTTATATTTAAATGATGTATTTACATTACCTTCAGATAAAAAGAAAAAGATACAGCGTCATATGGAAGCTGCTATTTATAGATTAAAAAGTTTTATTCAGCCTAATGGAGGGATGTCCTATTGGCCTGGATATAGTAATTCTAATGATTGGGGAACAACATATGCGGGACATTTCTTATTAGAAGCTAATAAGAAAGGATATGTATTGCCTATTGGATTTAAAAGTAATTGGATTAATTATCAGCAGCAACAGGCTAAACGTTGGAGAAGTGGTGGTAGTGATTTAGCGCAGGCATATCGACTGTATACTTTAGCATTAGCTGGTAGTCCAGATTTATCCTCTATGAATAGATTAAGGGAAACATCGAATTTGTCTAATAATGCAAAATTAAGATTGGCAGCTGCCTATGGTCTTATCGGTCAGAAGAGTGCTGCAGATAAATTATTGAATAGCGCTAATATCGATTTTCAGCCAAGGAAAAATCATTATTATACATATGGGTCTACTAATCGAAACAGAGCAATGGCTTTAGAGACATTAGTATTATTGGATGAAAAAATAAAAGCACAAAAGATAGCAGAAGAATTAGCTAAAGAGTTATCTTCTAAGCAATGGATGAGTACCCAAACTACTTCTTATGCTTTAATGGCAATGGCTAAATATGCTGCTTATGTAGGTGGAAAAGGAATCGATGTAAATTATACACTTAATGGGCAATCTAATAATGCCAATACAGATAAAACATTGCAGTCATCTGGAGAGTTGTCTATTATTAAGAATAATAAATTACTACTTAAAAACAATAAAGACAATACTATTTTTGTACAGTTGGCAACAAGTGGAATTTTACCAGTAGGGCAAGAAAAAGTAATACAAAGTAATTTTAAAGCTATCGTAGATTATAAGAATCGAGATGGAAAAATTATTGATGTTACTCGATTATCACAAGGAACGGATTTTGTTGCAGAAGTAACTATAACTAATACTTCTGGAAGTGAAGTGAAAGATATAGCGCTTACGGAGATTTTTCCTTCGGGTTGGGAAGTTGTGAATACACGATTTACAGATTTTGGTTCATTCAGAAGTAATAAAGTTACATATACGGATATTCGTGATGATCGTGTTAACTTTTATTTTGATTTAAAACCAAGAGAAAGTAAAACAGTAACTTTATTGTTAAATGCTTCTTATTTAGGAAAGTATTACTTACCAGGAATTCAATGTGAGGCAATGTACGACAATGATTATCTTGTACGTACTAAAGGGAAATGGATTGAAGTTATAAAGTAAATATGATAGAATAGAGATGATGTTTTATCATCACAATAATTATATATGCAAGTCTAACGGCTTGCATATATAATTATAAATAGTTTTATTTCTTGCTTCTTTGATAGTATGCCACGATGCTTGCTTTAGCAAGCGTATTATTCCATAAATAATACCCAACTACAGCAGGATTAGTATTTTCATTTAATCCAAGAGTATCTGTTTTTAATGCATAAACTGTAATAATATATTGATGTAAACCGTGCCCTTCTGGAGGACAAGGACCACCATATCCATTTGTTCCATAATCGGTAATACTTTGAATAATTCCGTCAGGTGCTAAATTTAATTTAGTGTTTCCTGCATCAGATACTAATTCATTAATATTTGTGGGTATATCAAATACAACCCAATGCCACCATCCACTACCTGTTGGCGCATCAGGATCATACATAGTTATAGCAAAACTTTTGGTTCCTTCGGGAGCATTTCTCCAAGATAATTGTGGTGATTGGTTTTTTCCAGTGCAGCCAAAACCATTAAATTCTTCATTAATAGTGGCTTCACCGCCCAAATTTTTGCTAGATAAGGTAAATGTATTTTGACCAAAAATTGAACCTGAAAAAGCAATAATAACTGCTAATATTAAATTCGATGTTTTCATAATATTTGTTTTTTAATTTCAAGAACAAATTTATGATGCAGAGCACGATATTCTGTATTGAGTTTAGTTCAAAAAGTATTGGTAAAAGCTCAAGTTGATTGATATTGTTTTGGAGTTACACCAAATTTTGTTCTAAAAGCTTGAATAAAATTTGAAAGATTTTCATATCCGATTTCTTCAAATATATCTGATGGTCGTTTTGATTTGTTTTTTAATAGAAAAGCTGCGTGTTCGAGTCTTTTATCCAAAAACCATTTGCTGGGTGAACTATGGAATTGTTTTTCAAATTCTCTTTTAAAAGTAGATACGCTCATATTTGACAGGAAAGAAAGTTCTTTTAATGTTAGTTTATTTAATGTATTACTCTCAATAGTTTGTATGAATTTTTGGGTTTGATTATCATTATTATTAATTAAAGAGTACAAAAAATCTACTCCCTTTTGTTCTATTAGATATAACATTAATTCTTCAAACTTAGTGTGCAGCATCTTAGCTTGAATGGCTTTAGAGAGTTTAGAAATATCTAAAAGGCTGTCTACAAATCGTTTTATGAAAACATCATAGTTAAATGAATAAGTCGAGTAAATTTTTTTGGTACTTGTAGATTGGAGTTCAAATTTTCGAATAAATTTTACTACATCTTCCTCAGAAAAAAAGAATAGAATACTTCTATAAAATTTTGAATCATTAGAAAGTTTCTCAGTCATCAAACAATGTCCTGATTTCATTAATAAAAACTTAGTGTTATCAATTGCATAAGAAGAATTATTAAAAAAAACTTCCTTGCTTCCTTCCTGAAGAAAACTAAAGGTATTTTTGTTTAATTGGATTTGTTGCTTATCTATTTCGGTATTATTTTTATAATCAAATACTATGATTGAAACAGAAGATTTTAAGTTTAATTCATCTGGTAGTGTAATTGTATTCATTAGGGTTTTAACTAGTTTTTATCAGTTTCGAATCCATAAATAGTAGTTTGCATGCCAGCAATTTTCCAAGACCCATTTATCTTTTCCATAAGTCTTGTTTCACGTTTTAATCCACGTAAAGAGTCTTTTAGTTCATAAGTTACCCAAGCACCATTGCCGTAAAGACGTAGGTCTATGTCGTTTAATAGTTTTGGTATAGGTTCTGGTTCTGGATGTTCCTCAATAAAAGTTTTTACATATAAGCTTATTTTATTCCAACCCACAGATTCTGAAAAAGTACTGTCCGCAAAGTTGATATAAGTTTTTGTTATTTTTGGATCATGTACCCACGTTTTTTTCCAGCCTTCGTAATTTCTGTTAAACGCAGCTTTGGTTTCATTATTTAGCGTTTTTAGTATAGCTTTTTTTTCTTGTTCTATGTCAACTGTTTGTTTTGTGGTTTGATTAAAATTATCAGGTTTAGAGTCTTTGCAACTTAAAATTAATAGTAAAATAATGGGCGCGAATATTGAGAATACTTTGTTCATCATCTTTTGTTTAATTGACTTATTTCTTAGGTGCTTCGAAAGAAGTTACTAGTTAGAACTGCTATTGGTCTTTCGTTTTATGTTTCTTCGCATAAATAGTAATAGTAGAATTGTTGAGCTTAAAATTAAGCTAAGTAATAAGATATCCCAATCTCCATTTTTTACTTTGTTTTCAAACTTATCAAGATTAATTTGATTTCTAATCAGGGAATAGTTTCCTAACGCTACGTTTGAATCCATGTCTACATTTAAATATTCTGTTCTACAAGAGAAAAAGTCATATTCAGTGTTTGCAGAATTATCCAATGCATTGGGCGAAACTAAATAATAACTGTTAATTTTAAAATATGATAAGTATGGTCGACATAACATACCATTATCTCCTAATATTTTTATTTTTTTTCGTTTTTCGTTGCCTTTATATTTTTTTATTATTTCAACAGTCATTGAATATGGCATTTTACCATTATGACCTAAGATATCTTCGTCAAGGTATTTGTCAAAGGA
The DNA here is from genome assembly GCF_943733665.1 of Aquimarina sp. Aq107. Classification (NCBI taxonomy): domain Bacteria; kingdom Pseudomonadati; phylum Bacteroidota; class Flavobacteriia; order Flavobacteriales; family Flavobacteriaceae; genus Aquimarina; species Aquimarina sp. Aq107. The sequence goes on along the minus strand of NZ_OX030782.1, from coordinate 4,515,179 downwards.
AATTATTTTGACTAAAGCAACGAACTCTGAGTTTTTTATGGTTCTACTAAATGAATCATTCCAAGCAAATGAGCAACTACAAGCAAAGACATCCGACGAGTAAAAGAAGATAAATAATACTATTAAAACAGAGCGTGCCAAGATTGTTTCTTTAAAGAATGCCAATCAAGTTATAATAAATAGTATTATTACATCCATCATCTTATTTCATCATTTATAACGATTTACAAAGATGTTGTTTTATGGCTATTTCAATTATAGATTTTAAAAATAACTTAAAATTTTGCATTTAGCAAAATGATATAGTGCTAGGTAGAAAGTTTTGTTAAATACATTAATTATTAATTTCAATACTATTAATTGTTAGATTTCGGAAAATAGCATCCTTAAGATCATTTTTATTAAGAGGCTTGTTTACGAGATCATTCATGCCTGCTTTTATACATTCTTTTTCTACTTCACTAAGTTCAGAAGCGGTTAATGCAATAATGGGAGTAGAGGTATCAAATTCTCTAATCTTTAGCGTTGCTTGCATACCATCTAATACTGGCATATTAATATCCATAAGTACAATGTCAAATGTTTCTTTTTGTAATATTTCTAAAGCTTCCTGACCATTTTCTGCAATTGTACTTTGACAATGAATATTTTTTAATAGGTTTTTAGTTACTATTTGATTGATTTTATTGTCTTCTGCAATTAGTATTTTTGTTGGGAATGAATTTGAGTTATCTATATTATCAGCCTTATTTGGTTCCAAAAAAGAATCTTCAGGGATGTCAACATTAATGGTAAAAAAGAAATTAGAACCAATATCTTTTGCACTATGACAATGTATATCACTATCCATTAGGTTTAATATTTTTTTCACAATATGTAACCCTAGTCCAGTGCCCTGTTTGTTGTCGTAGACGCTTCCTAGTTGTGTAAATTCTTCAAAAATATATGCAATTTGATCTTCTGGAATTCCTATACCTGTATCCTGTACTTCGAATCGTATAGTAGCGGTATTTGCTTTTTTATCTATAAGCTTTGCTCTAATCCATATGGTACCATTTTCTGTAAATTTAATGGCATTACTAATCAGATTAATTAATACTTCAGAAATTCTGATCGTATCAATATTAATAATTTCCGGAAGAATTTGATCATATTCTAGCTTAAGTTTATTGTTCTTTTGAGAAGCTTGATACTCTAAAGTTTTAATAATACTTTTTACATGAGAAAGTAGGTTTACTTTAGAGCTTATTAAGTTTACTTTTTCGGAGTCTATTTTGCTAACATCTAAAACTTTGTTCACTAAGCTAAGTAAGTAATCGGCGGAAAAATTCAGAGAATTTAATAATTCAATATCTTTTTCTGGTCGTTCTTTGTTTTCTAACAACATAGAAGATATTCCCGCTACACCGTATAAGGGAGTTCTTAATTCGTGACTAATAGTAGAAATAAATTGAGATTTTATTTTACTTAATGTTTCTGCTTGGTTTTTTGCTTCGGATAGTTCTATGTTTTTTAGCTTTAGAATATCGCTTGTTTTCTTTTTTGCGTGATATTCTCTAAAGTAAAAGAACAACACACCAAATACTAGTACGAGCCCTACAATGGTTATGTATATGATCGTTTTATTATTTTTATCAATACTAACTAATAAATCCTTTTCTCGTTGACTGACTTTTAGCTGACGTTTATATTCTTCTACTTCGTGAATATCGGATTGAATGCTATGTAGGAATTCAATTTCTTGTTGTTTTTGAAATTCTGAGCTATCAGATAATTTGTTTAAAGGGTTTAAATCATTAGTGTTTTTAAATTCTTGTCTGGATTGTGCAAATAATATGCAGGGGAGTGCAATTATTGCAAACAATAATGTGATTTTTTTCAAGGGGAGTTGAGTTTTTGAATTGAGTAATTTGTGTGGGTATTTTTATCTTATATAAAAGGGTTTATAATAAAACAGTTAACTATGTCAAACCCCTAATTTTTTTACTGTAAAAATATAATTAAAGAGTTTTTGCAAAGTTATCGCTAATATTTTATAAGAATATAATTTTTTGGGGAAATTTCAGTCAAAAATTTATTTATGATGTTTTGCAATACAGTTTCTTAGGTCTTCTTTGTTTAATGGTTTATTGATAAGATCATTCATTCCTGCCTTTTTACACTCGTCAGAGACTTCACTAAGCTCTGAAGCTGTCAATGCAATTATTGGCGTAGTAGTGTCAAATTGCCTAATTTCTAATGTTGCTTGAACTCCATCCATAACGGGCATGTTAATATCCATTAAAATTAAATCAAAAGATTCTCTCTTTAGAGTTTGTACAGCTTCTATTCCATTTTCCGCCATTATACAACTACACCCAATATTCTTAAGCAAGTTTTTAGTTACTAATTGATTGATTTTATTGTCTTCCGCAACAAGAATCTTTGCAGAAATATTAGTTGCACTTTCCTTATTTTCGGATTCGTTGTTTAGGTCATTTAAGCTTTCGGCAACGTCTAATTCTAAATCAAAATAAAATAGAGACCCTATGTTTTTTTTACTTTCGAAATGAATTTGAGTACCCATTACTTGAACAAGGTTTTTAACAATGGAAAGTCCTAAACCGGTTCCTTGTTTATTATCATAAACACTTCCTACTTGAGAAAATTCTTCGAAAATATAATCTTTTTGATCTTCGGGTATACCAGTCCCAGTATCCTCTACTTCTAATCTGATGGTAACGGTTTTATCAGTAGTTGACAATAACTTAATCCTAAGCCAAATCTTTCCTTTCTGGGTAAATTTAATTGCATTTCCGATTAGGTTGATTAAAACCTCAGAGATTCTTAAAGCGTCTATGTAAAGTAATTTTGGAATGCTGTGATTATAATCTAGAATTAAGGTGTTTTCTTTTTTATGAGATTGATATTCAAAAGATTGTAGTATGTTCTGAGACAATGAAAAAAGATCTGTTGGTGTTTTGATAAGTTCTTTTTCTTCCGAATCAATTTTACTAATCTTTAAAACTTTATTCACTAAATCAAGTAAATAGTCAGCTGAGAATTTAAGTGAATTAATTAACTTTTTATCTTTCTCTGATTTAGTATCATTTTCAAGTAAAATGGAGGAAATACCTACCACTCCATATAGAGGAGTTCGCAGTTCATGGCTAATAGTAGAAATAAATTGAGATTTGATTTTACTTAATTGTTCTGCTTGAGATTTAGCTTCGGATAGTTCTAGATTCTTAAATTCTAATATTTCCGAGATTTTTTTCTTTGATCGATATCCTCTGTAATAGAAGAAAACTATGCCCGCTAATAATAAAAGTGCTGTAGTGGAAATAAAAATAATCTTTTTGTTATTTTTATCTATATCTAATAATAAGTCTTTCTCTCTTTTTGCTATTGCTAGCTCTTGTTCGTATTGATCTACTTTAAACCTCATTTTGGTGGTCTCATCGGTTTTGGATCTTGCATTTTCAAAAACTTTCTGATCATTTTCATTCAATAACTTTAGGTCATTAATTGCTTTTGTATAATCACCTATCTTTTCGTACATCTCTGATCTATATCTATAGAAATAACTTTTTCCTTTTGGCCAATACGTTTCATCTCTTAAGTATTCGAAGGATTTATCGAAGTTTTGCTCTGCTTTTATGATGTTGTTGTTATGAGCATAATTTCTCGCTCTTAAGAGGTAAAGCGAACTTCGATCTGTTTGCACACTATCTGGAATTGTACTGTCAATACTATCAGCTTCTCTTAAATACATAGAAGCTTCATCGAACCTGTCTAGATCCATATATGTCCATATTAGATTATGTAACGGTATCTGGTATTGTTGGATATGAGGATTTCCTTTTCCTAGTTTGACGGCTCTTTTATAATATTTTAAGGCATTCTCATAGTCATTGTTACCATCGTAATATACATTTGCTAAACTATTAAGTACATATGGTAAAAGAACTTTATTTTTTGTTTTTTCTGTATATTCTAATGACTTTAGAAAGTTTTTGGTAGCATTTTCATAATCGATGATTTCGTATTGTACGGTTCCCATTAATAAATATCCATGTGATAAATAATGGTTATGACCTAAATCCTGAGCATAATTAACCACTTTAAAAGCGTATTCTAATGATGCATACATATCATTAGAGACTCTTAGTTTCTCTGAAGTTCTCAGTAAAACATCTAAAGTGTCAATTTTCTCAAATAGAGGCTTTTCTTGTGAGAAAGAGGGAAGTGAAAAAATAATTACAAAAAATATATATACTGGATTTTTTTTCAACGTAAAACAACTTTTATTAAAAATGATTATACTCTATGCAATAACATATTTGATTGCATTATATAATTTCATTTTTACATTCTAAGCCCCAATATTTTTAATGATTTAGCGAATGTAATCATAGCTAATTGTTTTTAAGAGTGATATAATTTAATGAAATTATAGGGTTTATTTGTTAAGATATAAGAGAAAATTGAGTTTTAAAGATTAAGAATTCTTGACTAAACGGGGAGATTTACGCTTTTTTTATGAAGCGTTTTTTGTTGTAATTATCGATTAAGTCTTTGTGGTAATTTATTTAAGTATAGTTTTATCGGATATCTAAAGACATTTACATAAATTTCAGCGTTGTTATTAATTTATACTAATCGTAAGAAAATTGTTTAGCCGATTCCGATATTATGTGAAGAAGCATCCTAAGAGATTTGTTCTTATTGGAGTTTTTCTTATTTGGTATTATTTTTCCTTACCAAAACCATTATTTGATGATCCGACGGCAACCGTTTTAGAAACCAGATCAGGTGAGTTATTAGGTGCTAAAATTGCAAAGGATGGACAATGGAGATTTCCCGAAACTGATAGCGTATCTAAAAAGTTTGAACATTGCATTCTAGCATTTGAAGATCAACAATTTTATAATCATTTCGGTTTTAATCCAGTTTCGATGGTTGAAGCTGTTAGTGAAAATATAAAAGCAGGCAAAATAGTTAGAGGTGGAAGCACGATTACTCAACAGGTCATAAGGCTTGCTCGAAAAGGGAAAAAGAGGACCTATTTCGAGAAATTGATAGAGTTAGTTTTGGCCACAAGATTAGAGTTTGGAGCTTCTAAAAAGGAGATTTTAAGATTATATGCTTCCAATGCTCCTTTTGGAGGTAATGTTGTAGGGATCGATATGGCTTCTTGGAGATATTTTGGGTTACCTGCTCATCAATTATCTTGGTCAGAAAGTGCAACTTTAGCAGTTTTACCTAATGCTCCATCATTAATTTATCCTGGAAAAAACCAGATACAACTATTACGTAAAAGAAATAGGTTACTTAAGACTTTATTAGAACAAGAAGTTATTGATTCTCTAACTTATGAGTTATCTATAAACGAATCTTTGCCTCAAAAACCATATCGTCTTCCGCAAGAAACACCACATTTATTAGATCGGGTTGCTTACACTAATAGAGGGCAAAGAGTGCGGACGACTATAAATAGATCTTTGCAACAAAGAGTGAATCAATTAGTAGGACAACACTATACATTGTTACGCCAAAATGAAGTACATAATATAGCGGTATTGGTACTAGATGTTGAAACTAGAGAAGTGATGAGTTATGTAGGTAATTCACCAACAGATAAGATTCATCAAAAAGATGTAGATGTTATTAGAGCTGCAAGGAGTACAGGAAGTACACTCAAGCCCTTGTTATATGCCGCTATGATGGATAAAGGCGAATTGTTACCTGAGCAACTGGTATCTGATGTGCCTACTGTAATTGCTGGATATAGTCCTATGAATTATGATGAAACTTTTAGTGGAGCAGTGTCCGCTAGTAGTGCTTTAGCAAGATCTTTAAACATACCTGCGGTGCGATTATTACAAAAATATGGATTACAGCGTTTTCGAGATGAACTAAGTGTGTTTAAGATCAAAGACCTTAAGTATAGTGCAGATCATTATGGTCTATCATTAATTGTTGGAGGGGCAGAAGGTAATCTTTGGGATTTATGTAAAACGTACGCTGGATTCTCTGGGACGCTTAATCATTATGAAAACTCTTCTAGTGAATATTTCACCAATGAATTTACAGAACCAATTGTTATAGCAAATGAAAAAGTCGATTTCGGTAAAAAAGTAAAACAAAAACCGGTTGTAGGAGCAGGTAGTATCTGGTTAACTTTTGAATCTATGAAAAAAGTTAATCGTCCTCAAGGAGATGAAGCTTGGGAATTTTATGATTCATCACGAGAAATTGCTTGGAAAACAGGAACTAGTTTTGGAAATAGAGACGCTTGGGCTATAGGAGCAAGCAAAGATTATGTAGTAGGAGTATGGATTGGTAATGCAGATGGAGAAGGAAGACCAGATCTTACCGGATTAAACTCGGCAGCACCTTTGTTATTCGATGTGGTGAATCTATTACCTAATTCTGATTGGTTTCCGATACCCTATGATGATTTAGTCATGACTAAGGTTTGTACTAAAAGCGGTTTTTTAGCATCAAAAGAATGTCCGGTTAAAGATTTCTATATTCCTTTGGCTGGAACCAAAACCAAACCTTGTCCATATCATCAATTAGTTCACTTAGACCCTGTAAAAGAATACAGAGTGAATTCTTCCTGTGAATCTGTAGATCGGATGATACATCAACCTTGGTTTGTGTTACCACCTTTGCAAGCGTATTATTATAAAAATAAACATGCAGATTATAGATCTTTACCTCCTTTTAGGTCCGATTGTAGAACTGATTTATTGGCAAGTATGGCTTTTATTTTTCCTAAAGGTAATAGTAGTGTTTATCTACCTAAAGGGTTTGATGGTAAAATAAACGATGTAGTTTTAAAAATTGCTCACACAAAACCAGAGACAAGAGTGTTTTGGTATATCGATGATCATTTTGTGGGAGTTACTAAGCAGTTTCATGAAATGCCTGTGCAGCCAAGTCCGGGAAAACATGTTATAACTGTGTTAGACGAAAATGGGAAAGAGTTAAAAAAGAAAATAGAGATAAAAGAATAAGTCTATATCCTAGTTCAAGAATTAGGATATAGACTTTGAGTTTTTGATTAATAATTGATTATAATGGTTTGTATACTAAACCAAAAGAAAAAGAAGTTTCTCTGTTAAAATTACGACCATCTAGGTTGTGACTATAGGCTGTAGAGACACCTATTTCATTTTTATATACAGGTATATATAAGTTTAGATTTAAATTGGTGTAATCAACTTCTGTTTCTGGAAGCGCTCTAGGTCCACCAGCTTCGACAAATTCTGGGGTCCCAATATCTAATCCATCCATAGAATCCTGCACGGCTAATTGTACATGTGTATAAAAATGGCTGTTAAAATATCCAATCTTAATACCATATACCTGAGCATTAGGTACGTCAAAATCACTATTATCTTTTAAACTATATCCATACTGAAGTTCTGTGAAAAAATTAATATTTGTAGTTAGTTGGGCTAAAACATTTGCGTGGATACTATTTGCATTATTTCCTAAAGAAAGAACACCTTCTTCTTCGTAATTACCAACAGGAATACTAGTGCCAACCGCAGCGCCCAACCCTAATCTTCCTAAGGATTTCACATTTTTTTCTAGTATTCTTCCTTTTATAAATATACTTAGATCTTGAATCCCATCAACACTAGAAGTTCCTTGGACAGGATCTGGTTCTCCATTCTCACTTTCTATAAAAATATATGGCAAATTAAGAGAAGCAGATAACCAATTTGTGATTCCATATTCTCCATATAAATTCACAATATATGAAGATATTGCACCCAATCCTGCTGGATTTCCATCAGTAAGTTCATTTCCTTGATAGAATCGATCATATTGTTTGTAGGAATAGCTAGGAGCAATGGTGAGCTCATTTTTTTGTGGATAGAATCCACTAACTTCTGTTTGCGCTGCTATCGGAGCAGATAGACATAATACGAGTAATATCCCTAAAAAGGACTTCTTAGATTTGTGTAACATAAATATTTTATTAATGGTTAATAAGCCTCCTTAGACGGGGATAATTCTCCTTTAATTACATTTAAAAATGTTACAAATTTGTTAATTGAAAAATAGTTAGTTTAAGATCTTTTTTTTACCAATTTCTGAATGGATGCCTACTTAATTGCGAATTATAGAATTTAGAATCTCCGGTGACTTCTTTTCCTAACCAATCGGGTTTTGTAAATGTTTCATGTTCATCAGATAATTCTATTTCTGCTACAATCAAACCCTCATTTTCACCATAAAATTCATCTATTTCATAAGTGTGATCTCCTACTGTAACTTCATAACGGGTTTTTTGGATAACACCTTTTTCACATAATTGTAATAACGCTTGCGCTTCTTTAATATCAATTTCCTTTTCCCATTCAAAGCGAGAAGTGCCTGAATCATTACTCTTTCCTTTGATAGTTAAAAAACCTTTTTCTCCCTTGATTCGAACCCTTACGGCTCTTTCGGGATTAGAATTTAGATACCCTTGAGATATTTTGGTTTTTTTTTGAGCTATATCTTTAAAAGAAGTAGATTTTAGTAAGAATTTGCGTTCAATTTCAATCATGAATGTTATATAATAGTACTCTTCTCTAAAAGAGTAGATTTGAAAATAATAATTTTTTGCAATTTTCAAATCTACACTTAGAAATTTTAAAAAGATCCTTACTTAGACCATTTTTTGATATTTCTTTCATTTAATCTAATCAGATCTTTGTTTCCTGCTTTTTTTGATAATTCCAGAGATTTTTTAGCCACAGTGATAGCTTCTAGTTTTCTATCCATATCAGCCAAGATTAATGATTCGCGATATACTTGAAACAATAAAGGGTTTTCTGCTTTAGTAACTTTTTGAATATAGCTTAATGCGGTATTTAGATCTCTTTGTGTCTCGTGTAAATATAATGCCGCTTGGAAATAATCAAAATTTGATGGACCAGAAAGTGTTTTCTCTATATTAGACATTGTTTTTTCGTGTGTGTTAAATTTTAGTGGTAGTATTATTTTTATGGTACCCCAAGAAAAAACTAGTTCGGCACTATCAAGAGTTATGCTATCTATATAGATTAAAAATGATTCTGAGATCTCCTTTTTTTCAATGGTTTTGGTTGTAATACTTGCAATAGGTTTTTGATTTACATAAGTATTCCAATTTCCTGATTTATAACTATAGAAATACACTTGCCAATTGGATTTTTCAGGTTTAGTAAGAATGGTATAAGTTCCTTTTTTTAGTATTGTTCCCGAAATTGTTATATCATCGTTAAACGAAATTTTAGTAGCAGCGTTTGCACCTGTACGCCATAACTCGCCAAAGGGAATAATACCATTTTCTCCAAAAATGATTCGATTTCTTTTACTAGGTCGAGAATATTCGATCTCAATTTCTGTTAACCCGACGGTTTGTGTAGTTTTAGAAGATGGACTTAGTGCAGGAACTTTAAGTTGAGCGTTCACAGTCGCGACAGTAATTATACTGAATAAAAATATTTTGAACATGATGTTGTTTTAATAAGATTATAGATTTGAGAAGTACTCTTTTGGTGTGGTACCCATTAAATCTTTAAATGATTTGTTAAATGTAGTTTTAGAATTAAAACCTGCTTCTTGAGCAAGACCGTAAAAGGTCATGTTTTTAGCTTGATCAGTTTTTGCCAGCGCAATAAATTCTTTGATTCGATAGTAGTTTACATATTCGAAAAAATTCATCCCGATACGTTCATTTAATAAACGAGCTATCTCTGGATTGCTCACTCCAAGCATTTCAGCCAATTCTGATTTTAGTAATTTTCTATTTAAGTAAGGTTTTCTTTCTATCATTAAATGCTCTAATTGAGATTTTAAATGATCCAATTCTAGATTAGATAGTTTAGATTGGGCGTATTTTTTAGGAGTTAGTAGTGAAGTAACTTTAAATAAATCAGGTTCTTTCATACCATAAAAAGTTATGAATAATATTATTAGCGCAATGCTTATCCAAATAACTTGCCAACTTGTTCTATTGAATAAATCCAGATCTAGAAGCCAATTAATAAACATGATGGACCAACAAATCAAACAAATCCCTATCGCAATCAGAAAATTAAAGAAGAACTGAGATTTGATATGATAACTTAGCTCATTTTGAATGTCTTTTTTAAATTTTAGAAAAATTCTGAGACTCATAACCCAATATGTAATATTGAATAGTAAACCTATGGCAATAAAGACTAAAGTGATTTTAAATTGCTCTCCGGTTGTATTTCTAGTTTGTAATATCTTATCTGATGGTATTATAAATGCGATAGTAACACCAATGTTATATGCCACAGCAGGTAAATAATGAAGTAATTCTTTATACGAAAAAGGTTGGTTTAATAAACTAGATCGTGTAAAAAGATAAATAGTAGCTCCAAATAATAGAGTTGAAAATTCTGAAAAAATAACCCATCGATAATTATCACCGAAAAAACCTGAAATATACAGAACGCGTCCTGTTAGCCCAATGGAAAGTACCAATACTAGAAATGCAATATATTTATTGATGTTTTTTCTTTTGTCTCTAGAAAAAATATAAATAAATAGCAAAAACAAGCTTTGAAAATATCCAAAATAGACAAGTTGATTTAGGAATGTCTGCATATAAACAAGATCTTTTTCGGGTTTAATATACTAGTTTAATACAAACTGATTTACGTGTAAGATACCTTTATGATTCATTTTAAGATTTTCTTTATAAAAAGAATCAAATGCAGCTTTGCTTTCCCATTGAGTAATAACGAGTAGATCCGGATTATGATAATAACCTACAACAGATTTTCCGTTTGTGAGCTCTATAATTTTTTTACCACCATTAGCTGATGATTTTTGTAACCATAATTCCTTGAATTTCTTGAAAGATGTAGTCTCTTTTTTCCAGTACGATGTAGCAACGTTGTATTTGTTTTTGTCTATTTTGAAAGAAATGTCTTGAGGCATTTCGTAATATGTTAAATTAAATAACGACCAAATATTTCTTCGTTGTACATGAAAATCTGGAACAATACCCTCGATTTGAGCTATAAATTCTTCGCGATTTTTTAAATCTTTCCATTTACCAAATATAAAATTAGAAGGCTGTATATTGCCTTGAGTTGTTTCTGAAATACCGAAACCGGGTAATGGTTTGTAGGTTTTTTCGATGCCGACAGGAAAGATAGTTTTTTTGTATTTCTCGAAGTCTTTTTTGGTTCCAGGTTTAGTAGTTAATAATAGAATATCTAGAATTTCACCCTTTTTAAAATTATAAGATTTAATATCAGATTGAGCAAAAAGACTGAGTGTAAATAAACAGCTAGCAGTTAAGATTAAGCTTTTGAATAACTTCATAATTCATCAATTTTTAATTATTTGTACTTTTTTGAACAAATTTAGAAGCTTAGATAAATACTCAGTAATAATAGGGGCTTAGAAAGATACGTATACGGTATATGAACTAATTATATATGTTTTTTGGTGTGAATCGTTTGTATTTCATCAGAAACTATTCTTTTCTTTTCAGAGAAGTTATTTGCTAACCATATCATTGCCGATGCTATGGTTGTAGGATGAATAGAACGGTATTTTTTTAAAGGTCCTAAGAGTAGAGGATTTAGAATCTTCATGAATTGTTTAAAAAAAAATTCTCCTGCTCTTTTTTCATTTCTTTTACCGCTAATTAATGAAGGTTGTAAAATATGCGTTTTTAGTATTTCAAATCCTAATACAGCCTCTTCCATTTCACCTTTAGTGCGGTTATAAAAAATCTTACTATCGCTATCAGCACCTAATGCAGAAATTACTATAAAAGTCTCAATTTTATTTTGAACACAAAGCTGTGCTGCCGTAACAGGTATTCCGAAATCAATTGAACGATAAAGACCTTTGTCTGGAGTTTTTGAATTTGTGGTTCCTATACAACAAAACACTTCATCAGCCTTAAAATTGTCGGAGATTGATTTTAGTTGCAGTACGTTAATCAAATGTTCTTCAATTTTAGAATGCAAAATCCCTATTTCTTTTCTTGAAAACAGTTTGATTTTAGTATAACGATTATCTTTAAGTAATGATGTTAAAAGAATCCTACCAGTTAATCCTGTTGCGCCAAGTATGATCGCTGTTTTGCCCATTTATAATAGATTTTATGTAAATATAATGAGCAATACCATTATGTAACTTTAACCTACAATGAATATCCGTGATTGTTTGTATACAACAATACGCATTAATAGTACTTTTTAAAAAGAATATAGAAATAAGAATAATGTTATTTCTGCTCTAACATTACAGCGCTTTCTGGAGTACAATTTTCATCTCCATCATCTTTCGTAAAAACTAGATTGACCGCAACCTTATCCTTACTTTGAGAATCAATCTGTAAAATAATATCAAAGCTTTCTTTTTTGTCTTTATATTTATCTACTTCTAAAGATTTTCCATTATGACTTATTGCAAAAGGCTCTTTATTCGCTTTTACGATTGAGGCTCTACCTCCAATAGTTTTATTACAAGTAGCATTATTAAAGGTTAGGGTATATTGTATTGCAGTATCTGATATCCATTGAATGGAAAGGTTCTGACTAAAATTACCTGCATTTTTTTTGGAATTCTCTCCTTTTTTTGAAGAACCAGTTCCTTGTATAGAATAAGTTCTCGGATTCGAGTTGTTCGTGATAGTAACATCACTTACATTTTCAGAATTGACAAGATTGTTATTAACTGTAGTGTCATTTGGAGATTTGCTTTCTGATTTACAACAGATAAATGCAAAGAGTAGCAGTAGGGTGTAATTTTTCATTTTTTTAAATATAATTTAGTTCAAATTGATTGGGATCAATAAAGCAAGATATTATTTTTATCTCATAAAATCTATACAAATATAGTAATATCATTTTTTAGAAGTGTTTAAGAGCCAAATATTTACTCGCTAAATCTCATAATTTGAGTTGATAACCAGTATGTTGTGGTTCATTTAAAATGATTTATAACTATTATTTTTGTAACGGACAAGAATGAAAAGCGATAGAAAAATTATACACGTAGATATGGATGCATTTTATGCATCTGTTGAGCAAATGGATAACCCAGAACTTAAAGGAAAACCTTTAGCGGTTGGTGGTGGTGGAAAACGAGGTGTGGTAAGTGCAGCGAGTTATGAGGCAAGAAAGTTTGGTGTGCGTTCTGCAATGCCTGGATTTACGGCCAGAAAACTATGTCCTGATCTATTGTTTGTTAGACCTAGGTTTGATAGATATCAAGAAATTTCTAAACAGATCCGTAAGATATTTTTTGATTATACAGATTTAGTAGAACCACTTTCTTTAGATGAAGCATATTTGGATGTTACCGAAAACAAAAAAGGGAATCCAAGTGCATCTTTGATTGCCCAAGAAATAAGACATCGCATTTTAGAGGAAGTTGGATTAACGGCATCTGCAGGAATATCTATTAATAAGTTTATTGCAAAAGTAGCTAGTGACTATAACAAACCAAATGGACAGAAAACTGTAAATCCTGAAGAGGTATTAGATTTTTTGGAAGATTTGGATGTCAAAAAATTTTATGGAGTAGGAAAGGTTACACAAGCTAAAATGTATCAGATGGGTATTTATACAGGTAAGGATTTAAAAACAAAATCTGAAGAGTTCCTTACTGAGCATTTTGGTAAATCTGGAGGGCACTATTATAATATAGTTAGAGGAATTCATCTAAGTGAAGTAAAACCAAATAGAGAAAGAAAATCATTAGCAGCCGAAAGAACATTTAATGAGAATATATCCTCTGAGATATATATGTTAGAACGCTTAGAAAATATTGCCGAAGAATTACAAAAACGATTAAAAAGGAGTGAAGTTGCTGGAAGAACGGTTACTCTAAAGATTAAATATAGTGATTTTACGTTACAGACACGGAGTAAGACATTACCATATTTTGTTAATGACGCGGATATTTTATTAGAGACATCGAAAGAACTATTATATCAGTCAGAAATGAAAAATTCGGTACGTCTTTTAGGAATTTCTTTGTCTAATTTGAATACTGGAAATAAAGATCAAAAAAAGAAAGAAAAAGAAGAAATTGAGATTATACAGCTGAGGTTTGATTTTTAGTAAGTTTCTTTTTTTAGCATTACTAAAGGAATTAGTTGTAAAATTAAGTAAAAGTCAGCTAAGTAACTGACTTTTACTTTTTCAATTTTTTAATAATGATTCTTACTCATATATGTATTTAAATGTTCCATCGGTTATGTTGAAATCAATTGGTGATGAAGGGTCAGCGGTTCCATCCACTGTTGTAAATGAAAAAGTTCCGGTTACAGTGTTTGTTGAGGTATTTACTTCTGTGATCTCAATTGTGCCATTTTTCGTAGATTCATCTATTTCGTTAGTAAGGTCTAAAAAGTCGATAAAGTGAGAAGGTGTGGTGTCGAAGGTTTCAGGACCTGTTTCATAAGAACCAACAATAATATCACTCTTTTTTAACCAAATTTTAATTTCTTTACCTCCGATAACACCTCCCTCTCTACCAATTAATAAAACAAAGTCTTCTTTTGGGAAGTAATTGAAAATAGTTGTGCTAGACGATTCATTGTTTCCAAAAGGATTATTGGCTTGGAAATCTTCTCCATTAATTTTAGCCGTCATTGCGTAATTACTATTTTCAGGTGATGAGTCATCTGACGAACATGATATAAAAGTTAAGATTGTAATAGTAATAAAAAGGATAAATTTAATTTTCATAAAGCTCTGTTTTTAATAAATGATTAGCATAAATGCATCTCAGAATAATTTTAGATTTTATATAAGTAACACTTTACATTAAAATGTTACTTTATAATTCAGCTTTTGAAGCTTAAATATTAGGATAAGATTAAATACTACACAATATTTCTGCAGCACTTTTTAGAGTATCATCCGTTTTCGCAAAACAAAATCGTAACACTTTATCATCTTGTTGATTTAGATTAAATACTGAAACAGGTATAGAAGCAATTTTGTGTTCTTTTGTTAACCTTTCGGCGAAAGCTACATCTCCCTCATCCGTAATATTGGTATAATCTAGTAATTGAAAATAAGTCCCGGCAGCTGGGACGTATGAAAATCGAGAATCTTTAATTAATGATAAAAATAAATCTCTTTTTTCCTGATAAAAATTGGGTAAAGACATATAATTTTCAGGAGTTTTTAAATATTCGGCTAAGGCATATTGCATAGGGTGATTACTACAGAATACATTAAATTGATGTACTTTTCTGAATTCTTTCATCAACTCTTTAGGAGCTATACAGTATCCCATTTTCCAACCGGTAGTATGAAAGGTTTTTCCAAAAGAAGCAGTGATAAATGCTCTTTCGGATAATCCCGGAAACCTTGCAACACTCTGATGCGGTTGACTGTCAAAAATTATATGTTCATATACCTCGTCACTAAGTAAAATAATATCCGTGCCTTTTAATAAATTTTCTAGTTTTAGCATATCCTCTTTGGATAAAATTGTTCCTGTAGGATTATGAGGTGTGTTGATAATCATCATCTTGGTTTTAGAAGTAATTTTATTAGCTACTTCTTCCCAATCAACAGTAAAGTTAGGAGTGGATAATTGCACAGGAATAACGTTACCTCCAAAAAGTTCTATAGAAGGTTCATATGAATCGTAAGCAGGTTTGAAAATAATAACTTCATCTCCTTGGCGGATAAAAGCAGAAATAATAGTAAAGATCGCTTGGGTTGCACCTGAAGTAACGGTTACTTCAGTATCGGGGTGATAATTACTATTATATAAAGTATTTGTTTTTTCAGCAATGATTTCTCTAAGAGATACCAAGCCAGGCATAGGTGCATATTGATTATATCCTTTTTGCATAGCTGAGTTTACAAAGTCTATTAATTTTTTATTTGCTTCAAAATTTGGAAACCCTTGAGACAGATTAATTGCTTTGTATTCATTTGCCATATTACTCATAACAGTAAAAATAGTGGTTCCTATATTTGGCAATTTGGTGTTGATATTTCTCATATATAAATTAAAAAAAGAAGGTATAAAAAAACCCTGAATATTCAGGGTTTATAGATGAGAAATAAAAGCTTATAGAGGTTTGCAGATTTTATGCAATGCATATGGATATGCTATTTCGCAAGACCAATCAAACTCTCCAGTCACTATAAAACAATCCCTTCTTGTTTGGCATCCAATAGGATATTGTATAGTACCTCCCTTAATTCCCTTTTGCTGCTTTTTGTCTAACTGCTCAACATCTTTTAATTTTAGAATTTTAGATAACATAATTTTGTGATTTAAATTATTAAAGTATTTCACCTACTCTGTTATAAGGTTTTCGGTTTACCCTTATTTAAATCAAGTACTCGCAGTACAATGATTCTTTATTCAAGGTAGATCTAAATGAATATTCAAAAAAACAAAACATCCGTATTTTATGTAAAATACGGATGTAAAATATAGATGAATTAAAAGGGGTTAATTTTTTAATGATTTAAAAAACATCATCGCATATGCATATACTATGATGGGTTCCGGTATCTGGTTTTGTAGGATCGCAATCTCCACCTTTTATTTTTATCATTGCGTGTTGATTAATCTTAGCAATAGTAAGCTTTTTTAAATGAATCGTGTTTTTTTGTTTTGTTTTCATGATCGTAATGTTTTAAAATAAATATTCGCCTTATGTATTCCGATAAATGCGATATTAATATACTTTGATTAGTTGTTAAATCATAAAAGACTAACCGTATTTTAAAGAAATTAAGGTAGGATTTGCACATTAATTGAAAACGCTCTTTTGACTTTAAGATAAGTCTGCTTCATTTTAAAATTATGGAATGAAGTTAATTAAATTTCATTCTGATTATTTATTTTTTTAATATAGTAAGACGGATTTAATCCTGTCTTTGATTTAAAATGTTTAGTAAAAGAATTATCGGTTTTGTAACCAATTTCTAAGGCAATCGATTTAACAGAAAAGGATCTGAATTTTTTGTCGTTTTTTAATCTTTTTAAAGCGTATTCAATTCTTAAGTTATTAATATAATCGTTAAAACTAGTTGCCTTATGCGTTTTAATAATTTTGGATAGATATGTGGTGTTTGTTTTTACTTTTTTAGACATTGATCTAAGATCACAATCAGTGTTTAAAAAATATTCTTGATTTTCGAGTTTTTCTAATCCTTTTAGTACAGCAGTTACTTTATCGTCATTAATTACTACTGCTTGTGCAAGGTTTTTCTCTTTTGATTCTAGAACGTTTATTTTTTCGATTAGTTCATTAAACCGCTTTTTATTATTTTTTTGATTTCTGAAATATTTAAGAACAATAAAAAACAAAACAACGGAGACAATTAGTAAAATAAAAAAAGCTAATTCCTTATAGCGTTCCTGTCTGATTTCCTTATTTTTATGTATTTCTATTTGATTTTTTAAATCATCAATTTCTTGATTATATAACTGTGTGATCGTTTTATCTTTAGCATCCTGAAATTGATCTTTCAATTTATTGATCTTTTGAAACCAATGCATTGCTTCATTGGTTTTGCCGGTTTCGGTATAACAATTTGCTAATAATATATATATATCGAGTGCTCTGATGTTTCGAGAATCTTTTTCTTCTAATATCGATATGCAACTATTTAAATAAGAGATTGCACTATCATATTCTTTTTCTTTATAAAGAGATTTGGCAATAAAGTAATATAAGTTTAGTATGGATTTTTTTTGGGTAACTTCGTTTTTGATTAAGATTTTTTCTGCTTTGCGAAAATATTGCCAGGCTTCAGCTTGTTCATTTTTGTTTAAAGCAACGATTCCTTTTTTTGTGTACAAATCAATTGATCCAATTGAATAATCTAACTCTTTAGAAATTATAAGGCCTAGATCAGTGTAATGTAAGACAGAATCATATTTTTTTTGGTCTAAATAAATTTCGCTTATTATGGTAAGCATCCTGACATGATTTTTAGTGTTCTTATCTTCGGATTTTTCTAAAATATTTAATGAGTTCTTGCAGACTTTTAGAGCTTTATCCAACTTCTCCATTCTTTTAAGAATGATAGCTTTTCCGGAATTAGCAATAAACTGATTTCTAGTATTATTGTATTTGTAAGCAATGTTTAACCCTTTATTGTAGTAGTCAAGGGATTTTTGATTTTTCCAATCTTTTAAATAACCATTACCTAATCCTATAAAATATTTACTTAACATAGAGTCATTCTCCGTGTGCTTAATAGATTTGACCGCATTGTTTAAATAATAGATGTTTCGGTCGAATTGTCCTTTGTCATAATAATGTTCAGATATATCATAATAATGTTCTGCTAAAATTAGGGGATCTAAAGCAAGAGTAGAAAGAGCAATTTCGAATATTTTACTTTTTTGAGAATTGGAATTCTTTAAGTATGTTACTAATTGTTCCGGTGATTTAACTTGTAAACTATCGGAGGCAATTGACTGATTTACATTTGTTTTTGTTAATGATTTTCCGGAACACCATAGTGATGTTAGAAATACAATTGTTAATAGGTTTCTTTTAATCAAAAAGTAATGTGTTAAAGTTTGAGTATTATTCAAAAGTAATATTTTTGCTTTTTTATACTTAAAGAAGTCGATAATGAACTGATTTAAGGTTTCTTTTTACAATATTGGTTTTGAAATGTGAACCTTTAGAGCATAAACAATAAGTGTCATATGAAGTAAAATTATGATAATTTTAAAAAAGAACATTGTCTTTTGTTCAAAGTTAGTACTATATTTCAAACGATTTCGTAATGAAGACTCAACAAAATTTGAATTCTATTTTAATTCATTATAAATACTGCATTACTGTATCAAAATCTTGTTAAAAACAAGTTTGAAGCTTATTTTTGCTAATCAAATTTTTAAACATTCTTAATAATGAGTGGATTGATAAAATCTTCAATAGCTAGAAAGGTTGCCATGGCACTTTCGGGACTTTTCTTAGTGTTTTTCTTATTACAGCACTTTACGATCAATTTTACTTCTATTTTTAGTCCGGATACTTTTAATGAGTTGTCCCATTTTATGGGTACAAATCCTTTGGTTCAATTTGCGCTGCAACCCGTATTAATTTTTGGAGTAGTTTTCCATTTTGTAATGGGATTTATTTTGGAAGTAAAAAATAGAAATGCAAGAGCGGTTAAATATGCAAAATATAGCGGTGGGGCTAATGCTTCTTGGATGTCACGAAACATGATTCTTTCAGGTTTGGTAATTTTAGCATTTTTAGGATTACATTTTTACGATTTCTGGATTCCAGAAATGGTTCATAAATATGTAGAATTTGCACCAGAAGATCCAACTCGTTACTATCACGAGCTCTTAGAGAAATTTGTAAGTCCAGTACGCACAGGAATATATGTGCTTTCATTTGTATTCTTAGCATTACATCTTTGGCATGGTTTCGCGTCTTCCTTTCAATCAGTTGGTTTTAATAATAAATTTTCTGTGGGAGCAACTAAGTTTGCTAAGGTGTTCGCTATTGTAATTCCTCTTGGATTTATAATCATATCCTTGGTTCTTCATTTTAATCATAATCATTAAAACCACTATTATGTCAATTTTAGACTCTAAAATACCAGAAGGTCCACTGGCTGATAAGTGGACAAAACATAAAAATACAATTAACCTGGTAAATCCGGCAAACAAACGTAATATTGATGTTATTGTTGTTGGTACTGGATTAGCAGGTGGAAGTGCTGCTGCTACGTTGGCAGAACTTGGTTACAACGTTAAAACATTTTGTTATCAAGATTCTCCAAGACGTGCGCACTCTATTGCAGCACAAGGAGGAATCAATGCTGCAAAGAATTATCAAGGAGATGGAGATTCTAATTATCGCCTTTTTTATGATACTGTAAAAGGAGGAGATTATAGATCAAGAGAAGCAAATGTATATAGATTAGCAGAGGTTTCAGGAAATATAATTGATCAATGTGTTGCACAAGGTGTGCCTTTTGCACGTGAATATGGTGGATTGTTAGATAATAGATCATTTGGTGGAGTATTAGTATCTCGTACTTTTTACGCTAAAGGACAAACTGGACAACAGTTATTACTCGGAGCATATTCTGCAATGAACCGCCAGATTAATAGAGGTAAAATACAAGCTTTCAATCGTCATGAGATGTTAGATCTTGTGAAAATAGATGGTAAAGCTAGAGGTATTGTAGCCCGAAACTTGGTAACCGGAGAGATCGAACGTCATTCTGCTCATGCAGTAGTATTGGCAACTGGAGGATATGGAAATGTATTTTTCTTGAGTACCAATGCAATGGGTAGTAATGTAATGGCAGCGTGGAGAGCACATAGGAGAGGAGCCTTTTTTGCAAATCCTTGTTATACTCAGATTCATCCTACGTGTATTCCTGTATCAGGTGATCATCAATCGAAGTTGACACTGATGTCTGAATCCTTGCGTAATGATGGAAGAATTTGGGTTCCGAAGAGAAAAGAGGATGCTGAGGCTATTCGTGCAGGTAAATTAAAACCTACACAATTATCTGAGGAAGAAAGAGATTATTATTTAGAAAGAAGGTATCCTGCATTTGGAAATTTAGTTCCACGTGATGTAGCTTCTAGAGCTGCAAAGGAACGTTGTGATGAAGGTTTTGGAGTTAACAAAACTGGTGAAGCAGTATATCTTGATTTTGCAGCTGCAATCCAACGATACGGAAAAGAAAAAGCATTAACCTCTGGTATTCATAATCCAACCGCAGAACAGATATTAGAATTTGGAGAAAAAGTAATAGAGGACAAGTATGGTAACTTATTTCAGATGTATGAAAAGATCGTAGATGAGAATCCTTACAAAACACCAATGATGATTTATCCTGCAGTACATTATACAATGGGAGGTCTTTGGGTAGATTATAATTTACAAACTACTGTTCCTGGATGTTATGCAGCTGGAGAAGCTAATTTTTCTGATCACGGAGCAAATAGGTTAGGAGCTTCTGCTTTAATGCAAGGATTGGCTGATGGATATTTCGTATTACCGTATACAATAGGAGATTATCTATCTCATGATATTAGAACAGGGAAAATACCTACAGATACTCCAGAATTTGATCAAGCAGAGAAGGATGTAAAAGATCGAATCGAAAAATTAATGGCTGGATCTGGAGAGCATTCCGTTGATTATTACCATAAAAAATTAGGTAAAATCATGTGGAACAAATGCGGGATGTCTCGTAATGAGAAAGGATTAAAGGAAGCGATTGATGAAATTGCTGCTTTAAGAGAAGATTTTTGGAAAAATGTAAAAGTTCCTGGAGATGCTAATAGTATGAATCCAGAGTTAGAAAAAGCAGGAAGAGTTGCGGATTTCTTAGAATTAGGAGAATTATTTGCTAAAGATGCTTTAGATCGTAATGAATCTTGTGGGGGACATTTTAGAGAAGAGTCTGTAGAACAATCAGGAGAACAAAAAGGAGAAGCATTGAGAGATGATAAAAACTTTAAGTATGTTTCTGCTTGGGAATACAAGGGAGAACCTAAAGATGCTGTACTTCATAAAGAAGATTTAGTATTTGAAAACATTGAATTAAAAACACGTTCTTATAAATAAAAGCTATGAATCTTACATTAAAAATATGGCGTCAAAAAGACGCTCAATCTAAAGGAAAGATAGTAGAGTATCCGATATCTGGAATTGAAGGAGACATGTCTTTTTTAGAAATGCTAGATGTGTTAAATGAAGAATTGATTACTAAGGGCGAAGAGCCTGTAGTTTTTGATCACGATTGTAGAGAAGGTATTTGTGGAGCTTGTTCTTTACAGATTAACGGAGAACCTCATGGGCCAGATAGATTAGTTACTACTTGTCAGTTACATATGCGAAAGTTCAATGATGGGGATACTATTTTTATAGAACCTTTTAGAGCACAGGCATTTCCTGTAGTAAAAGATTTGATGGTAGATAGAAGTGCTTTTGATAGAATACAACATGCCGGAGGTTATATTTCGGTAAATACTTCTGGAAATACGATAGATGCGAATGCAATTCCAGTAAATAAGGAAAATGCAGATGATGCTTTTGCCGCAGCAACTTGTATTGGTTGTGGAGCTTGTGTAGCTGCTTGTAAAAATGCTTCTGCGATGTTATTTACATCAGCAAAGGTATCTCAATATGCATTGTTACCACAAGGCCAAGTAGAAGCAACTGAACGTGTAATGGCTATGGTAAATCAAATGGATGAAGAAGGATTTGGTAATTGTACGAATACAGGTGCTTGCGAGATAGAGTGTCCAAAAGGAATCTCTTTAGAGAATATAGCACGTATGAATCGAGAATACCTTAAAGCAAGCTTGAAAGGATAGTTTATTAAACATATATAAACAAGGGTAAGACTCCAAATCATTTGATTTGGAGTTTTTTTTGAAAATGAATGTTTTTTGTGGTAACATTTTTCGAATTAAAGACATTAATTAATATATGATAATAAGTTTGTGGGTTGTTTGATTAAGTTAAAAGACTATTACAGAAGCTTTTTATTAGTTATTTTTATTAGGAATATCAAAATCATAAAAAATGAAAAAAATTATTTTATTTATTGCTATAGCATTAATCACATTTAATGTTAGTGCTCAAAGTCGTATTGACAGGAGTTCACTAACTCCAATTGATCAATTGTTCAGACCTTTAGAGTATAAGGAAAGGGACGCTCCAGGAGAGATTGAAAATGTAAGTCTAGAAGGAGCTGTAGGGTCACCTTATGAAGATAAAGTATTTAGACAAGGAGAATTAGTAGATCTAAGTTTTGAGAAAAAAGTAATTGGGATGTTCGTTAGGTATAATGTTTATACTAATGAAGTTGAACTTGTAAAACACCCCGAAAGTAAGAACATTAACGCTATGATAAAAGCGGAAAAGGTTTTTGCTAGAATAGGAAACCAAGAGTATCATTATAAAGAATATAATGATGCAAGTAATAAACCTAAAAAAGGGTATTTAATTAAACTTCGATGCAATTCGAAAATTAATGTGTACAAAGAGCTGACTAAAACATTTGTACATCCAACAGTAGCGAAAACTTCTTATCATAAAAATTCACCAGCTAAGTTTATGGATCATGAAAAATATTATATCGAGATTGATGGTAAGCTGGTATATCTTAAAATGAATAAAAGAAAGATTGTAAAATCTTTTCCTGGAAAACAAAGTGAGTTAAAAAGTTATATAAATAAAGAAGGTTTAAACTTTAAGAAGGAAGTGGATTTAGTTAGATTGGTAGCATATTATGATACGCTATAAGTAAAATTGTTTTGTTAAACGCTAAAACTCCAAATAGCTTAATATTTGGAGTTTTTAGATAATCCCCGAAAAGCTATGGATAAAATTATATTTTACTTAGCTGTCCTATTTGTAATATCAGTTAGCTGTTCGAAAAAGGATGTAGTAAATCAGCATATTATTAGCGAAGTAGAAGGTTTGGTTACCAATGATGAAAGAAGGTTTTTCTTAGAAGAAATACAACAAGAGAATTGGAAGATGCGTAAACATATTACTGATATTGAAATGGTATATGGTTATGAAAGTAAAGAAAGAAAAGAAGCTTTTCAATTGATGCTACAAACTAATAAAATTAATCTACAAAAAATTGAATTATATTTAAGTAGATATGGACACCCATCTGCCGCAATACATGGCGATTTGGCAGCAAAAACTCCTTATATAGTCATTCACCATTCTGGAAACTTAGCATCCAAAGAACGAAATTTTGAGCATCTCTATAGAGCATATAAACAAGGAGATTTAGGGCCAAGTAATTTTTCAGTTTTTTTAGGTAGATACTACACCACCAAATTCGATAAACAATATAATTTACCGTAGTCTTTGAAATAGATTAAGGTTTCAATATTAAAGAAGTATTATGAAAAAGGTTATATATTATTTGATCTTTATATTAATATTAGCTTGTAATAAGGAAGATAAAATAAGCGGAGAGATTATTCTTGAGGTTAAGTCTTTGGATACTAATAATAAGAAGGTGGCTTTTTTATCAGAGATACATGAACAAGATCAAAAAGTTCGTAAGAATCTTTCCGAGGTAGAGCTAGAATTTGGATATGATAGTGATGAGAAAAAGGAGGCGATACGGAAGATGATTAAAAATGATCGAACTAATCTTCAAAAAATAGAACTGTATCTACAAGAATATGGCCATCCTTCTATAGATACACTCGGAGAAATAGCAGCTGGAACTCCTTGGATCGTTATTCATCATTCAGGAAATATTGAGTCAAGGCAAAGGAACTTTACCTATTTATATAATGCTTATAAGAATGGAGATATAAAACCAGGTAGCTTTTCGTTTTATTTAGAGCGGTTTCATCGTATGAAATTTGGTAATCGATTTACGCTTCCTAATCCATACAGGCAAGAAAAGCTAATTGATTCTTTAATCAAACGTTTGGACTTGTTAGAGTTAACTAAATAAATACAGGTTTCTTTTAAAGCTGTATTGCAAGTTGTGTTGTAATTTTTTTGAATCAATAATTTTTCCTTTTGACGGAGTATCAAAATCATAATCGGGAACTGGTAATTCCATTTGTTTACAGATTGCACTATAATAGGCCGATTTTTTAGGATGATCAGGGTAAGATGCATTATATGTTTTATCCCACCTGTCGATTTTGATAATTTTTTCGATAATGCCAATACAATCTTCCCGATGGATAAGATTTACCGGGGCTAGAGGGTTTTTAATATCTTTCCTCTTAGATAACATTGTTGCTGGATGCCTTCTAGAATCAAATAAACCTGCAAAACGAAGTATAACAACATGAAATTTTTTATTTTCTTGTAATAGTTTTTCTACTTCTATTAACTGTTTTCCCGCATTTGTAATCGCATTAGGGGTAGTTTCTGGTGTAATTAAAGGAAAACCATCTTCGTCAGAAAAAACAGAAGTAGAGCTTATAAAAACCACCTTTTTAATCGTTGACTTTTCAATTAGCGGAACTAATTTTTTAATTTTAGTTACGAAGTTACCTTCAGGGTTTCTACGTAATCCTGGTGGGACATTAATAATTAAAATGTTACTTCCATCTAGAAAAGACTGGATGTTGCCCTTAGGGCCATCTTCAGTCATTTCCAATAGATATGGGTTAATCCCATCATTTCTATGGGTTCCTAATTTACTTTCTGTTGTAGAAGATCCCTTAATTATGTAGTTTTCTTTTAAAAGAGCTTTGGCTAAAGGTAATCCCAACCACCCAGTTCCTAATACACTAATTTGTTTGTTCATTATCTTCTGACAGATTTGAAGATTGATTAGTTTGCAAAGATGCGGAATCTTTGATTTTTTCGACATATTCTAATGTCAATGTTTTCTTAATAGTTATGGCATCATTTAATACAAATGGTTTTGGAATCATCGTTTCAGAACGCTTAGGAATAGAAAATAAACCGTTTTCTAGCAGGTCATAAGAAGATTCATAAAGAACAATCTCTGGAACTGAATCTTTATGAAATTCCATTTTTAACTCTAGTGATTCATTATTCCTTAGATGATACGTCAGTAAGCGATTACCAGTACGTTCAGTAAAAGAGTTTTTTACAAAACCATCTTTGCCAGTTATATCTTTAGCAGAAATACAGTTTGCAGATAGCTTATTAAATTTAAAAGATTTTCGGATAAATAAATCCATTCTATTAATATTTCTCTGTGGTCGTATGCATAAATCTAAAATTCTTGTATCTCCTTGTATGCTATCAAAAGAAGTTTCTATTTTCGAAGAACTAATGTTTTTTAAAGGAGCTTCGTTAACATAGTTAAAAGAATTACTGTACTTACTTTCGATAGTGTTTTGATTCCAATCTTTAGCAATGTTTTTAAGACGGTCAATATAGTTTTTGGTCCATGGGTCTAATGTGTGATCATAAGAAGCCCAATACGCTTTATTGTTGTCCTCGTGTATGATGTACACTAAACTGTTTGGTTTTTGCCTTTCTTTGGTAAAATCTGATTTAAAATGAGATGCACCAAGACACGCTAAAGCAATTATGAAAGCGACCGTACCCAACATACTTTTCTTAGTATAAAAACCAATCACTGGTAGTAATAACGTACATAATAAAACTGTAAGTACAGAGGAAGCAAAAGTTATTTTTAACCCTAAGGCCACAGGGAAAGTTGCAATAAAAGGTACCATCATAAAAATAGAGGGTAGACATAGAATTAACATCAATAAAGGAAATGGTCTTTTTTGATTAATCAAAACAAATTGACATAAAAGACATAGTAATACTGGAATTATAAAATAGCTAGCACCTTCTAAATACACGGCAGCAGCTCCACAGATTAGTATCCAAAAAAATAATGGAGCTACTAATATACTTGGGAGTTCTTCTACATTATTAAAGATACTGTATACTTTAAAAAATACTGCTATAGCAAGGAATATAGCTCCAGCTATATAGTAATATCCATTATATGGAAATCCGTGTAATATGTCGTGATATTCTGGGTATATTATTAGCACTAATTTCCAAAGCCCAAAACCAAGTACTCCTGCTAATCCTGTCGAAATAATAAATGCTAAAAATCCGCTTCCAACTTCGCTAAAATTAATACGAAACCTTGCCTTTCCATAGATAATAAGTCCAATGAAAAGAAAAATGGCTATTCCAAGTAGAGGATAGATCCATGTAAATGGATATTTAATGATTTTGAATATAGGAATATTAAAATATAAAAAGTCTTGTTCTGATTTTAGATTAGAAATATCAGCATCAGAAAAATAGGTTAGTAATGGCATTAAATAGCTACCTTGATGTTGTAATGTATTAAGGTCAAGGTTTTGCCAAGTATCATTTGCAGTGTGATAATCAAAATGATCATCGATGAAAGCAAAATTATATCCTTCAATATTTCCATGTTTTCTAAAAACAGTTAAGTCCGTATCGTTAGGAAGTAGTTTATAAATACTGTAAGCTAAGGAGTTTGTCACTGGAAATTTGGGATCAGCTTTAATGAATTCTTCGATCATTCTGCCGTTTTTACCATTGGTTTCCATTAACATAAAAGAATTTCCACCACTTCCTCTTGCTTCGAAATTAAGTACAAGTCCTATATCTTTAGCCCATTGGTGTTCCGCCACAAATAAATCTGCTCCGTTTAGCCCTAATTCCTCTGCATCTGAAATACAAATAATAACATCGTTAGTTGGAGTTTTATTTTGACTTAAATAGGCTCTAATACTTTCTAAAATAGTCGCAACACCACTTGCAGCGTCACTCGCACCATAAGAAGAATGTTGACTGCTATCGTAATGAGATAATAAGAGTAAAGCTTTTCCAGGTTTAGTACCTTTTATCTTTGCTACGATATTTTGAGGCTTACTCATTGTTCCTTTATCGCCCAAGGAAAATCCTTCTTGAATTTCTGGAGATAAACCTAATTTTTTAAGTTCTTCTAGAATATAATTTTTTGATTCTTCATGCGCTGAACTTCCTAAATAATGCGGTTTTTCGGAGATTTTTTTAACGTGCTCTAATGCTCTTAATGTAGAGAACTCTTGTTCTGGTGTGTCCAAACCTGATATTTGCTGAGGCATACTACTATAAAAGGTATACCATACAGAAAAAAGAATGCATATGAACGTGATTACTGAAAGAATTTTTTTCATCAGTTTTTAGTTTGTTTTGTTAGTCTAGATAAAAGTATATCGTCTAGGATTTGAATAGAAGAAGATAAGGTTTTAATAAGCAATAGAAATAAACTCACTTTTGTCAAATTGATTCTTATTTCCCTCATTTGTTTAATATCTTTTAAGATAGTCTACACGAACCATATTTTTTTAAGAAATATCTAAATTTTAACCGTTCGAGTAATTTTGATAAAGGTAATAAAATCAGATTTTATCATCATAAATGTTAAAATACTATTGAATAAGTAATTGAAAATGACTATATTTAAGATTCACTAAATCACTATTATTATGGGAATTATAAGTTTTCAGGGCGCGAGAACCAAGGTAAAAAAGCAGGATAATACTCCAATTAAAGTTTCGGATTACATGACTAGGAATTTGATCACTTTTTCTCCAAAACAATCCGTAATGGAAGTGATGGAAACCTTAATAAAAAATAAAATTTCCGGAGGCCCGGTGGTTAACGAACAGAATGAGTTGTTAGGAATTATTTCTGAAGGGGATTGTATTAAACAACTAAACGAAAGTCGTTATTACAATATGCCAATTGACGATGCTAACGTAGAAAGGTTTATGGCAAAAAATGTGGATACCATAGACGGTAATATTAGTATTTTTGATGCTGCTAATAAATTCTTAGAGAGTAAAAGAAGACGTTTTCCAATATTAGAAAATGGCAAGTTAGTAGGCCAAATAAGTCAAAAAGATGTTATGAAAGCAGCTTTACAGATGAAAGGCCAAAACTGGAGAGACGTATAAGTAGGTTTAAGTCGTCTTTTTTGATTCTTTTGCTTTAGAAAGATCAGTTATGATAAGTTTACGTTCAATATCACCCGATATGTACATGCTTTTGGGAGAATATCGATCAAAATTGTGATCGGATTCTTTCCAATTCGCCATACCCAATATTGTGATCTCTTCACCTATTTCTATCGCTCCTTCTTTATAGCGGATACTTTTATTAAAGCCTAAAAACCCTGTGCTTTCTCTTCCATGAGATTGAAGGAACTTTTCTAAAAAAGCAGGTGCATCCTTCCAAGTTCCAGAAGTGTATTCAACGTCTTGATCGAGATATGTGATTTTACTTTTTTTCGGGATATTTGTGTCAATAATTGCTTTATTTCCGTCACTTTCTAGAATGAAATTTTGAAATTTTTCTTCGGTAATGATTGTTCTCCAAGAGCTGTTTTTTCCATTACTTCTTTTTTCTTCTACCTGAATTTTGTAATACAAACATTCTCTTTTCCCAATAGGCGAAATTAAAGGCTGATCAATAGGTAAAGCTTTACCTTTAACTTTAATGTATTCGTTTTCTTTACAAAGAGGGATTTTTTTAAAAGAATGTTCTTTTAACTTCCTTAGCATCCTATTTTTTTTACTATAAACTTGAGATAGAATAAAAAAAACGATAATACCGAATAGAAAAATGAAAAAGAATCCACTATCTCCTATAGCCATTAATTGAAGTTTTAAAAAAGACATATTAGTTATTTCTTTTTACTAAAGCATAGTATTCGTTTTCTAAAGGAAGATATCCCTGATCATAAACGAAGTAATATACTGTTCCAACTTTTGTAGTATAAATACTGGTGAAAAATTGAAAATCAAACCCTTTAGCAATTAACTTTGATTTGGTAGTTTTTGTTTTTTCTTTTGGATTGAGTTCCTCTAGAATGCGGTAGTTTTTTCTAAGGCGGTTATTGATATTTCTTACTAAGTTTTTACTATCCTTATTAAGTTTATTATTGAAGGCATTTCTGCAATAATCACTACAGAATTTTTTGTCAGCGCGACCAATAATTTTTTCACCACATTCTGGACAGTCTTTTTGCATAAAGTATTATTTGATAGCAATATACAATAATCCGATTTAATCGTTTGTAAATGGATAATATAGGGGTTAAAAAAATGGAGTACACTAATTAGTATACTCCATTTTTTATAGATATGATAAAAGATCTATTATTGAATGATTATTTTTTTAGTGAACGTTTCTTTAGAGTTAGTAATAGTGATTTTAGAAAGATATACTCCAGCAGTTAGTTTAGAAACATCATATAAATAGCTATCAGAAGATAAAATTTCTTGTGCAATATGATCCACTTTTCTGCCATTAAGATCATAAATACTGATAGAATTAATACTACCTTGTTTAAAGTTGAAATTTAATGTTTGAGATACTGGATTTGGGTATACGCTAAAAGAAATATCAGAAAGATCATCTACCGCTAATACGTTACCTGCAGAACAATTAGGGATTGGATTTGATAAAATGGGCTGTAAATAATCCATTTTCCATTGCACTACTGTGCTCCAATCATCAGCCAAAATACCACCAGTATCACCAGAATTAGGATTTAATGCCCAAAATGTAAAGTGTAATTTCTTTTCTTTGATAAAATCTATAAACTTGGCAAACCAGATTTCATCTAATCCTCCTTGCCCTTTAATTCCTAATTCTCCAACGAGTAGAGGAGAAGTTCCGTTTGTATTTAAGAAGTTAAATTGTTCTTCCCAGATTCCAGGCATATTGTCAGGAAAATCTGGTGCAGAAAACCATTCCTGTTCAAATACTGTAGGGCCATATTCGTGAGGTGAATACATCAATTTATTAGGATTGCTTAAGGTAATAGGATAATCTCTAGCTCCTTGCAGATTTCCTCCCCACCAATATGATGTTTCAGTACCATCAGGTTTTGTATATGCTTCAATCCCTTCTACCATAATTAATACATTCGGATTTACTTCTAAGATAGCGTTACCACACTTTTCGGCCGCTAAACGCCAGTCGAATGCGTCATTTGTTCCCCATCTAGCACCTTCTGGATTATCAATTTTACCATTTGGTTCATTATTGATATCCATTCCGATAACAGCATCAAAATTCTTATAACGATCTGCTATAAATACCCAGTCATCAATCCATTGTTGTTCTGGTACATTATCGGTATACCACAATTTTTCAACGAGATACGCATCAGGGTTTCTAGAATGGCAATCTAGGATTACTTTCATATCATTTTCTTGGCACCATTGAATCGTTCTATCTAATAGCTCTAATGGAGTTGTAAAAGTTGACTCTTCTTCATTCATAGGCGTTACACCGGTATAAGGATCAGAACCATAAGAGCCAATATTTATTGAAGCACCATCTCTTAGCATCATATTGTGCCAAGGTATTCTAAAGCAATTAAACCCAAGATCTTTAGACTGCTGTAGTACACTTTTATGATCCCTTGACCAAATACCGTGGAAACTACTAAGTTGTGTTTCGAATCCGAACCAGTTAACACCTGCTAGTATTACTTCGTTACCATCGGCATCTAATAATTTGTTGCCGTTTACAGTTAACCAATTACCGGGACAATTTTCTTGAGAAATAACGTATTCTGATGACATTAGAATTGCCATCAGAAATAGGATGTAAATTTTTTTCATTTTAGTTAAGCTTAGTTATGATTTGTATAACAGCTATAACGATTGCGTAAAAACTTTTAGTATTTCATTATTGATTCTATTTTTGATAAATATCATTTTTATTAAAAAGCTTTTAATGGTATTGATTTTTAAAGTTTTATGCACTAAAACTTTATGTTAAATGAGAATTTGTTAAATGGATTTTTCGTTTGTAGGTATACTATGATAAGGAGGTGTAGTATAAAACTTATATTATTAAAAGCTCGCAAGTTTTGTTTGTATTAGAAATAGATTTCTTGCGCTAATCTGAAGGTATTAGCATGCGCCTCAATAATAGTTTTAATATCTGGAGAATATCCACCACCCATAGAACACATTACAGGGATAGTATGATCCTTACAAGTTTGTATAACAAATCGATCTCTTTCTTTGCAGCCTTTTATGGTGCATCCCAATTTGCCCAATTTATCGGAACCTAAAATATCTACTCCACAGAGGTAATATATAAAATCGGGCTTTTGCGCATGAATAAGGTTAGGGAGCGTTTCTTTCAGAATTTTTAGATATTCTTTATCTTCTGTTCCATTACTAAGTGAAATATCCAGGTCAGACTGTTCTTTTTTAAAAGGATAATTACTTGCCCCATGCATGGAGAATGTAAATATATTTGGATCATTCTTAAATATTTCTGCTGTGCCATTTCCTTGATGCACATCTAGATCTACGATCAGTATTTTACTTGCCAGTTGTTTTTGTAATAGATATCTAGCAGCAATAGCTTGATCATTTAATAAACAAAAAGCTTCACCATGGTCGCTGTAAGCGTGATGCGTTCCTCCTGCTATGTTCATTGCAATCCCATGCTCTATTGCATATTCTGAAGCTTTAATAGTGCCATCAGCAATAATTACTTCTCGATCAACGAGCTCCTGCGATAGTGGGAAACCAATCTTACGTATCGCTTTTCGATCTAATGTAAGCTTAGTAAGTTCTTGATAATATTCTGTGCTATGAACAGCTAAGATATGTGTAGAATCAGGTATTTTTGGTGTAAAGAAGTGTTCTCGATGACAAGTACCTTCATGTAGCAATTGCTTAGGCAATAGCTCATACTTGATCATCGGAAAACGATGTCCTTCTGGTAATGGGTGTTTGTATATAGGATGGTATGCTATTTTTAGCATTTAGATAAGGCAATAATCATTTACTTAATGAATACGAAGATAGTATCTTTGCCAAACAACCAATTACCTTTTTGATGAAAAATGATCCTTACTCCGCATTACGATATAAAGAGTTTACAATTTTTTTATTAATACGGTTGTCACTGGTTATGGCGTGGACTATGCAATTTATAGTGATTGAATGGCAGGTGTATAGTCTTACCAAAGACCCACTTTCTTTAGGTATTATTGGTTTAATGGAGGTTGTTCCGGCAGTATCTTTGGCTTTATTTGCAGGTCATATTGTTGATCAAAAAGAGAAGAAAAGCTTACTACTTACGTGTATTTTAGGATTTTTGGGAATTAGTTTAGGTTTGTTACTATTAACTTGGCCTAGCATTTCAGGTTCTATGGCTGAATCTACTATTTTGTATGGAATTTATTTTCTTGTTTTTTTAGGGGGTATTGTTAGAGCTTTTTTAGGTCCGACTTTGTTTTCCTTGTTAGCGTTGTTAGTTCCTAAAAAGGTGTACCCTAATGCTGCAACTTGGAGTAGTTCCACTTGGCAAATAGGAGCCGTTGCTGGACCAGCGCTTGCGGGATTTACAATAGGTTTTATTGATGTGCATTGGTCGATGTTGGTGATTATTGGTTGGGCGTTAATAGCTTTCATTTGTTTGTTTAGGATTCCTAAGAAACCAATAATGAATCCTAATATTGGTGAACCTATATTTAAGAGTTTGAAAGAAGGGTTAACGTTTGTTTTTAAGACCAAAGCGGTTTTAGGGGCACTTACTTTAGATATGATCGCTGTTCTTTTCGGAGGTGCTATTGCCTTATTACCTGTTTTTGCTCAGGATATTCTTAAAGTAGGACCACAAGGCTTTGGTGTTCTAAGGGCTGCTCCTGCTGTAGGGGCCTTTATAATTATGTTTACCACTGCATATTTTCCGATTAATAAAAAAGCAGGTATAAAACTGTTATTAGCTGTTTTTGGATTTGGAGTTAGTATTATAATTTTTGGTGTTTCTTCTGTTTTTTGGATTTCTGTAATGGCATTATTTTTTAGTGGAATTACAGATGGAATTTCAATGGTGATACGACAAACAATATTACAACTTAAAACTCCTGATCATATGAGAGGGAGAGTTTCTTCTGTTAATTCCATGTTTGTAGGATCTTCAAATGAATTAGGAGCTTTTGAGAGTGGTATTACTGCCAAATACATGGGCACAGTAACAGCCGTTGTATTTGGCGGTAGTATGACATTACTAACTGTTATTTTTACTTCTATCGTTTCTCCAGCTTTTAGGAAATTAGACCTCAGAAAAGATATTGAAGAAAATTCAAGTAGTTAATAGTATTCAAACATTAGCTAATCGTAGCACCAGGATTGACATCATCTTGATCCGGATTTAAAAAGACTAATTTTCCGGTAGGAGTTTCAGTCATTAGGATCATCCCTTCACTTTCTACACCTCTTAATTTTCTAGGAGCAAGATTTACTAAAACAGTCACTTTTTTACCAATTAGGTCTTCTGGTTTAAAGTGTTCTGCTATGCCTGAAACGATCGTTCTAGTATTAATTCCAGTATCTACTTTTAATACTAAAAGCTTTTTTGCTTTTGGCATTTTTTCAGCTTCTACAATAGTTCCAACTCGCATATCCATTTTAGTGAAATCTTCGAAAGTAGCTGTGTCTTTTTGCGGTTCTATGGTTTTGTTTTCAGCTTGGTTTGCTTTTTTAGTAGCTTCTAATTTATCTAGTTGTTTTTGGATATCAGTATCTTCAATTTTAGAAAATAATAGTTCGCCTTTTTCAATCTTATGATTGGCAGGAAGAAGTACCTCTTTTGTAGAAATATCATTCCAGTTCGTTTTTAAGTCATCAGAATTGATAGCAAGGATATTCTTTAATTTTTGAGATGTAAAAGGCAAAAATGGTTCTGATAAAGTAGCTAAAGCAGCAGCAACTTGTAAACCAACATACATAATAGTTTTAACACGCTCAGGATCTGTTTTAATAAGTTTCCAAGGTTCTTCATCTGCTAGATACTTATTACCTAATCTCGAAACGTTTAATAATTCTTGTGAACCTTCTCTAAATCTATAGCGCTCAATAGAGCTACTGATAACATCAGGATAGGCTCTTAGTTCTTTTAAGGTTTGTTGATCTACTTCAGAAAATTCATTTGGTTCAGGAATGATACCGTCGTAATATTTATTCGTTAAGACAACAATACGATTTATAAAGTTTCCAAAATTACCAACTAGTTCGTTGTTATTTCTATCTTGGAAATCTTTCCAAGTAAAGTCATTATCTTTTGTTTCTGGAGCGTTTGCAGTTAGTGCATAGCGTAATACGTCTTGTTTACCTGGAAAATCTTCTAAATATTCATGTAACCAAACGGCCCAATTCTTAGAAGTAGAGAGTTTGTTTCCCTCAAGGTTTAAAAATTCATTTGCAGGAACATTTTCTGGTAAAATGTAGCTTCCCTCAGCCTTTAACATACTAGGAAAAATAATACAGTGAAATACAATGTTATCTTTACCAATGAAATGTACAAGTTTTGTGTCTTTGTCTTTCCAGTATGGTTCCCAGTCTTTTCCTTCTCTTGCTGCCCATTCTTTAGTTGAAGAAATATATCCAATCGGTGCATCAAACCAAACATACAGTACTTTTCCTTCTGCTCCTTCTACCGGAACAGGGATTCCCCAATCTAAATCACGAGTTACTGCTCTTGGTCTTAGTCCATCATCAACCCAGGATTTAATTTGACCATATACATTAGTTTTCCAGTCCTTTTTATGGCCAATTAGTACCCATTCTTTCAAGAAATCTTCATATTGATCTAATGGCAAAAACCAGTGTTTTGTTTGTTTTAATGTCGGTTTTGCTCCAGAAATTGTAGATTTTGGATTTATCAAATCGGTTGCATTCAGAGAACTACCACAGTTTTCGCACTGATCTCCATAAGCTTCTTCGTATCCACATTTTGGACAAGTACCAGTTACAAAACGATCTGCAAGAAACTGATCTGCTTCTGCATCATATAATTGTTCAGAGGTTTCTTCAATAAACTTTCCATCTTCATATAATTTTTTGAAAAAATCAGAAGCCGTTTCATGATGGATAGGGGCAGAGGTTCTAGAATAATTATCAAAGGTAATTCCGAAATCTTCAAAAGACTTTTTAATGATTGCGTGGTACTTATCAATAATTACTTGAGGAGAAACTCCTTCTTTTTTAGCGCGCATTGGTATGGCAGCACCATGTTCATCACTCCCACAAATAAAGGCCACGTCATTTCCTGTAATTCTAAGGTATCTAGAATATATGTCTGCGGGAACATAAACTCCTGCAAGATGACCTATATGAATTGGGCCATTTGTATATGGTAAAGCTGATGTAATTGTATATCTCTTAGGTGCGCTCATAATGCTTATAAAAATGAGGCACAAAGGTAATAAACACTTATATAAAATAAGAAAGCTTTACCTAATTAATACGAATCTTATTTTATGCTTTTATATGAGAGTCTTTGACTAGGTTTAATTATAAATAACATTCTTTTTAATAGAAAAAACAGTATCAAGAAAGAATCTTGATACTGTTTAAAATAATTTTGATGTATTATAATTGTTATAAGATCATAACGGGTTTGCTATATCGTTTTTTGCCTTTAGTTATTCTGTAAGCATAAAACCCTTCGGATAGTGTAGTTTGAGCAGCTTCTTTTACGTTTATGACGTGTTCTCCTTCTAATAGCATTTCATTTTTTAGATTTGCTATTTTTTGTCCACTCATACTATACAAATCCACATTTACATGACCAGCCTGCGCATTGGTAATATGAAGAAATGATTGGTTGTCTGTATATGTAACTGTATGACCGAAATTTTCGAAGGTTGGGATTTCTTCATCCGTACCTAAACTATTACAACCAAAACCAAGATCTAATGGATCGTATTGTTGATCTAAAAGAGTTTGATCAACAATATTACTGTCTATACATAACCATTCCTTCATAATGGAAGCATAAACTTGTCTAAAATCATTGGTATTATATAGATTTCCATTATTATTTAGATTTGACAAATCTGGATGATCTCCGATAAAACCATTTCCATCCAGTCCTGTTCCGAAAAGCATCATTGGAGCCGCAGTTCCGTGATCTGTTCCACGAGATCCATTTTCTTTTACTCTTCTTCCAAATTCCGAAATTGTCATGGAAACTACTTTATCATCCCATCCAGCGTCTTTAAGATCATCGTAGAAATAGGACATAGTCTCTGACAATTGAGTCATCAATTCTTCTTGTCTATTTAATTGGTCATTATGTGTGTCAAAACCACCCAAGGTTACAAAATACACTTTGGTACCTAAATTTCCTTTGATAAGACGAGAAACGACACTTAGTTGTTGTGATAATCTATTGTCAGGATAGTTGCCAAAATCAGAAGTACTTTCATAGGCATCGTTAATTACTCCTGCATATGTAAATGTAGTATTTGCTACTCCTTTTAGGTAACCTACTTTTTCTCCGTGTGTACAATCAGGAAGATTACTTAGGTCATAAAGAGATCCATTTTGAGCTATTTCATAAAGTTTTCTTGGATCAGCTACAGAAAAAGCAAAATTGTTTTGGTCTCCATTAAATATAAGATTCCCACTACTTCCTATCTGTATAGCTGCAGGACGATCAGGAGGGCTTAATAAATAATCTGGATATAGGTTTTCAAAATATCTTCCCATCCAACCAGAACTTTCTTGATCAGTTACATCAGAGGTTGCCCAAATATCGGAACCTGTAAAGTGTGATAATGCACTTTGTTCATATCCTACTCCATGCACAATTTTCATCTGACCATCTCCCCATAATTTCTCAAATTTATTAGCATAATTGGGCATTCCATAATCATCATTAAGGTTGAATAATTGATTTTCTGGAATCTTTATATTAGGGCGTGCATTGGCATATGTATCGTATTGATTGATTGGGATTACTGTGTTTAATCCGTCATTTCCACCTTTAAGTCTTACAATTACTAGGACTCTATCATTTTCTGATTCATTTAGAGCAGCGGATAGTGGAGAAGGTTTTGATACAGACAAAGCGGTGTTAGCAAATGCCATAGTACCTCCACCAACGATTCCTAAAGCTTGTAAAAATGAACGACGGTTCCATTTCTTATGTTCTTGATTATTACAGCTACCAGATTTTGGTGTGAAATTTTTATAATGAGTATCGCACATGATGTTATTATTTAAGTTGGAATTCAGGGATTGTTATTAGAAATTGTAAAAGGCTATAGACCTGTTTGGGAGCAGTTTCCCAATCAAGATTCCAAGTGCCATCTTCAAAGTAATTTTCAGGAACTTGATCTTTAAAAATTTCTAAACCTTGGCTATATTCTGTAGCACTAATAAGCTCTTTAGATAAAAAATTATCCATAATTTGTCGAGATACTAACTCAACATCATTAGAGTTTTCGTCACTCACAGCCTTGCCGATCACTCTGAATTGCTCTTCATTATGCCTCCAAGCTCTCCATAGATACCAACCAATTCTGTCCCACCTTGTGGTAATTGTGTTAGAGTCTATCCAATCTTTATCTCCTTGCCAACCAGCAACATCAACTGGCTTTAATAATTCTTGCCCCAACTCTTGACATCCTCCGCGTATTTTGTTGTTAAATTCAAAATCTGCTGGTAATTCAAAACCTAAGTCTTTAAAAAAGTTAATTTGTACATCAACAGGACTTTTAATTTGAACACCTAAACTTTTTTGGTCAAAAAAATGTTCACTTTTAAACAGTTGTCTTAGTACAGGAGCTATTTCAAAATTATTATCTAAAAAGGTCTGAGCAAGTTGATTGATAATAGTTTCGTTGGTAGCTGGGCTAATAAAGTAGCGATAGAGTTTGCCGCAAATAAATGCTGCTATTTGTTGAGGTCTTTGTTCAAATAAAATTCTAATTACATCATAATAATCCCAATTTCCAGTTTGACCAAAAATTGTTTTATCATCACTATCAAATTTGTTAGTATCAAAAGTAATTGGACCCCAGCGTTCTTCTCTTTCGTTCCAACCAGTTAAAGCTCTTGCGGTTTCAACAATATCATTTTGGGTATATCCATTGTCTACTCCTAAGGCAAAGAGTTCATATAACTCCCTTCCATAATTTTCGTTAGGTCTGTTTTTCGTATTCTCATATCCGTTTAAATATATAAGCATAGCAGAAGAAAGCCCCACGTCGCTTGTGAAATCTTTAAAATTACCCAAAGAATGAAGTTGTATCAAATTGTAATATTGAAACATATACGCTGGGCTTTGATATGTGTTATCTTCTGTTACAAAATGATTACTCCAAAATAAAGTTAGACGATCTCTAAGATTATTTTGAAACATATCTGCCACCATTTGATTTTTCCAATCCCTTCTATATGAAAAGGCATTATCTGGTCTTGCGTCAAAATCATCTTTTATCCAATAACCCCAAACAGGTGCTGGAGTTGGATTTAGGTTCAAAGCTTCA
This sequence comes from Aquimarina sp. Aq107, assembly GCF_943733665.1. Taxonomy (NCBI): domain Bacteria; kingdom Pseudomonadati; phylum Bacteroidota; class Flavobacteriia; order Flavobacteriales; family Flavobacteriaceae; genus Aquimarina; species Aquimarina sp. Aq107. The sequence continues at coordinate 4,476,396 of NZ_OX030782.1, read as the reverse complement.
TCAATAAGACTATCAATATGGTCAGCAGGATTTTGATTAAGTGCGTTACTCACCATTTCTGGAGTAGCACCAAAACCAAGTCTTCTGTACAAATGATTAACTTTTTGTCTATTCCAGGGATTTGAGTTTGTTGGGGAATAGATGTTTAATGAAGCAACATTACACGAAGTATTTGTTGTTAGCATAAATAGATTGAGTTAGTTAAGAATTTACGTTAGTTTATTTTATTGGAACGTAATTATCTGATAATTAGTTTCTTGTTAAGAAATATTTAGTTTTTATTATGATAACTTTTGTTATTGTTTATTAATAATCATTTTTTCCAATAAAAATGATTTTAAACTAAATATTTAAAACTGTATTGCTGTAGCTCTTTTAGTATTCGTTTATGATTAACTAGTATTTGTTTATACCGTTTAGAGTTAACGATATAACATAACAAGTCCCTTAGTATTAATACTAAGGGACTTGTTATATATTTACTTTATAGCTTTTGCTATATTAAGAAATTAACAATGATTTGCTAAACTCACCTGCTCCGGTTTCAATTCTATATACATATTGACCTGTACTTAATCTTGTTCCAGCAGATTCTTTTACGTCAATCACGTGTTCACCTTCTAGTAGCATTTCGTTTCTTAATGTGGCTACTTTTTGTCCAATAATGTTAAATAACGTGATATCTACATGTGTAGTTTCTGGATTATTAATGTTTATGAAAGTTTGCCCTCCATCATAAGTCACTATATGAGATAGTGTTTCTCCATCTCCAGGGATATTAGGACTAACTCCACCACAAGTAAAGCCTAAATCTAAAGATTCAAACTCCTCGCCAAGTAAGGCGTCACTTACAGTACTTGGGTCTATACAGAGCCACTCTTTCATAACAGTAGAATAGATTTGTCTAAAATCATTAGTACTTTCTGCATTGAATCCAACACTAGGGTTATCTGGTAAGTCTGGATGTTCTCCAATAAAACCATTACCATTAAGTCCTGTACCAAAAAACATCATTGGAGCAACAGTACCGTGATCAGTTCCTAAAGAACCATTTTCTACGAGTCTTCTTCCAAACTCAGATATCGTCATAGTAAGAACTTTATCGTCCCAACCAGAAGCTTGTAAATCTGCGTAAAAATTACTAATACCTTCAGAGAAAGAATTTAGTAACTGTTGATGTCTTTGTATTTGATTGTTATGAGTGTCAAATCCTCCAAGTGTAACCATATACACTTTCGTTCCTAGGTTTCCTTTTATCAGACGAGCGACAATACGCATTTGCCTAGCGAAACTATCATCTTCTAAATATCCTCCGAAATCTGTTGATCTATTAAATGCTTCAGAGATTGCTTCGGCATATGTATATGTTACGTTTGTACTTTCTCTAATAAAATTTAACCGATCACCATATGTACAATCAGGAGCTGGGTCCAAACTATAACCTTGATTTTCGATGTAGGCTTCTAATCTTCTGGGATCTGAAATAGCAAAAGAAAAATCGTTCTCTGGACCTCTAAAAATTAGGTTACCAATACTACCAATCTGAATAGAAGGTGGACTTGGTGGTGGATCAGTGATATAACTAGGATATAATCTTTGAAAATATCTACCCATAAAACCTGAACGTTCTTCTTCAGTTAAATTGGTATTCGCCCATATATCCGTACCTCTAAAATGTGATAACGTTTGATCTTCATATCCTACTCCATGGGCTACTTTCATTTGCCCGTCACCCCATAAATTTTCTAATTTATTCATAGGTTTAGGCATTGCGTATTCGTTTTCTTCTAGATTAATAAATTCACTAGGAGGTATTTTTATTAAAGGTCTGGCATTTGCATAAATATCATATTGATTTACTGGAATAATGGTGTTATAACCATCATTCCCTCCACCAAGTCTACATATAATTAAAATATTATCTGTTTCTGCCTGACTTAAAGCTACGGATAGAGGAGAAGGTCTAGAAACAGTAAGATTTGTATTTGCTAACATCATAGATCCTCCTCCTACAAGTCCTAATGCCTGTAAAAAAGATCTACGATTCCATTTTTTGTGATCATCAGTATTACAAACGCCTTCTTTAACGTTTGCTTTTGTATTTTTGGGGTGGTGTGTATCGCACATAGGTTAATTATTTAAGTTGGAATTCAGGCAATTCATCAATGTGACTTAGTAGCGCATAAAACTGATCAGGAACTCCAGATAAATCTAGGGTCCAAAGAATAGGTGCTACAGCATCTGGCTCATAATAATTTTCTGGATAAAATTCCTTAAAAATAGCTAATGCTTCATCGAACAAGGTTTGATCTTCTAATCCTCTAGGCAGAAAATAATCTAAAATTGCTTTTACCACGATGTTAACCTGTTCTCCTTGTAATGTGTTATTTACAAAACCATCAGCTAAAGTTCCAATGGGAAGACCATTTAAGAAGTCGCTGAACTGTGTTTGATTCTGAGCGTAAAAAGTATTTATGATACTTTGAATACCTTCCCATCGACCAATTAAATAATCAGGACTAATCCAATCTTCATCTCCTTGCCAACCTTCTACATCAATTGGATTTAGTACTTCTTGACCAATTGTTGTCGTTCTTCCTAATAAGGAATTTAAAGTAGCTAGTGTAGGAGGAGATTCAAAGTTCAATTGTTTAAAATGAGTAACAAATAGATCGATTGGACTTTTAATAATGGCTCCTATAGCTTCTTGGTTAAAGAAGTGTTCGCTTTTAAAAAGCTGACGTAATACCGGTGCAATCTGAAAGTTATTTGTTATAAATGTTTGTGCCATTTCGGCTACGATTGCTTCATTACAAGTGGGACTTACGAAATAAGCATATAGTTTACCGCAAATAAAATTAGCAATTAATGTTTCTCGTTGAGCAAACAAATGCGCAATTACGTCATCAGGGCTTCCAAGTCCATAATATCCAAAGTTAGCGGTTTGACCAAAAATATCTTTCGTGTCATTACTAAATTGACCAGGATTAAAAGTAATAGGTCCCCAAGGAATATCATTAGTCTCTACCCAACCGGTAATAGCCTTTGCGGTTTCTATGATATCATTTTCATTATATCCATTATCTACACCTAATGTAAATAACTCATATAATTCTCTGGCATAATTTTCATTAGGTCTGTCTCTTGTGTTCTCATCTCCATTTAAATATACCAACATAGCAGAAGATATACCAATATCATATACAAATTGTCTAAAATCACCTAATGCATGAAATTGAAGAAGATTATAATATTGATATTGATAAGCAGGACTTCGGTATGATTGATCCTCAGTAACAAAGTGATTACTCCAAAACAGTGTTAAACGATCTCTCAATCCGTTTTGCACAAAATCATATATCATTTGTCTTTTACCCTCATCCTGATAAAAATTAATATCATTGTCCTCGTTAGCCATTTCGGCGGCTTCAAATTGATCTCGATTCCAAAAAGCCCATTCTGGGGCAGCAGTCGGAACCAATGCAATTGCTTCATCAATCAAGGAATCTACTAATGCTGAGGGGTTGTTCTGATTTAACGCATCAATAACCTGTGTTTTAGTAGCTCCAAAGGCTACTCTTCGGTATAAATGATTTATTCTGCTTACGTTCCAAGGATTCTCAGCCGAGGGTACATAAGGGTCTAACGATGCTAAGTTACAAGAAGTATCAGAGATCATAGGCAATAGGTTTAATTAGTGTTAAGGGACGATTTTCAGTGTAATATAATAGTTTAGAACGAAAACATTTGTTAATTAGTATCCTAAAATGAAAAATTTAAGAAATGTTGAAGCCTAATTTTGTTAAAAAAGGAGATAAAATAGCCATTGTTTCTACTGCACGAAAAATTAGTTTTAAAGAAATTAGTGAGGCTATTAATATTGCAAAAAAATGGGGTTTAATTCCTGTTGCGGGATCAACGATAGATTTAGAGTATAACCAATTCGCAGGTACGGATGATGATAGAAGGCAGGATTTTCAGAGAATGTTAGATAATAATGAAATAAAAGCTATATGGTGTGCTCGAGGAGGTTATGGTACAATAAGAATAATAGATCTGTTAGATTTTTCTAATTTTAAGAAACATCCAAAATGGATTATTGGCTACTCTGATATTACAGTATTACATGCACATATTCATAATTTAGGAATTCCTACAATTCATGCCGCAATGCCAGTAGATATTCATAAAGGTAGTGAAGAATCAAGACAATCGTTATATGATTCTTTATTTGGGAAAAAGATGGAGTATAAGATTCCCTCTTTCGAAAAGAATAAAATAGGAAATTGTAGAGGAAAGGTTATAGGTGGTAATTTATCAATCTTATATTCTATTTGTGGTTCTAAATCATCTATTGATTGTAAAGGAAAGATACTCTGTATTGAGGATTTAGACGAATACTTATATCATATTGATAGAATGCTCCAGAATTTAAAACGCAATGGATATTTTGATGGATTATCTGGTTTAATTGTTGGAGGAATGACTAAGATGCATGATAATAATATTTCTTTTGGGAAAAATGCTAAAGAAATTATTTTAGAGGTTGTACAAGAGTACAGTTTTCCTGTAGTATTTGATTTTCCGATGGGGCATATTGAAGATAATAGAGCATTAATTATGGGGGCAGAAATTTCTTTGGAAGTAAAAAAGGAATCTGTAATCTTAAAGTATATATAGGGTGGCAGAGCATAATTTACTTGGTAAGGAAGGAGAAACATTAGCTGTTGAGTTTTTAGAAAAAAAAGGATATAAAATTCTGGAACAAAATTATAGATATCTAAAGGCTGAAATCGATATTATAGCCAAAAATAATGATACAATAGTGGTGATCGAAGTAAAAACTAGAAGCACACCAGAGTTTGGTAATCCGCAGGATTTTGTAAAACCAAAGCAAATACAATTATTGGTCAAAGCAATTAATCATTATGTAGAAGAAAACGATTTTGATCAAGAGGTGCGTTTTGATATTATAGCAATAATTAAAAATAAGTTGGGTACGAAGATTGAGCATCTCGAAGATGCTTTTTATCATTTTTAATAATTAGTCTTAATACGAAGTAATAAATGAAATATCGCAGACTTGGTAATTCGGATATGGAGATTAGTGAAGTATCTTTTGGATGTATGTCTCTTGAAGAAGATTTTGAAAAAACAAAAGAACTAATCCATGTAGCGTTTGATAAAGGGATTAATTATTTTGATACTGCTGATATATATCAAAATGGTAATAACGAAGAAATGTTAGGAAAGGCCGTTAAAAGTTTTAGAGATAAGATCATTATAGGGACAAAAGTAGGGAATCAACCTAGGGATACTGGAGAAGGCTGGGATTGGAATCCAAGTAAAAAATATATTATAAATTCTGTAGAAAAGAGTTTAACTCGCCTAAAGACTGATTATATAGATCTATATCAATTACATGGAGGAACTATTGATGATCCTATTGAAGAAACTATAGATGCTTTTGAAACTTTAAAAAAAGAAGGCAAAATAAGGTATTATGGTATTTCATCGATTAGACCAAATGTAATAAGAGAATATGTAAATCAATCTAATATTTCTAGTGTGATGATGCAATATAGTCTTTTAGATAGACGACCAGAAGAATATTGCTTGGAATTATTAAGTAAAAATACAATTGGAGTTTTAACGAGAGGATCCATAGCAAAGGGGCTACTAGCTGGTAAAAGAGCAACGGAGTACTTAGAATATAGTTCTTCTGATGTTGATATGGTTGTTGAAAAATTACGGGAATCGTCTAAAGAAGATCGATTTATGTGTCAAATGGCCATCCAGTTTGTGCTAAACCATAAAGCTATCACTTCTTCTGTAGTTGGATTTAGGACAAAAAAACAGATGGAAGAGTGTATAACTATTTCTGAAAGAGAAGTATTATCTGATAAAGAGCTTAATAGTCTTAAAAGTGTGATTTCTCCACTTTTTTATAAAAATCATATATAATTTAGGTCGAAAAGTTAATTTCTCTAGAGTAGAAATGCTTTTTTAAAGTGTGAGCGTACCCAAACGGTCGTTCAAATTTTTTAATTTGATTAGATTTGAGAAAGGAACTTTTATAGCTTATATATGAATTCATTTGGAATTGTTGATTTACTATTGTTCTTAGGAATTAGTCAAGGAGTTTTTCTTGCGATTACTCTTTTATTGCTTCATAATAAAAACAAATTAGCCAATAAGATTCTATCTTTTATATTATTAATAGCCTGTTTGATGCTTGTAGGTAGAGTGTTTTATCCTAGATTTTCTGGAGCTTTATTTTTTCGAATTGCTGGGTTTGTTGATACATTGATTTTTGTTTTTGGACCTTTACTATATACATATATAAGAAGGTTGACGTTTAATGAGTCTCCGAGTTATAAAATTTCTTGGTATCATTTTATTCCTGCTTTTCTTCATATTTTGTTTTTTAGTTGGACTTTATTTTATACTAGAGAAGAGTTACAAATTATAATCAGTGAAGGTGGTTTCGATTTTGTTTATTTTATTGTAGAAACTTCAGGTTTACTAAGTAATGTAATATATATTGCTATATCATATCGTTTACTTAGTATCTATAAAACAGCCGAAAAAGCCAATCTTTCTTATTCCCAAAAAGTACAGACCTATCTAAGATTTTTTTTATCTGGAATTTCTGTTTTTATGATTTTATGGATCATAAGCTATGCTAACTATTTTATGAGATTTAAGGAGTTGTATTTTATAAGCTATCATCTTATTTGGATGTCAATTCCTATTTTTATTTACATTGTGGGATTTTTTAGCCTAAAACAACCCGAAATATTTAGGGTTCCACTCGTGAAGAAAAAAACATTACAAAAAGGACGATTGAATGGTGAAGAATTGGAAATATTAAAAAAGAATCTAGAAGATCTTATGGTTCATAAGAAGATATATTTAAATAATGCACTGACATTAAAAGATCTTTCTAAAGAACTTAATACCTCTACTAATAATATTTCTTGGTTACTTAATAATATACATCACTGTAGTTTTTATGATTATATAAATACCTATAGGGTTCAAGAATTTATTTCTAAAATTCAAAAAGGAGAACATTTTAATCATACTATTTTAGCATTGTCGTTAGATTCTGGGTTTAATTCGAAATCGACTTTTAACAAGGCTTTTAAAATGATTAAAAACGAGACACCTAGTAACTATATAAAAGCATTACAGACCTCATAAAATGTTTCAGCGTATACATTCGGTCGATTTTTAAAGTTTTTTGGCTCAGTTTTGAGTATAACTTTTAAAATTATATCAAATGAAACGAACAGTTAATTTTTTATCCGTAGTAAAGAAAGCAATATGCTCATCGATCACCTTATCTATCCTTATTTCATTCCTATTATTTACTGCCTGTAGACCGGGTGAAGTTCCTAATGTAATAACCACTGTAGAAACGGTGACAGATGGTTCATTTCACGATGGATTAGCTATAGATCGAAAAGGAAATTTATATGGGTCTGATTTTGTTGGAAATACGGTTTATAAGATGACTCCTTCTAGAGAAGTAACCGTTTTTGTGGATGGTCTTGTTTCTCCAAATGGTATTGGTATTAATAAAAATGATGAAATTTATGTTTGTGATCATTTTGCCAATACGATTTATAAGTATTCAGAAGAAGGCACACAATTGGATAGTATTCAGGCAATCTCTCCAGCTGGTATAAAAAGAATACCAGGTACCAATGATATGTTGTTTGTAGAATATAATACTAATACGATCAATTTGTTATCAGAAAATAATACAATTACTAAGTTGTATGAAGGGTCACCAATTAACGGACCAGCCGGAATTGCATTCGATAGGAGAGGAGATGTATATATCGGAAACTTTAATGACAGAAAAATTCATAAGTTTAAAGACGGTGAACTCACTTTTATTGCTGAATTACCTGCAGAAGCACCAAATGCTAATTTTTTAGGGTTTTTGACGTATGCCAGAGGTTTTCTTTTTGCTACTCAAATAGGAGAACATAGGATTTATAAGATCAATCCAAATAAAGAAAATGATTTTGAAGTATTTGCAGGAAGTGCATTAGGTAATGAGGATGGAGATGTTTCTGAAGCCACATTTAATTTTCCAAACGGAATTTTGGCTAGTAAGAACCAAAAGGTATTATATATCTCAGATGCTGGCACTAAGAATTTAAGAATTATTGAAAGCGGCATCGAACATTAATTTTAAATTAACATAAACAGGGAATTTTTCTCTTTTTATTTTGTAACTTATACCCACAATACAAATTAATCTTAAAATAAATTCATCATGTTAAAATCGATTTTGACTCAGCAAGGAGTAAAACAATTAAACAAAGAACAACAACAAATAATCAATGGAGGAGGAGGATTAAATTCTGAATGTCATTCTGATAGCGAGTGTGATTATCCTTATATCTGTGCGGGATGTTTCTGCAGACCTGTTGGTGGACCTTTTTAGTCCGCAGTAAATGTTTATAAGGCTAATTCGAATATTAAAAAGATCAAAATCGTAAGATTTCGATCTTTTTTTTGATATACGGGTAACAGAAAATAGTTTTTGGAACTTAAGTACGAATAAACCTTTTTTCGTGAAGAGACGACAAAGTCCTGATTGTCGATAAAATGTTCAGGTTATATATTGTTAAAATTAAATATGGTATGTTAAAATCAATTTTAAAATTACGGGGAGTAAAAATGCTTAATTCTATAGCTAAAAAAGAAATTAGAGGAGGTTTACAAAACAATGTATGCCCTGTGGTTGGTGAATCTTGTAAAGGGAATATGGGGGCAATAGTATTGGTTCCTACATCTTGTGGAAATGGTGTTTATGCAGTCTCCTGTATTGGAGGTGTATGGGTCAATTTGGATCAATAGATATTTTCTACTAGCTATGATAAAAGTCTAATCTATAATTTGAAGGTTAATCCAAACAAAACATACACTTTACGAATGACGCGTAAATATTTCTTTTGTAAAGATTAGACAAAATTCTGATTGTCGATAAATGTTCTGGCATTAATAATTCTTAAATCAAAAATTATGTTATACAATATTTTACAAGTCAAAGGAATTATAAAATAGTATTCTGAAAGGTGTCGTTTTAGAAAGTTGTAATTTTATATTTTTCATTTCGTTATTTTTTCTGGGGTATAAATATTTTTGCAATTGCATATACATTTTCGAATAAATCCGATGATGAACCATTTTTATTGGCTAGTATTGATATAGATAGATTGTATTCTGGAAATAACATTAATAATGAAATGGATCCATTGGCGATACCTCCATGATGCCATATGTTTATTTGTGATCCATTTTTAAATATATCTTTGGTATCATTCCTCCAACCAATAGCATAATTCTGTTCGTTAATTTCAGAATTGTTAAGTAGTACAGGTGTTGTAAGTATCTCAGTAATGTTTTTATCGAATAATTCATTATTTAGAAAAGCATTTCCTAGTTTGATGAGATCGGTTGGAGATGCCAAAAAACCTCCACCAGCCCATTTATTACTGTTGTTAACAGGATATACCTTTTTATACTTTTGATCAGTTACATCATAAAATTCTGCGACGTCTTTTATAGTTTCTGAAGTTTCCTCAACAATGAATTTAGCACGTAATGGTTCGAATACAGATTCTTTCATGAATTCAGGAAAGGGTTTTCCTGAAGCTTCTTCTATCATCGCACTAAGAAGGGTATAATTATAACTGCTGTAACTAAAATTATCACCAGGAGTAAATAATAATTCATCATTATTAAATAATGAAACACTTTCTTCCACACTAGAATAAGAATCGTTGTTGTAATATTCCCAAATAGGAAAACAAAGACAAGCTCCATAATTTCTTATTCCTGAAGTGTGTGATGCTAATTGTTTTAAAGTTAGTTCTTTAAGAGGGTCTTCTATATATGATACGAATTGTTTTACTTGATGGTCTAAATTAAGTTTATTGTTTTGAAGCAAAACACCTATTCCTAAAGAAGTGACTGCTTTTGAGGTACTTCCAATTCTAAATTTAGTAGTAAGATCTGCTAAGGTCTTATTCTCAATATCTTGATATCCGATAACATTGGACCATATGACTTTATTATTTTGACCAACTGCAATTGATACAGCTGGCGCTTCTAATTTTTTATAGATCTTCTTAAGAATACTATCGGCTTTATTTAATATGAAATCATTATGTGTTTGAACCGGTTGAATATTAGATGTATTGGGCTTGTTCTTCCAACCAATATTATATAAGAATATTGGTTCAAAAAGATAATAGACTAAGACTAAACTTAGAATGAAAATAGAACAAGTTTTAATATATTTTTTCATGTTTTTTAATTGAGATTAGACATAGAATTCCCTGTCATAGAAGGTCAATTCAATGATTTTGATGAATTATTTTTAAAATAAAAAAGAGATTATGCTAAGTCAGTTTCTTGTTGTTTAGCTTTAAGCATTTCAGAAATTCTATACAGAAGGATTATTTCAAGAATAATAGTAGGCGTAAGTAAAAAATATCCAAGAAACCCTAATATAACAGTAGCCATACATCCGTAGGCAATAATTTCGAAGATACCCGTGGTTTTTGCTAACATTCCTAGTGCATTTTGAAGTCTAATTACCGAGATTCCTAAAAGAATACCAATAACTCCAAAAGTGACAGCTTGAGCACCAATTATGTAGGTAAAATCCAATTCACCTATGTGTAAGGATATTAAATCATAGGTGTAGAAAATGATTGTCATACAGGTAAATATAAAAGCAGTTATTCTCAATAAGTAGTTTTTAAAAATTTTGCCAGAAAGTATAAAACCTCTCATAAAAAGTATAATCGCTATAAGAATTACCAATTTTAATACGCTATAAAGTGCGGTCGAGACTAACATTTCACTACCAAAATATCTTGAATAGTCCAATGCAAATTCTCCAAATCCAAGAATAAAATATACAATACCACTAATCCAAGATATGGTCAGTTGTCTAGTTAAAAAACTAGCTTCTTTACTGTCATCAATATCAAGAAGAAAAAGTTTTTTAAATTCTTTAGCTACTTTAGAATTTTCGGTTTGTATTTTTTCTAAGTCATAATCCAGTGCCGATAAGATTGTTTTTATTGTGTAGCTTCTTGGAGTTACTTCTCCCGCCTCAATGCGTTGTATAGTTCGTACACTAATATTGCATTGTTCTACGAGTTCTTCCTGTGTAAGTCCTTTGGATTTTCTTAGTTCGGATATTTTAATACCTAATGCTGGTTGTTCCATGATTTTTAAGTTTTTCGTTTCTTGTGAAGTAGTATTCCCTGCAGTAGAATTACTAGAACTTGTTTTCATTTGATACAGCAATATTAGTTGTAAGAGATAAAATCTCAAATTTTTTGACTTGACTTTGACCCGTCATTAACCTGACATTTCAAGTATAATGGTGGTTTCGGAGGATTTTTAGTAAATTCCTTTGGATAGGAAATATAGGAATTATTCTAATGCAAGAAGCTATGTTTTTTGGAATAAGATGTATTCTTTATATAAGATACTAATTAGGATAGTAGAGATTTTATTGTAGTAATTATAGTTTTTAGATCTAAGCGCACATTCTTAGATTTTGCAGATAACTCTTAACTTCTATAAACATAGCTTCTTTACTATGAAGATCATCAATATCATTACTATAATGGTAACCAAACGAATAATTCATGGAAAATTCTTCTATATCGATAAGTTCGGGGTGATTTTTATAGTTTTCTAATTCTTCAGCAAACCTTCTTTCTACATTAGAATAATTGATAGCATAAAGTCTATTGTTATTCCGAATATCACTACTTATTTTTCTTGATAAAGATCCTTTTAAAAAACTAAATTCTTCTTTTCGTCTCATAATTTAAGTTGGTTTAGTACTTATAATCTGAAATGAAATTAGAAATTTAAAACAGTATTAATTGTTTTTTATAGTTAAATACGGTTAAAATGACGTTGAAATGCAATTTTGCATCGACGAATGGTTTTTTGTTTTATAACGTTTGCAGTTAATTTTAACGTTTATAATTTAAAGAATACTTAAGAAGCTTGGGATTCATTAGTTGTAAATTTTAATGGTTGCAACACTTGAAGACCAGTATTAACAGAGTTAATATTTTCGAAAGTAAGCAATAGTCTTAATCCATTCCTTGTGTTTTTTTCTTTCATCTTGCAGACATTTGGGTTCTTTTGTACAAATTGAAGTACTTTGGAAAATGCAGGACTTTGGTAAAAATTAGATTGTTGATCACTAATAAAATATCCAATAAGTTTATTTTGTTTCATGATTATTTTCTCAATACCGATTGATGTAGCAATCCATTTGATGCGTACAGAGTTTAAAAGATCAATTGCTTGATCGGGTAATTCTCCAAATCGATCAATTAATCGCTTTTCATATTCCTGTAATCCACTTTCATCTTTAATGCCGTTAAGTTCTGTATACAGGTTAAGTCGCTCAGTAATATTATTGATATAATGGTCAGGGAATAATAATTCAAAATCGGTATCAATCTGTGTATCTTTTAGATATACCTTTTCTTTTTTATCATCTTCATATAATTCCGCAAATTCATTCTCTTTTAATTCTTCTATGGCTTCATTTAGTATTTTTTGATACGTGTCGAAACCAATCTCGTTAATAAATCCACTTTGTTCTCCTCCTAATAAATCACCAGCTCCACGAATTTCTAGATCTTTCATAGCGATATTAAATCCACTACCTAAATCAGAATGCATTTCTAAAGCAGTAATACGTTTTCTTGCATCTTCTGTCATTGCAGAATATGGCGGTGTAATAAAATAACAGAACGCCTTTTTATTACTTCTACCGACACGACCTCTCATTTGATGTAAGTCTGATAGTCCAAAGTTATTAGCATTATTGATAAAAATGGTATTTGCATTTGGTACATCCAATCCACTTTCTACAATAGTAGTAGACACAAGTACATCGAACTCTCCATTCATAAAAGAGAGCATCAAGCTTTCTAACTTTTTACCATCCATTTGCCCGTGCCCAATACCTACTTTAGCATCAGGAACTAGACGTTGTATCATACCAGCTACTTCTTTAATATTTTCTATTCTGTTGTGAATAAAATATACCTGTCCCCCACGTTGGATTTCATAACTCACCGCATCTCTAATCGTTTCTTCAGTAAATCTAATAACATTGGTTTCAATTGGATATCGATTTGGTGGAGGTGTAGTTATTGTAGATAAATCCCTTGCTGCCATTAAACTAAACTGTAATGTTCTTGGGATAGGTGTAGCAGTTAATGTAAGTGTATCAACATTTTCTTTGATCGTTTTTAACTTGTCTTTTACAGATACACCAAATTTTTGTTCTTCATCGATTACTAATAATCCAAGATCTTTAAATTTAACATTCTTATTTACCAATTGATGCGTTCCTATGATAATATCAACTTTTCCAGAAGCTAGATCTTCTAGGGTTTCTCTTTTTTGTTTGGCAGTACGGAAACGATTTACATAATCTACCACTACTGGAAAATCTTTTAGTCGTTCTCTAAATGTTTTAGCATGTTGAAAAGCAAGAATAGTGGTTGGAACCAATATAGCGACTTGTTTTCCATTATCTACGGCTTTAAATGCAGCTCTTATGGCAACTTCAGTTTTACCAAAACCAACATCACCACAAATTAATCGATCCATCGGTCTTTCGCTTTCCATGTCCGCTTTTACAGCTTCTGTTGCAGTACTTTGATCAGGAGTATCTTCATATATAAAAGAGGCTTCTAATTCGTGTTGCAAATAACTATCGGGATTGTACTGAAATCCTTTTTGAAGTTTTCTTTTTGCGTATAACTGAATTAAGTTAAAAGCAATATGTTTTACTCTTGCTTTTGTTTTTTGTTTTAACGTTTTCCAAGCCTTAGAACCGAGCTTATATATTTGAGGCGGTTTACCATCTTTACCATTAAACTTGGAGATTTTATGAAGAGAATGGATACTTAGGTATAATACATCTCGTTCTCCATAAATCAACTTGATAGCTTCCTGCTTTTTACCTTCTACGTCTATTTTTTGGAGCCCACCGAATTTTCCTATTCCGTGATCTATATGCGTTACATAATCACCAACTTCTAGATTAGTAAGCTCTTTTAGTGTGATCGCTTGTTTTTTGGCGTATCCACTTTTTAGATTAAACTTATGATAGCGTTCAAAAATCTGATGGTCCGTGTAACAAGCTATTTTTCGATCATGATCTATAAACCCTTGAAACGCAGAGAATACAATTGTTTCATATTGTTTTACATCTAAATCAGCATCATCAAAAATATCATGGAAACGTTTAGCTTGTTGTTCGCTTACGCAGAAAATATAATTCTTGTACTCTTTTTCGTGGTTTTCGTTAAGGTTTTTAATCAATAAATCAAACTGCTTGTTAAAAGAAGGCTGAGGTTTTGTGTCAAACTTTATAGCATAATCGGCTTTAGTTAGAGGCCTGTTTCCTATTTCTACTAATGTAAAATTTAGTAGTTGTTTTTTGATTAATTCCGAAGAAGCAAAAAGTTCTTCTGGTGTACCATGTTTGATATCTTCAGAAAGTGTTTTGAAGGCATCTTTAGCTTTTTCAAAATTTTTATCAATTCTTGTAGATAACAGATCAATATCTTTTGCAAAAATGACGGTTTTAGGTGCAATGTATTTTAAGAAACTCTCCCGGGTTTCTTGCATTGCTTTATTCTCGACATTTGGAATGATAGTGATCTTTTTAATTTGTTCTGTCGATAATTGAGTTTCTACGTCAAAGGTTCTAATGCTATCTACTTCATCACCAAAAAATTCCAAACGATATGGCTCATCATTACTGAACGAAAATACGTCTACTATACCACCTCGTACCGAAAATTCTCCAGGTTCAGTAACAAAATCTACTCTTTGGAACTGATATTCGAACAATACTTCGTTTACAAAATCTAAAGATAAAGTATCACCATTAGAAATTTTTAATGTGTTTTTTTCGAGTTCTTTTCTGGTTACTACTTTTTCGAATAATGCATCAGGATAAGTAACAATAAGTGCGGGCTTTTTACGAGAGTTAATTCTGTTTAATACTTCTGCTCTTAATAAAACATTGGCATTATCGGTTTCTTCAATTTGGTATGGTCTTCTATAACTACCAGGATAAAACAAAACATTTTTATCCCCTAACAATTGTTCTAAATCGTTCAGGTAATAAGCTGCTTCTTCTTTATCATTAAAAATACATAAAAAAGGTTTTTCTGCTTGTAGAAAAGAATTTTCAATTATAAAGGATAATGAAGATCCTATAAGACCTTGTAAATGAATTTTACTTTCAGATTGGGCAATAGCATTTCCCAGTTTCTGCAATTGCTGAGACTGTGCAAAAGTTTGCGTGATTAAGATTTGACTCACGTAGCGAAGATTTTATAGCAAATATAACAGCTATCTAAACGTATCCAAAAAAAGAACGTCTGATTTATTAAGAGAATTGAAGTAGTAGTTTTTCAAAATCTTTTTCAGAATTATATACATTACAAGAAACTCGTATAGCATTTCCTCTAAATGAAACGAAGATTTGCTCTTTTTTTAATTGAATCTTTAGTTTTTCTAGATTGATATGATTAGGAAGATAGATGCCAAACAAATGATGAGACCTAAAGGAATCATCTTCAATAAAACAACCTAATTCTCGGAGTTTTTGTATAGCTTTTTGAGAAATATTTTTCCCATATTCCTGAATGTTTTTTGGTTGCCATTCTATCAATTGATCTAAGGCTCTTATCATCATCGGTGTTAATACAAAATTACTTGATTCGCCTACAGAATATCGAGCTGCTTTTTCCTGATATCGATCTTCGTATTTGGTAAGTCCAGAAAAGTCTTCACTATTATACCGGCTCATCCAATTATGTTCTATTGGTGTTCCATTATTAAAAGCATCACTGTAATAAGCCAGGCCAATAGAATAGGGGCCTAATAACCATTTATAACCACCACAAACCAAAGCATCCGGCTCAATTTCTTGTATAGAAAAAGGGAAAGCACCTACACTTTGAGTTCCATCGATGACTAACATCGCGTTTACTGTTTTGGTTTTCTCGCGAATGGCTTTCAGATCAAATAAAGTACCATCTGCCCAGTGCACATGTGGCATGGCAATTACCGCTGTGTTTTTACTGATAGCTTCCAGAATATTTTCATTCCAACGCTTACCTCTGTTTTCTAATTCAACAAGAGGTCTAACAATTTTGATAGTTGCTCCATTTTTTCTGGCAACTTCTTGCCAGATATACACATTACTAGGAAATTGTTCGTCAACCAGAATGATTTCATCTCCTTTTTTAATGGTCACATTGTTCGCAGCATTCGCAATACCATAGGAAACAGAAGGAATAATAGCCGTATTACTGTAATCTGGAGCATCAATCAATGTTGCAAAACGCTGTTTTAGAATTTCTTTTTCAGTAAAGAAATCTTCTGGTAAGATTTCATTAGGATGTGCTTTTCTTTGCACAGATTGTAGACCTATTTCGGTAACTGATTTTAATTGTGGAGCCATATATGCTCCGTTTAAATAGGTTATCTCAGGAGATAGATCAAAAAGATGTTTTTGGTTTTGCATACTATTTTGTTATTGAGATACTAAAATAACTTCCTTTTTTGTGATAGCATATATTTTAACTTTTTCTATAATATCTAAGGTATGGTTGCCAGTAAATTCTCCAAAAGCGGGGAGGATAAGTTGATTTTCGGTTTGATAAAAACAAGCTAACCGTAAGCGTTGTTTTCCTAAACCTTCTAAAAGTACTCCAGGATGAATATGACCACAGAAATTGAAGAGTTCTTCTCGTTCTTCGGGATGATGACTAAGTAGAAAATTATCTAAAATTAATTCTGTACCGAGCTTTATACCTATTTCTTCATATTTATGAGGAGAGATGATATCATGATTTCCTATAATCAACAGAAATTGAGCCTTAGTGTTAGATACCCATTCTGAAAATAATATCCATTCATTATTAATAAAACTATGAAAAAGATCTCCTAAAAAACAAACTTTAGATGGGGTAAAGGTTTGGATAACTGTGTCTAATTGTTCAAAATTTTTGATGATAGCATCTTGTGGCACTGCACTACCATGTTTTCTAAAATGAGATATTTTTCCTAAATGCAAATCTGCAATCAAAAGCATGTCTTTTTCTTTCCAAAACATCGCACCCGTAGGATGAAGGATAAAGTTTTGATTTTGTATTTGTATAGTTTGTGATTTCAATGAAGCATTATTTTTTGGATAACAAAGCTACCATCTTTTTAATACGATCTTCGAGTTTTTCGCTGGATAATTTTTCTCGCAATCGATCCGTAATAATAGGAAATGAAAAAGGAGTCGCTTTTTTACAGGATTTCCAAATAATAGATTGATTTTCTATTCTTTCTAAGGCTTTTTGTAACCTTCCTTCTTCTAATTGATGTTCAAAAGTCTCTATAAAGGCTTGTTGATATAATAGGTTTTCAGTTTCGTAATCTCTAAATACATTGAATAACAATTGTGAACTGGATTGTAGATGTTTGCTTTTTAGTACTTTATCAGGATATCCGGTAAATACCATTCCTGATATTACAGCGATATCTCTAAATTTACGTCTGGCCATTTCGGTTGCATTTAAGCTTTTTTGAAGATCACTATGCATATGATCTTTAGAAAAAAGATCGTTATCAATTACCTGTTGCATATCAATCTCTTGGTCCGATAGTAGTTCAAAACCGTAATCATTAAACGCTATGGAAAAAGAGATTGGAAATAAAAGGCTGATTCTATAAGCCAACAAACTTCCCAAAGCTTCATGAACGAATCGACCCTCAAAAGGGTAAAAAATAGCATGATATCCTTCTCGTGTTTTAAAAGTCTCGATTAGAAATTCATCAGATCCAGGAATAATACTTTCTTCTTCTTGTTTCTTAAATATGTGCGAAAGTGCTTTTAACTCCAGAGACTTTTTTTTACCAGTTTTAGATGAGGCTTTGTATAATTCGTTGCGGAGTAATTCTGACATTTGGGAAGTTAGTGTCAATCTACCACCCATCCAACTTGGAACTTTAGAAGTCTTTTTTGAAGATTTTCGTACCAAAACTTTCATTTCTTTTATCCTTACAAGTTCTAGGTTTCTTCCCGCGAAGGTAAAAACATCACCTGGTTTTAATTTTGAAATAAACCATTCTTCGATACTGCCGATATATCCTCCTTTTAGATATTTTACAGTTAATACGGCGTCACTTACAATAGTTCCTATTTGTAGACGATGTCGCATAGCGACTCCTCTGTTGTTAACTTTAAATAATCCATCTTCTAGAATTTCTACTTTTTTATATTCATCATATTGCTGCAGACTTTGGCTACCTATGGTGATGAAATTTAGTATCCATCTCCAATCATCTTCGGAGATTGTTTGATAGCAAAAGGTATTCTTAATTTCGCGATAAATTTCTTGAGGATAAAATCCATTAGAAACAGCTAAGGTAGTAAGGTATTGAACCAATACATCAAAGCTATTTAAATAGGGAATGCGATCTTCTACGGTGTTATGTTTTACTGCTTGTTGTAAAGCAGATGCTTCAATCAATTCGATGGCGTGTGTCGGTAAAAAATAAATAACACTGGTTTTACCAGGTTGATGACCACTACGACCAGCACGTTGTAAAAAGCGAGCTACTCCTTTTGGCCCTCCAATCTGAATAATAGTTTCTACTGGAGCAAAATCGACCCCTAGATCTAGGCTAGAAGTACAAACTACCGCTTTTAGAGATTCATTTCTAATAGCTTGTTCTACCCACAGCCGTGTTTCCTTGTTAATGCTTCCATGATGCATTGCCATTTCTCCTGCAAACTCTGGATATTTTTGTAGTATTTTTTGAAACCAAATTTCGCATTGACTTCGCGTGTTAGTAAAAAGTAATGTGGTTTTACTTCTTTTGATAATTGGGACAACTTCGTCTAATAAATGAATACCTAAGTGCCCACGCCAGGGAAAGGTTTCCATTTCTTTGGGAATAATGCTTTGAACTTTAATCTTCTTTTTAATAGTAGCTTTGATTAACACCGAGTTCTGTAAAGCGTCTGATTGATGTCCTAATAATACTTCTTGTGCTTGTTCTAGATTTCCGATAGTGGCAGATATTCCCCAAATCCTAAGTGAAGAAGAAACTGTTTTTAGTCTGGATAGTGCTAATTCGATTTGAACTCCTCTCTTAGTTCCTAATAGTTCGTGCCATTCATCAATTATGATAGCAGTGCAATCTTTAAAAGTTTTATCATATCCTTTTGAAGCAAGCAACAGTTGTAAACTTTCTGGAGTTGTAATGAGCAAATCTGGCATAGAACGTTTTTGTGCTGCTCTTTCTTTTTGAGAAGTATCTCCTGTTCTTATTCCTACCGTAAATTGTGTATCTAGATCATCCGCAAATCTTTCTGTAGCTTGTTTAATCTCTTGCGAAAGTGCTCTTAGCGGTGTGATCCATATTGCTTTTAAGCCTTTTTTGTGTTTCGTTTGATAACCTGGGTTATGTTTTATGTAATTTAGAACAATAGGAATCCATAGTGCATAGGTTTTTCCACTTCCGGTTGGTGCATTTAGTAATCCGTTTTTACCTTGTAAGAATGCTTTCCAACTTTGCTTTTGAAAAGGAAAAGATTTCCACTGTTGTTGTTGGAACCAAGATTCTGCGATCGCAAAAAGTTCTTTTTGTGTCATGAATCACTGGTTACATTTGGAATTAATGCTTTTAAATCTTCTAAACAATTAGCTTCATCAATTTTTTTGTCCTGTCTCCATCTTAAAATACGAGGAAATCGAGTAGCAATTCCGCTTTTATGTCTTTTGGATAGGGCAATTCCTTCGAAAGCAATTTCGAATACTAACTCTGGAGTAACACTTCTTACTGGTCCAAAACGTTCTAATGTATTTGCTTTTATGAATTTGTCAACTTCCTTAAATTCTATATCGGTTAGTCCAGAATATGCTTTGGCAAAAGTTACAAGCTCCGTTTTATCATCATTCCAGAGCCCGAAGGTGTAATCCGTAAATAAATTAGATCTTCGTCCATGTCCTCGCATCGCATAAGTAAGTACTGCATCAATAGTTAAGGGATCCACTTTCCATTTCCACCAATCACCTTTTTTTCGACCTACTAAATAAGGTGAATCTTTCTTTTTCAACATTAAACCTTCTGACCTAACATCTCGAGATCGTTCTCGCTCATCAGCTACTGCTGACCATGAATTGAAAGTCATTTTCTCGGAGAGATGTAATGGTGTTTCGTGTTTTATATAAAATTTAGAATCACAGACTTTTTGAAATAGTTTTTCTAATAATTCACGACGCTCAGAAAATGGATGGTTTCTAATGTCATTTCCTTCCCATTCTAACATATCATATGCTTTTAGAATAACAGGAGTTTTATGAAGCAAGTTGTTAGAAACGGTTTTTCTCCCTATTCTGGTTTGTAGATCGTTAAAAGATCCGATTTCTCCATTAGGAAAAGGTAGAATTTCGCCATCTAAAACGGTCCCGTTAGGTATAATACCTAGAAACTTCTGAAATTCTGGATATTTATCTGTCACCAATTCTTCTCCGCGACTCCAAACAAAAATTTCGTTGTTTCTAATAATCACTTGAGCTCTAATTCCATCCCATTTATGTTCAGCATACCAATCTGCCACATTTCCCAGATCCGAAACTTCATTTTCTACAGCATATGCTAGGTAGAAGGGATAGGGTTTTGAAAGAAAATCGGATTCATTTTCTCTTAAGATTAAGTCTTCAAAAGAAATAGTATTAGGATCCCAGTTACCCATCAATTTATATGCTAATATATCTTCATCAATTTGTGTAGCTATGGATAACGCTCTAGTCATTAATTTTTGACTGACTCCAATTCGAAAACCACCGGTAATTAGTTTAGTGAATACAAAACGTTCATAATAGTTAAGGACTTTCCAGTTTTTTAGTAAATATGCCTTTTTTTCTTCTTCGGATTGCTTTTTCAGAGCTATCATCTCTTCTAGAAATTGTGTAAGTGTCTTTGTAGAGCTTTCTTTTGATGCAGGAATTATCAAAGCTATAGTTTCTGCCAAATCTCCAACAATATGGTAAGATTCTTCAAATAACCAAAGCGGAATGTTTGCTAATTCTGATGCCCAGGTTCTAAGTAATGTAGTATTCACAGGTCTTGGAGGTCTGCGATGCGAGAGGATAGCGATAGTCCATACTTTATCTTTTTCTGGAGCTTCTGTAAAATAAGAAGCCAATGCGTTTACTTTTACATTGGTTTTATTGGTGCTATCTAAAGTCTTAATAAGGTTTGCAAATAGTTTCATTCTGTAACCTCACTTTCTTTTTTGGTGTCTATTTCGACAAGTTCACCTTCATACTGCGTTTTTTCTGTACGCGCATCATATCCCAATTCTCTAAGATATTTAGAAAATATTTCGGTATATCCGTGTGTGGTTATAATTTTAGTAGCTCCAGTTTCTTGTACAGCGTTTAATAATCCATCCCAATCGCAATGATCAGAAAGTACAAATCCTTTATCAATTGCTCGTCGTCGTCTCGCTCCTCTAAAGGCCATCCATCCACTTGCAGAAGCGGTTACATAAGGCACCATTTTTCTGATCCAGGTGCTTCCATGTGTGCTAGGAGGAGCTATCACAATATTTCCAATAAAATCGTCCTTTTTGGTTTCTCTAGTAATTAAGGTTGTCTCTGGGAAGGAAACCATAGGCCGTATCACATTCGTCATATTCTCGATAGCACCATGCGTATAAATTTTACCAATTTCAGGGTTTAAATATTTTAGAAGACGTTGCGCTTTTCCTAAAGAATATCCGAAAAGAATTGATGTTTTTCCTTCGGTTTGGTTTTCTAACCACCAATTATTTATATTATTGAAAACTTCTTGTTGTGGAGTCCATTTGAACGTGGGTAACCCAAAGGTACATTCTGTAATAAAAGTATGGCATCGTACAGGCTCATACGGAACCGAAATTCCATCATTTTCTATTTTATAATCTCCGGTAAAAACCCATATTTCTCCTTTATGTTCTACCCTAATTTGAGAACTTCCGATGATATGACCAGCCGGGTGGAGACTAAATTTTACATTGTTTATTATAAAAGTTTCTCCATATTCTTTTCCGTTAACGTTAATATCACCTAGTCGATGTTTGATAATCGGAATGTTAGTGTGATGTGTAATATAACTTTTATGCCCCCATCGACTATGGTCAGCGTGTCCATGAGTAATAATTGCATTATTTACAGGTTTCCAAGGATCTAGATATACTTTAGCGATATCGCAATAGATTCCTTTTTCTGTAAATTCTAAAAGAGGTCGATATGACATAGATGGTAATTACAACTTTATATTACTTGTTTCATTGAAATTACGGAATACTATTTTGACAAAAAAGGGTTTATAGAAATATTAGGAGTTGTTGATGATCTTTTTTAGTATTAGATTCTTGTGTTTTTATTTGCAATTAGGCCAATAAAAAAATCTAGCTTATTAAATTTTAAAAGGAGTATAGTTTGGTTATATTTGCGGAAAATAAATAAAAGTACATGATGTCAATATCTGATTTATTTGATAGTGGATTTCAGAAGAGAAATCAAGATCATTTCGCAGCAATCGTTAGAGTGGCGATGAGTGATGGTGTAATTACGGATGAAGAGAGAGCGTTCTTAGATAGATTAGCTAGAAATCTTGATATTTCGGAGAATGATTATAAAGAAATATTAAAAGATTATGCTTCTCATCCTATCAATCCTCCGATTAGTTATGATGCAAGACTAAAAAGATTATTTGATTTATCTAGAATGGTATATGCAGATAATATTAAGGGAGATGATCAAGTTGCGTTATTGGAAAGATTATGTGTTGGTTTAGGTTTTAAATCGGACAACGCTAAGTATGTTGTAGATAAAGCACTTTCTTTAATAGATCAAAATGTAGATGAAGATACTTTTGCAGATGAAATTAAAAACATGAATCGATAATATCCATATTCGATTAATACTATAAAAAAAGCCGCTTCTAAGAAGCGGCTTTTTTAGCTATTTGTTTTACTATTTTATAAATTAAATCTTCTTGTTCAAAAGGTTTAGCAATAAAATCATTCATTCCAGAACGTAAACATTTGTCTCTTTCGGCTTCTGTTGCTTTCGCGGTAAAACCTATAATCGGAACTTCAGAGATCATCTTGTCACCATAATTATTTCTAATCATATGAGTTGCTTTATAACCATCTACTTTTGATAGTTTTAAATCCATTAAAACAAGATCATAGTTTCTTCTTTCTAGATAATTAATTGCCTCTTGTCCGTTTATAGCAACATCTACAAAGAAACTTCCGTGACTAATTAATATTTTCATTAGTAAGAATTGAGTAGCTTCTTCATCTTCGACCACTAATATTCTAAATTTCTTTTTAGTTTCAGGAAGGCTGTATTTTTTCTTTTTCTTCGTTGGGATAGATTTTGTAACATCAAATTTGAATGGCAACTTAATCTCAAAGGTTGTTCCTTTATCTGGCTCACTCGTAACTTTGATTTCTCCATTTAGGAGATCTACCAAGTCTTTTACTATAGCTAATCCTAATCCTGTACCCGAAATTTGTTTATCTCCATTAAAGCGTGTAAATCTGTTGAAAATGTTTTCAAGATTTTCTTCTTGAATTCCTAAACCAGTGTCTTCAATCTTGAAACCAACATTTATTTTGTTTGTACGTTGATAGTTCTTAGTAACTGACAGACTTACTTTACCTTCTTCAGTAAACTTGAAAGCATTGTTAAGAATGTTATTTAAAATTTGAAATACGCGTGTTCGATCTCCAATAAGATATTCCTGAATACTAGGATCTATATACGTTTCGAATTCGATTCCTTTTTCTTCTGCAAGTTTAGCGTATGTTTCTTCGAATCCTTCTACAAGGTTAATAAATAGAAATCTTTCGTCTATAATTTTTATTTTGCCAGACTCTATTTTAGAAATATCTACCATATCCTCTATAAGAGCGTTGAGGTGTATGCTTTGTCTCTTTATAATTCTAGCTAACTCTTCTTGTTCAAAATTTAAATTTGTTTTTTCTAATACCTCGATAAAACCTAAAATACCTGTCAAAGGTGTCCTGATTTCATGATTAATGTTGGCTATAAAACTATTTTTAAACTTTTCTTTATCAAGTAAATACTGATTTTTAAGTTCTAACTCTTTGGCCCTTAGAATAGACTCGTTTTTTTGTTGTGCTATTTTATTAAGTTCATAATACTTGTTTGAGTAATCAAACAATAGAATAACAACTTCTTCAGTATTTATTTTAATTGTGATATCACATATTTTATCAAGTTTCTTTTCTTCCAAGTGAATACAAGGAAAATTATAGATAGTCTCTTCTTGCTCAAAAATCTCAATAAAACCTTTTATAATTTCAAAAAACGGATGCGCATCATAGATAGATGTTCCTATTTTCCATTTAAAAATATTACCATCAGTTTCTTTAATTGTTCCATCGTGTTGAACGATTGTGCACTGCGTTTTTTGATTAAAGAGTAGCTTTTCTTCTTGATATGTCATAGTACTATGCAGTTATTTCCTCAGCAAGACGTGCAAAGAAATTTTGTACATTTTTATTGGTTTTTGCACTGGTTAAACAATCAACAGTTATGTTTAGTTCTTCAAACGTTTTTGTTATTTCTTTCTCATTTACCAGATCTAGCTTATTACCAATAACCTTAACTGTCACTTTAGGGTGATTTTTAGAAAGATATTTTAAATCTTGATTGAGGTCTTTATAGGTGTCAATCCGAGTAAGATCAAATACATAAATAAAGGCATTGGATCCCAAAAGATATGATTTTCTGGTATCTTCTATGTCCGTATGCCCTTCGGTATCCCAAATGATCATAGAAAGTTCTCGTCCATCTGGCATTTCGATAACTTTCTTTTGTATCTGAACACCTAAAGTAACTTTATAGTCTTCAGAAAATTCATCATCAATAAAACGTCTGAATAATGACGTTTTTCCTACACCAAAGTGTCCTAAAAGCACTACTTTTTTAGACAATTTCATCTTCAAAATGTTTTTTTAATTTTTTAGTAAACAGCTCACTATTTTCTAGATCTCTTTTAGAAATGTGCTCTTGCGCAAAGTTAATAATTTGATCTTCTAAAACTTCCTTAAACATCACATTATACGCACCAGATATTACAGCGGCAATATAATACGAATAAAAATTCTGTATATGTATTGTGTACAATTCGTATTCTATGGTTTCTAGGTTTTGATTTCCTCCTTGAAAAGCATCTTCTACAAAACTTTTTATAGCAGTTAACATGCCTGCGACCATATCTTTATCTACTGCATTATCAGATAAAGGACTATAATCTGTAATTAATAATCCCGAATCTTTTTCGATGACAAACATTTGTATCAATCTAGGTTTGGCATAGTCAGTTATTGCAAGATCACCATCACTAATTCCTTGTGCTCTTGCTTTTGTTCTTTTAAACCAATTTTTAAATGAGAAAGCTTGTCTAGTTTTTCTATTTATATTTTCACTCAATAGCTTCATTTCATGAGCAATGTACTTCTTAATCATCTTCCCGATGATTGGAAATAAGGCTTCTACAACTGCGTCTTGAGAATTTTTAATTTCTTCCTTTAAAGCTTCAGTAATTGTTGGGCCTAATGTTTTCGGAATTTCTTCGACAAATTGTTCTAATTTGTCATCTATAATGGGATCTACTTTGTGAGATAATTCCTGTTTTTGATAAACTATTTTACTTAATTCATCAACTTTTTTGGCAATAGAATCCGCATACTCCTTCTCTTCAGTAAGAAGAAGTTCTTTAAGAATTTTTAATTTATCCTGTTCTTCCATATGGTTGGATAAACAGATTACTATTTATTTATTTTTTCTCCCATAGCGATCAAAAGATCACCTAATGTTTTTCTATCAACCTTTTTGTTATCTAACATTTCTACCTTATCAGCTAAATTATCTTCTAATTCAGTAATTCTAATATTTATATCAGTGCTAAGATTGTCAATTGCCTGATTTAATTCTTTTCGAGTATCTTCAATAAAATCTTCAAGCTCCTTTTTCTTAGAAGAAATATCCTTTTTAACTGAGTCAAATTCAGAGTTATATGCAGCAATGTTTTCCCCAAATATTAGATTTTTTATTG
Source organism: Aquimarina sp. Aq107 (assembly GCF_943733665.1). NCBI lineage: Bacteria > Pseudomonadati > Bacteroidota > Flavobacteriia > Flavobacteriales > Flavobacteriaceae > Aquimarina > Aquimarina sp. Aq107. The sequence continues at coordinate 4,450,146 of NZ_OX030782.1, read as the reverse complement.
CCTCTATTTTTGAAGAAGGATCATTTACCACTTGTTCTTGCGCAGCTTTATTTTCTTTGGCCATTTTTGGTAATTTATATTGTTGTTCTATGAGCTTCAGGTAAATTTAACATAAAAAACATTAAAAATAAGAGTTCACAGAACAATAATGTTAAAGTTACTTGCTTTTACAACAAATGTAATACGTTTAATTTATAGAGTTTTAATGATTGGTTGGAGGGAGAAACTCTTTTGTTTTTATTGTTTAATTGCAAGATTAGTGAAAATTAATTGCAATCAATCTATTCATAAGCCTTTTTTTATAAATACGATTATCTAACTATTTGGCTAATAGTTATAAATAAATTATACCCTAAGTAAAATTGATGTGTTTAGGATTCAGAACTTTTCATAAATGACTCTACTTTCGAAACCATATTTTTACTACCACATATAAATGGAGTACGTTCATGTAATTCTGTAGGTTTTATTTCTAAAATCCTTCTAAACCCATCACTTGCTGATCCACCTGCTTGTTCTGCAATAAAAGCCATTGGATTACATTCGTAAAGTAAACGAAGTTTTCCGTTTGGAGATTTAGAAGTACTAGGATACATATAAATTCCGCCTTTTATCATATTACGATGAATATCACTAACTAAGGAACCTATATATCTGGATGTATATGGACGATCCTGTTTTTCTTCTTGACAGTACTTAATGTAATCTTTTATACCTTGTGGGAAATGAATATAGTTTCCTTCGTTTACAGAGTAAATGTTTCCGTCTTCAGGAAAAGTCATGTTTGGGTGTGATAAGTAATATGTACCCAAAGCTGGGTTTAATGTAAATCCATTAACACCGTGGCCAGTAGTATATACCAGCATAGTAGATGTTCCGTAAATAATATATCCAGCAGCAACTTGTAAATTACCAGGTTGTAAGAAATCTTCCATAGTAACAGGCGTTCCTGTTGGAGTAACTCTTCTGTAAATCGAAAAAATTGTTCCTACAGAAACGTTAACATCTATGTTAGAACTACCATCCAATGGATCCATAAGTACTACATAATTGTTTCTATGATCGCTCTTTTGTCCTTTTATTGTGATGAAGTCATCATTTTCTTCAGAAGCAATACCACAAACGATTTCTCGATTTGTTAGTGTATTGATAAAGGTTTCATTAGCTAGTACATCAAGTTTTTGTTGGTCTTCGCCTTGTATATTAGTTTCGCCAATTGCACCAGTAATATCAACCAAACCGGCTTTGTTTACTTCATGGTTTACCATTTTTGCAGCTAGTCGAATTGAATTGATCAATCGAGAAAGTTCTCCACTAGCGTATGGAAAATCTTTTTGGTTTTCGATAATAAATTCTCCTAAGGTTTGGTTTTTTCTGGCCATTTTGGTTGTGTTGAATTTCTGCAAAAATATTATTTTTTAAATAACTAAAACGTTTTCGTAACCGTAATTTGTGAAACTTTTTTAAGAATTAGTAAAACCAAAATTAGATTACTATAAGATTACAAAATTGTCTGGTTTCTAATACATATTTTATAGTTTTGATAAACTTTTGACTTATGGACTATATAATAAGAGATGCTGTAGCAGAGGATATGCCTCAAGCACTTACATTAATTGAAGAATTAGCTCTTTTTGAAAAAGAACCTGATGCTGTAGAAGTGACGGTAGAGGATCTGATTAATGAAGGCTTTGGAGAAAAACCATTGTTTCATTGTTTTGTGGCAGAAATTAATAATGAGTTAGTAGGTTTAGCATTGGTGTATTTTAGGTTTTCTACTTGGAAAGGAAGAACTGTGCATCTAGAGGACTTAATTGTTAGAGAGTCTATGAGGGGTTCTGGTATTGGAATGGCTTTATATAAAAGAGTTATGCAGTACGGAAAGGAGAAAGGTGTAAAAAGAGTAGAGTGGAATGTCCTGGATTGGAATAAACCCGCAGTTAATTTTTATCTAAAAAGTGGCGCTAAAATCCTAGAAGGTTGGCAGGTTGTGCAGATGGACGAACATGGATTAAATGCATTTGTTTCGAAGATGTAATACCAAGATGTATATATTCGTTAATGAACGAAATTATTGTAACTGATGAGGGTTTTTAAATTTGGAGGAGCATCTGTAAAAGATGCTAAAGCGGTAAAAAATGTAGTTAGCGTATTACAGAGAGTTGAATATTCTGATATTGTAATAATAGTATCCGCAATGGGAAAAACTACTAATGCCCTGGAATCCGTTGTAGAACATTACCTTAACAATAGCAATCAATTTAAAAACGCTATAGATTTTATAAAACAATATCACAACGAAATACTTACAGATCTTTTTGTAAATAAACAGCATCCAATTTTTGATAAGATACATTCTCTTATTCTAGATATGGAAACGATGCTTAGTAGAAATAAATCGAATCAATATGATTATGTATATGATCAAACGGTTTGTTATGGTGAACTAATATCTACTGCTATTGTTAGCGAATATTTGTCAGAAAATGGATATGACAATGAATTATTAGATGCTAGAGATGTAATAAAGACGAATGATGTTTACCGTGATGCGATCGTTAATTGGGATTTTACTCAAAAAAACATTGATACGAAAGTTAATAAAAAAGGATTAACAATAACGCAAGGTTTCATAGCCTCTAATTCAAATAATTTTACAACTACACTTGGTAGAGAAGGGAGTGACTACACAGCTGGAATTTTTGCTTATTGTACAAATGCTGTAAGTGTAACGATATGGAAAGATGTACCAGGAGTATTAAATGGAGATCCAAGAGTTTTTGAAAACACTAAACTATTATCGCAAATCTCTTATGAAGAAGCTATAGAATTAGCATTTTATGGAGCTTCTGTGATTCATCCTAAAACCTTGCAGCCATTACAAAGAAAGGAGATTCCGTTATATGTTAAGTCCTTTCTTGATCCTAAAAGTGAAGGGACTTCAGTTAAAAAAGGACAGAGATTAGTCCCGTATTTACCTTGTTATATCATAAAAAAAGATCAAATACTTCTATCTCTTTCTTCTTTGGATTTCTCATTTATGGTAGAGGAAAACATAAGTGAGGTTTTTGCACTTTTTCATAAGTATCACTTAAAAGTAGATCTTATACAGAACTCAGCTATTAGTTTTTCTGTTTGTTTGGATGATAAATTCAATAATTTTGATGAATTACTGATGCACTTAAAAGCAAAATTCAGTGTTATATATGAAAGGAATGTTTCTTTATTTACGATTAGACATTTTGATAAAGAATCAATTCTGTTTTTAGAAGAAAACAAGGATATTTTACTTAAACAAAGTACAAAAGAAACGTATCAAATGGTTGCAAAACAATAAGATGTCCTATTCAATGTTTTTCCTATATTTGTAGTTAGCACAAAACTTATTTAATGGCGGTAGTCACCTCTAAAGAAGTAGCCAAAGGGCTCAAATTGGATAAACTTGGTTTTATTGGCACTTTTGTTGGCTGGATGATTCTTAAAATCACACGGTTATCAAAAATAAATCGTCAATACGATAGTATTAGCCACTTAGAAGGAAAGGAGTTTGTTAAGAGTGTATTAGATATGTATGGTGTTACTTTCGAGATACCACCCGAAGATCTAAAAAGACTACCTAAACAAGGTGCCTTTATAACACTTTCTAACCATCCACTGGGAGGATTAGATGGAATACTTCTTCTGAAATTAATGTTTGAACATCGCTCAGATTACAAGATAATAGCAAATTTTCTTTTGCATAATTTTACTCCTTTAAAACCTTTTATTATGCCCGTTAATCCTTTCGAGAATAGAAAGGAAGTTAAATCTAGTTTAGGAGGAATTAGAGAAGCAATTTCGCATCTTAAAGATGGAAAGCCTTTAGGTATATTTCCTGCTGGAGAAGTGTCAACAATGAAAGAGGGTAAGAATTATGTAGACAAACCATGGGAAACTGGAGCAATGAGATTGGTAAAGAAAGCTCAGGTTCCCGTGATTCCAATATATTTTCATGCAAGAAATAGTAGGCTTTTTTATCAGTTAGCTTCTATTAACGATACGCTAAGAACTGCTAAGCTACCAAGCGAGCTTTTTTCGCAAGAAAATAAGGTGATTAAAGTGCGAATTGGGAATCCTGTTTCTGTAAAAGATCAAGAAGAGTATGGCAACATAGAAGATTTTACGAATTTCTTACGTAAAAAAACATATATGTTGGCTAATCCATATGAGAAGAAAACATTGATGGAATCTATTCCTCAAAATTTAAAGATTCCTAAGTCTCCAAAACAAATCGCGGTAGAAGGAAGTATAAATTCTATAGAATCAGAACTTAGATTTTGTCGTGATAATGATATGCGTTTATTGGTAAGTAAAAATTACGAGGTTTTTCTTGCTAAAAAAGAGTGTATACCCAATGTTGTACATGAAATTGGTCGATTACGTGAAATTACATTTAGAGAGATTGGAGAAGGAACAAATCAATCAATTGATTTAGATCCTTTTGATGATTATTATCATCATATGTTCTTATGGGATATGAAAGCTAAAAAGTTAGCTGGAGCCTATAGAATGGGAATGGGGAATGAAATTTATTCTAATTTTGGAATTGATGGATTTTATCTGCAAGATCTATTTAGGTTCGAACCAGAATTGCACAAAATGATGAGTGAGTCTATTGAAATGGGTAGAGCATTTATTATAAAAGAATATCAGCAACGTCCGATGCCGTTATTTTTACTTTGGAAAGGTATTGTGCACTGTACGCTTCGTTTTCCAGATCATAAATATTTAATTGGTGGTGTAAGTATTAGTAATAAGTTTAGTAATTTTTCTAAGTCTTTGATGATTGAGTTTATGAAATCTCATTACTATGACCCTTATGTAGCACAATATGTTAGACCTAAAAAAGAATTTAAGGTTAAACTTAAGGATGCGGATAAGGACTTTGTATTTGATGAGAGTAGAAGTGACCTTAATAAGTTTGATAAAATTATTGATGAAATTGAACCTGGAAGTCTTCGTATACCAGTTTTAATCAAAAAATACATCAAACAAAATGCGAAGGTAGTAGCCTTTAATGTTGATCCATTATTTAATAATGCGGTAGATGGGTTGATGTATATAAGAATAGCAGATCTACCAGATAGTACGGTTAAGCCAGTAATGGAAGAATTTCAGGCAGAATTAGAACAGAAGTATTTCAAAAATGCCGACAAATAATCGGTAATTGGTAGTTTTTTTGTGCAGTTAATCGTAAAATTCCCGTTTTTTCTTACTCCATTCTTTTAGAATACTGATATATTTCACTAATTTGAAGATTAAAATATCTTGAAGTGGTTGTACAATATATTTACTTTGCTATTGCGTTATTAGGCGTTATATTATTTCTCTTTCTAAATAAAAAGCTTTTTAAATGGTTTCAAAGCAAAATAAGTAAATTAGAAAACAATATTTTTTTTGGAAGAACTAAGTTCTCTCAGTTCTTTCGGTTTATTACTCCTAGACGAGAAAGACATATTCTTACGTTCATTATAAGACTTTTAAAGATAACCGTAATCTTTATTTTCTTCATTTTCTATCTTCCTTTTTTATTTAGTTTAGTTCCACAAACAAAAGAGTATGCAGATGTTGTTTTAGGATATATAAAGAAACCTTTAGTGTTTTTATATGAAGGGTTGGTAGGTTTTATACCAAATCTGTTTTTCATTATTGTTATCTTTTTTGTGACTAAATATCTAATAAGGTTTTTGAAATATGTAACAGCAGAATTAGAAAAGGAAGCAGTGCGCTTAGATGGTTTTCATGCGGATTGGGCAAGACCAACTTTTAACTTGTTACGTGTTTTTATCATTGCTTTTGCGCTTATAATTGTATTTCCGTACATACCAGGTTCTGATTCTCCTGCTTTTAAAGGATTGTCAATTTTCTTTGGTATTTTATTCTCTTTAGGATCTACCTCGGCAATATCGAATATTGTAGCAGGTGTTGTAATAACCTATATGAGGCCTTTTAAAGTAGGTGATAGGGTAGAGATTGGAAATACTATTGGGGATGTCACTGAAAGAAGTTTGTTGGTTACAAGAATTCGTACAATTAAAAACTTAGATGTAACAATTCCTAACTCTTCGATTTTAGGAAATCATATTATTAATTTCACTAAAAATGCCTCAGAAGATGCAGGTGTCATTTTACATACTTCGGTTACGATTGGATATGATGTATCTAGTAATGAAGTTATAGAAGCTTTAAAAATGGGAGCAAAGAATACGGATCAGGTTTTAAGCGAACCCGTACCCTTTGTTTTGATTAAAAGTTTGGATGATTTTTACGTAAATTATGAATTAAATGTTTACACCAAAAATCCAGAAAAGTCAGCTGCTATTTATTCGATACTACATGAGAATATTAAAAATGAATTACATCAATCGGGAATAGAAATTCTATCCCCACACTATCATGCCGTAAGAGATGGAAACAATCTGGCAGTTCCGCCTTCGAACATTCCTGAAAACTATGCTAAACCAGGGTTTAAGATTGACAAGTAATTTGATTAAAACCTATGTAGTTTGTAAAACGCTTTTATTTACAAAATCGTGGCAATATTCTTTAATTTGATTTCTTGTTTTGGTAAAAGCTGCATGAATTTCTTCTTCAGTTCCTTCTACTTTTGAAGGATCAAAAAAGTTGTAATGCAAGCGTTCTGCTTTTCCTGGAAAAAAAGGGCACCTTTCTTTTGCATTATCACAAACTGTGAGAATATAATCGAATTTTAGATCTAAATATTCTTCTAGGTTGTTAGATGTATGATTAGAGATATCAATTCCATCTTCTTTCATAATGGCGATAGCTCTAGGGTTTACACCATGAGTTTCTACTCCGGCACTATAAACCGTTGCACTATCTTTTGCAAAATGTTTTAAATAGCCTTCTGCCATTTGACTTCTACAGGAATTTCCTGTGCATAATACTAAAATGTTCATTATTGTGGTGTTTTTTGTGGTTACATTATTGTTTTACTTCTACGTTCTAAAATGGTATTGTCATACCATATGTTAGACAATTTGCCTATTTTTTCTCTATATCCAATGACTCTAAATCCTAGGGATGTGTGTAGATGAATGCTAGCTTTATTATTACTAAATATTCCTGCTTGTAGGGTCCAAAATCCTTTTTTTTCGCTTTCTTCAATTAATTTAGTCAAAAGTAACTTGCCGACTCCCAAATTCCTACGATTTGATGTTATGTAAATACTAATTTCTGCAACGCCTCTATAAACATCTCTTGTAGAGACAGGAGCTAAAGCTGCCCAACCAATAATTTCATTATTTAGAACAGCTTTTAATCTGCAGGATCCAATATGAACTTGATTCCATTGTTCCCATTTTGGGATTTTGGTTTCGAAAGTTGCTATACCAGTATCTATTCCTTCTTTGTAGATTTTAGCAATATCTTGCCAATCTTCTTCATTAAAAGTTAATATTTCTATTTTTGGTTTCATCTAGCAACATCCACTTCCTGGTGCACAAGAATTTGCTTCGACAGCAGATGATTCTGGAACTCCACAGGTTTCTTTCGCTTTACAATCGGTAGGGTTTACGGCAAGTTTTACTATTAGTTGTCCATCATTTATATTAAATCCAGTAATATGTAAATGTGCAGTGTGAAACATAGAATTTCCGTATTCGATTTTTACTGGAGCATCCATTTCATAAGCAGTCATTGTTCCTACTTTTCTAAGAATGCCTAATGCCTTATAGGAACTTAGATAATCTCGTTTCCCTAATTCATTTGGACTTTCCCATAACTGAATGATTGTTTCTTTCCAAGAATCTGTTCCTGCTCCACAATCAACAGAGTCTATGGTTACATGTTTTACTTCTGTAATATGATAATTAGCACCTACCAGCATTCCAGGCGCATATTCAAACAGTAAAGGTTTGTCTTGATGTTCTCCTAATAATGAAATAAATTCTGATGTATTCATAATATAATAATTTATTTTTTTGTTTAACAACAGTTCTGTTTCGTGGTATTAAAAAATGAATTGAGGTTTTGTTGTAATTCATTCCATTTGTCAATATTGATACAATAACACATACTTTTTCCTTCGACTTCTCCTTTTAGGAGGCCGATACTTTTTAATTCCTTGAGATGTTGTGATATAGTAGCTTGTGCTAAACCTATTTCTTCTACCAAATCATTACATATACAAGCATCTTGTTTACTTATATATTGAAGTATGGCGATACGCGCAGGATGCCCAAGTATTTTAAAAGTTTGAGCTAGTTCGTTTTGTTGTTGATCGAATATTTGAGTTTTGGTAATACCCATAATGTAATTTTAATATCGCAATATTACGATATTAAAATGAAACAAAAAAGCCAGAATAATATTTTCTGGCTTTTTTGTTTTTTAGAACCAAGGTTTTTTACCTACTTGATAGGTTTGGTAGAATTCTTCATCAGATTTGGTCAAGTAAATAATCCCCTCAATTAATCCTACAATACCACCTGCACCACAGGTAACTACTGATATAATTAATTGGATAATACCTTCTTTATTGTACCCTAAAACAAATTTATGAATCCCTAATGATCCAAAAAGTATTCCTAAGATACCTGCAAGAACTTTTTTGTTATCACCTGTTACTTCGTTAAATGTTTCTTTGGCCCCTTCGGCAAACTCACTAGCTGTTTCTTTTGCTGCATCAAGCGCTTCTTCAGCTCCTTTTTTCAGATCATCTCCCAAATTGTTGTTTTCTTCACTCATAATTTTGTTATATACAATTGATTAGTGCGTAGAAAGTTACAAAAAAATATGATTATATAGAATCATTATAAAAAAGGTAACACAATGAAAATCTTCAAATATGATCTGTTAAAACCTTTTTTAAAGCTGTAATTAGATTGTAAGCTTATAAAAATGCTTTATCTATAGGTTCCCAAAGCTCAATTTTATTGCCTTCGGGATCTACAATCCATCCAAATTTACCATATTCATATTCTTCTATTTCACCAACTATTTTTACCCCTTCTTCTTTTAGAACTTTTAAGAGTTCTACTAGGTTTTCTACTCTAAAATTCATCATGAATTCTTTTTTGCTAGGAGAAAAATAGTTGGTGTCTTCTTTAAAAGGGCTCCATTGCGTAGAACAATCATTGCCATCTTTGTCTTTCCACCAAAAAGTGCATCCATAATCATCTACAGGTAACCCTAAATGTTTGCCATACCATTCTTTTGTTGTTTTTGGATCTTTTGTTTTGAAAAAAAAACCTCCTAGCCCTGTTACTCTTTTCATCTATCTTTATTTCTTTTTTATATTAGTTTCATATATGTTAATCCACTCTTGGGGAGTCATTTTAGCAGCTAATTCTCCAATTAGTTGTAAAGGAATTTGATCAATTTTCTTAAAACGAATACAACTTTTACCCATATCTAACTTAGTTTTTACATATTTAGGATACTCCCCTACAAACCAATCCATTAATTCTTTATCCGCATAAATCCCCATATGATATACAGCAATAAAATTTTTCTGAGATGCAATATTCATAAATGGTAACGGTAATTTTGGGTCACAATGATATCCATTGGGATATGTTTCGTGGGGGATCACATATCCTATTAATCCATAATTCATTACTTCAGAGAATCCTTCTGGGAGATTATCTAAAATCACCCTTCTTAAATTTTGCATAACCTCTTTACGTTCTTCGGGTATAGCTTCAATATATTCATCTGGTGTGTTTGCTTTGTGTTGCATACTGTTTATGTTTTAATTATTGAGATGGTTTTCTATGTAGCATGAGTCCTGAAATCAGTGAAATAATAAATCCGATGATAAGGACTGTTACAGACATCAATAAAAAATTCATTAAAGGATTTGAAAATAATTCTTTTTGAGTCTCTAATTCTGAAAGCTTTATTTTAAATTCTTCTTCAGAAAGAGTAGTACGCATTTCTTCTATAATGTGACCATAATATTCTGCAGAAAAATTAGGGTTGATATACTTTATATAAACTACATCTAATAATCCAAATGCGATTGCGGCAAATAAAGAAATCAATAATCCAATTATCAATGCTTTTCCGAAAGATACTGTACCATTATTTTCTATATCTCTGTAATGCTTTATGCCAAAGTATACGAAAATAAGGGATACTACCATACTGGCATATCCAATTACTTCTTGTAGGGAATAGGATAAACTTTTTCCAAGAGTCAATGCTAAAGTAAATAGTATACATATGGTTATTGCACCATATATTCCATAACGTACAACTGTATTTTTCATTTGTGTTTTGTTTTATGATTTAGTCAAAAGTAGTTTCGATAATCAAAAAATCACTCATACTAAAGTATGAATTGTATAGCACTTTTGTGCTAAAAGCCTTAAAATTGGATAATTCGAAGTTCTTTGGCGATCTGTATGGCTTGTGTACGGCGTTTAGCATTTAACTTGACTAAGATGTTTGATACATGTGTTTTGATGGTACTTTCGGACACAAAAAGTTTCTTTGCTATTTCTTTATTAGATAATCCCGATGCTATTTCGCATAATACCTCATATTCCCGTTTGCTTAAACCTAATGTTTTGATTTTTTCGTGATCTATTTCTTTTGAATTACTTTTTTCTCTGTGAAGTACTTTTTTATTAATTATGATTCCAATAACAAAAAAAACGATGGCTATTCCTGCAATAATAAATTCTATAGAGGTGTGACCAGATACAAGACTGTATTTACTTAACTGAAAAAGTAGAAGTAATGCTAAAACTAATGCTCCGAAGATGAATATGGTTTTCTTCACCATATAAATTTACTAAAACAAGATGTAATTGATTGTTTTTTTTGGGTTACTAAACAAATTATTTAGAAAGCAAGTCAATCTCTTTTTGAAGATTTTGTTTAGCTTGTTTTTCTAGTATACTATAAAAATGCCTTGTTTTATAAATCTTAGGCATTTCAATGAAGTGTTCTAGTACTTTGATCCTGCCTTTATTGTACATAAAATCTGGGTAGTATTTATATTCTTTTCTAACTTGTTTAAAGTACATTTCATAATCGGTCCAACTACTTCCTAGAATTGAAAGATCAGCATCCGTAAAATAATTAACATCGTTGTTTTTAGAAATTTGATGGCCTTTGGTTGCTAAAATTATTTCTTTACAAAGCTCAACTCTTTCTGAACTAATAAATAATGAGGATAATACTTCTTCAGCTTTTTGTGCACTTCGTTCTTCATTATCTTGTTTTAAAACGTTGTAAATGCAATCATGATAGAACAATGAAAATAACACAATATCCCAGTCTACAATTTCTTCTTGTACCGAAAGTAAATTTTGATACAAATTTTCTAGATGCGATAGATTATGGTAATATCGACTTTTTTTATTGTGATTTTTGATTACATAATCCCATAGAGAACTGGAAATTTTTTGATTTTCAGAATATTTAGTAATCAGTTGTATGAATATTTCTTCTAGCAAAATTCAGCTTTGATTTTATCTACAATTGTTTGAGCAAGTTTTTCTTTAGACTCAATTGTCCAACCAGCAATATGAGGACTAAGAATTACATTGTCCATTTTTATTAAGTCTTTTAGTGGTTTGGCCATTTCAGCTTCTGAAGAAAATAATTGTTCAAAAGAAGATTTTTCGTATTCGAGGACGTCTAATCCTGCTCCTAAAATTTTTTCTGATTGTAACCCATCTACCAAGTCTTTGGTAACTACACTTTTTCCTCTAGCAGTATTGATGAGCCAAAATGGTTTTTTGAATTTATCGATAAACTTAGCGTCTATCATTTTGTTGGTTAACGGAGTCCATGGTGTATGTAAACTTAGCACATCGGTTTTTTCAAAAAGTTCTTCTAGGCTAACTTGAGTAGCATCGCTATTCTCCACATCTTCTTTGATATCGTAGCAAATTACTTCTACATCGAAACCTCTCAATTTACGGGCAAATGCCCTTCCCATATTTCCATATCCAATGATACCAATAGTTTTTAAATCTAGTTCAATTCCACGATTTGCTTCGCGGTTCCAATGACCATTCTTTACCTGACGATCTGCTGTATTTAATTTGTTGAATAGTGATAAAATCATTCCTAAAGCGTGTTCTCCTACAGCATTACGATTTCCCTCGGGAGCAGAAAAGAGTTTAATGCCTTTTTTTTCTGCATAATCGGTATCAATACTTTCTAAACCTGCACCAACGCGACCAATAAACTTTAGGTTTGTAGCTTTATCTAAAAAATCTTTATCAATTTTAATACGGGACCTGATTATGATTCCATCATATTCTTTTATTATTGATTCGATTTCAGGCTTTGTAGACGTATAACTTTTTTCGTTTTCAAACCCTAAATTATTTAATTGGTTTATTAAGAGAGGATGATTAGCATCTATATGCAGTATTTTCATGAACGATATTATTAGTATTTCAAAAATAACTAATAAAAGATAAAATAATTTTAATGGAAGTATAATTATATATGATATCGTTTTTTTATTCTTAGTTGATTAAGTTGTGGAATTTGAAGGGATAAAAATAGCTTTGATTCTATCGATAATTCCCTGTAGGATGCTAAAGATTGCATCAGAAGAAAAACCACCAATAAGTGCCATTAGCCCTTTGTTGAATAGATTAATTTCTTGAGGATCTTTTTGGTAAAAAGAGATAATCTCTGAAGAAATAAGCCCAGCGATAATCCCCAAAATTACTAATGCCACATAGTAAATAGTATCTTCTGGGACCAAAGTGCCATTTTTTACTGCCGTACTTACATTTTTTAGTAAATAAAAAAGTACTCCTAAACCTGATATAGCAGTTAGAAAACCTAAATTTAGGAGTAATGAAAGACCTTGGTTATCCATAATACCTTTGTCCAATGAATCGTTATTTACTTCTGGAGAAAGTCCAGTAATGATAAATGCGATTAGAAAAATTATAGATAATATGATTAAGTTTCTTACCAAAGGTAATTTGCTGAACAATGTCTTTCCTTTTTCTTCTTCTCTAAGTTTTTTAGTGTACTCAATAGATTTTGGTGTAGCAGGTGAAATATTTTTGCATAATATGTTATGAGAATTAATAAGATCATCTACCGTACTATTTTGAATAAGTGTATTCACCTCTGTATTTATAGTTATACCATTAAAAATAGCATAAGAGAGCATATTATTTATTTCATTACTAAGCTTATGAATGATTTCTTTAGAAATTCCAGGAACTATTTCAGGTTTTGGAGAGATAGTTTTTACTGTTTTATCGGTAGCTTTACTGATGTTAGTTGCAGTTGCCATGGTGTTAAGAATTTATCGATAGTTATTTAGTACTTTAAAACTATAAAATTATAATCGGTAAAAAACATAGTATTTATACCTGTTTTTAAGCTAGCATTTTTCTATAAATCTAACCGCCAGAATAAATGTTGTTTTTAATATATTATAGAGATAGTTAGATCATTTACAAAGTTTAAATATCATTCTATTTGATAAAACCGGAAATTGCTTAGATACTTGGGGAGTTTTTTTTATATATTTATTAGGAAATACCATTATAATAGCGTGTTATAAAAAAACACTACTATACTTATGTTAAACAAGTAGTTTTATTTTGTAAATTGACTGAAAATTATGAGAAAGTATAGTTAAATGACTTTGCTTATGTATAATAATTCAAAACCCAAAATTAAAATATGATGAGATCACTACTATTATTATTTGCTGTTACCCTTTTGTTTTCTTGTAAAACTCAACAAAAAGGAGAATCTTTAGGTGGAAACGAGGATATTGAGGCTATAGCAGAAGATGAATTACTTACAGGAAAAGTGTTAGGTAAAAGGAAGAAGAAAATGGAATATGTAGCTGTTAAGTTAGTTGTAGATGAAAATACTTGTATGAAGGCTTATACAGATAAAGATGGTCTATATGATTTTTTAATCAATCCAAGTAAGTTAAAAGCTGATAGTTATTTTGAGTTTGTTTATAAGGGATACGCTAAAAAACAGATTCCTTATAGTGAGATAGCAGAAAAAGGTACTGTTACTTTAAGCACAAAAGGAGAGGTTGTAACAACCACAGATTATCGTTTGTTTTATGAGGCAATTAGATCTTGTAAGGACGAATTATAATTGGTAGAATTGCTTAATAGGTAAAAACTATGTCTTTTTTAGTACTTATTAAACTAATTTAATTTTCTTTTTGTCTTTAGCAGATTTATAAATTGCTTCTACAATTCTAATGTCTTTTATACCTTCTTCACCGGGAACTAAGACATCAGTATTATTTATTATAGATAAAGCATCATCATCCATTTGTTTGGCTTGTTGGTTTTCTATATATGTATTTAATAAAGTTCCGTCACTGGCTTCGCCTTGTACGCCACCATACATTGAAAATGGTTGTAGTTGATACCATCCATTATTAGTGTTTACGCGTAACCGATGCATATCATGTCCAACACTTGTTTTTCCATGGGCTATTGCGCCTGAGGGGAACTCTAATGTAAAATGCGTTGTTTCATCGGTTTCAGTAAATATATCTGGTCTTGTAGTCATTTGTTCAGCTACTACAGATATTGGTTCTTCTGCGGTTGCATACCTCGCCGCATTTAATGAATATACACCTAGGTCATACATAGTTCCTCCTCCTAAAGCTGCATCTAGTCTCCAGCTTCTTTCTGGATTTCTTACATTATAACCAATTTCAGCATAAACTTCTTTAATATTTCCATAAGGTTTGGTAGTAGCCCATTTTATAACTTGTTGTGTATTGGGTTCGTGTTGCATTCGATATCCAATAGATAGTTTAACTTTATTTTTTTTACAAGCACTAATGATGGATTGACATTCTTTTTCGGTTTTTGCCATCGGTTTTTCACACCATACATGTTTTCCTGTATTAGCCGCTTTAATTGCATATTTTGCGTGCAAACCGGTAGGTAGTACAATATATATTACATCTATATCTGGATTATCCGCAATACGGTCCATATTCTCATAGTTATAAACATTTTTATCTGGAATATTATATTTCTTTTGCCAGATAGGTATTTTAGATGGTGTTCCAGTAACTATTCCAGTCAATTGGCAATGTTTTGTTAATTGTAATGCTGGTGCTAGGACTGAAGTACTATAGTTGCCTAATGCTACTAAACATACTCCTAGTTTTTTATTTGGAGTATTAGAAAATAAATGTGTGGATGGTATAAGACTATAACTCGCTATTAACCCAATATTTCGGATAAATGACCTTCTATTTATATTCATAAACCTATTTTATTAAATTTTTTTAGAGGAAAAATCTATTAAAACAATATCGAAATTTAAATATCAATATACTGCGAAACAGTTCTTTCGCTTTCTACCTCTCCGGTATGTTTAGTGCTTGCTTTTTCAAATAATAGAACGTGAACTTCTTCATCATTTTCTGTAGAAGGACAATGTTCCACTCCTTTTGGTACAACAATGATTTCCCCTGCATTAACTTTAACAGTTTTATCTCTAAACTTCATGAAAAGTGTACCTTTTACGACCTGAAAAAGTTCGTCTTCGTCGTCATGCTTATGCCAAATAAAATCACCGCTTAACTTTGCAAGATAAACTTGATTGTTATCCACCATTGCTATGCGATGTGGATGCCATTGCTTGTTAAATTGAGATAGTTTATCTTTAATATTAATTGCTTCCATGTTTTCAACTTAATTATGTCAAAACAAGGTACTTATTTCTTTATTGATTCTGGTAGGTCTTAACGTTTCTTTATGGAGTAAACACCACATGGTTTTGGCGGTAACTATTACTTTTTGAGTAGAAGTTTTTATTATTTTAGTGTGTCGTTCACTTTTTGCACCATGATGATGATCAATCCATGTTTGGATTGTTAGTTCATCATGTTCAACGGCTGGACTGTGATATTCTATGAAATGATTTAAAACTACCCATACGTAGGTGTCTCTAATCGTTTCTGTTGTTTTTGTTTCCCAATGTTTTTTTTGCAATATCCTGTACCCAATGCAAGTAGGTAACATTATTTACATGATTCATATCATCAATTGCGGATTTTGGTACCGTGATAGTATATTGAAATACGTCAGAGTTCATAATAAGAGTAGTGCTAATTATAATTAATGGAGTTCTAAAACTTAAAACCCAAGTATTAATTTTGCGATGTAAAAAAACAAGAAAATTCCAAAAATATCATTACTAGTAGTAATAAATGGACCAGTTGCAATAGCTGGATCAATACCTCTTTTGTCAAGAATTATAGGAACAAATGTACCTATCAAAGCGGCTACTATGATTACACTCATAAGCGCTGTAGCGATAGTTAAACTAAATGAAATTTCGTAGCTCATAACAATTCCAAATAGTATCACTAAAAGAGCTAGAGCAACTCCATTTATTAGACTAAGCCCAATTTCCTTTAATAATCGTTTCCAAAGACTGCCTTTTACATTGTCATTTGCCAAACCTTGCACAATAATGGCTGAAGATTGAACTCCCACATTACCTGCCATCGCTGCAATAAGAGGTGTGTAAAAGAATAGATCTCGTATTCTAGGATTGGTCATTACATCTTCAAAATCTTGCATAATAAAAACACTTCCTAAACCTCCAAATAACCCTAGAATTAACCAAGGTAAACGTGCTCTAGTAAGTTCCCATACATTATCATCGGCTTCTACATCCTGAGATATACCAGCTGCCATTTGGTAATCTTTTTCTGCTTCTTCCTTAATAAAATCAACCATGTCATCAATTGTGATACGACCAACAAGAACCGTTTCATGATCAACTACAGGAATGGCCTCGAGATCATATTTTTGCATAATTCTTGCTACCTCTTCACCTTCAGTTTCTATATTAACATAGTCTACTTTAGGGATATAAACATCTCTGATATATGCTTTTGTAGGAGCAGTAAGTAAATCTTTAAGAGATAATCTTCCTTTTAATTTTCCTTCTTTATCTATTACATAGATTGAATGTACTCTGGTTACTTTTTCTGCCTGACGACGCATTTCCCGAACACACCCGGCAACTGTCCAAGTTTCTTTTACTTTTACAAGTTCTTTTGCCATTAATCCTCCTGCTTTATCTTCTTCATACAGCAGCAGTTCTTTTATATCTTCAGCGTGTTTTTCATCCTCAATCTCAGCGATTACCTCTTCTGCACGATCTTCAGGAAGTTCTGCAATAATATCTGCAGCATCATCCGTGTCCATTTCTTCTAACTCTTCTGCAATTTCTTTTACAGATAGGTTTTCAAGAATACGTTCTCGGAAATCTTCTTCTAACTCCATTAGAGCCTCCGAAGATTTTTCACTATCTAATAATTTAATTAAGTAAGTTGCTTGATATAAGTTAAGCTCACCGATTATTTCGGCAATATCGGCAAAGTGGATTTCATCGAGCATTTCTTGTAAACGAGTATCGCTTACATCTTCAATAAGATGCTTTACTTGATCGATAAGCTCATCTGAAATCTCGAATGACATAGTGTACTTGTTTATGGGATTTCTTTACAAACGCTCACAAAGATAACCAAAGAATTGAATTGCAGTTTAGATTGACGTTAAATGAATTAAATTCTTGATTTTTCAATCAACAAAGTGAGTTCTATAAATTGATTAACACTTAACTGTTCTGGTCTTTTAGTTAGTATTTCCATTTCTTTTATTTCATCAGGTAATTGAAATGTTTTAAGACTGTTTCTCAATGTTTTTCTTCGTTGCCCAAAAGAAGTCTTGACTACTTTATAAAAAAGTTTTTCATCACAAGGAAGTGTGTGATTTGATTTTCGAATCAATCGTAAAACTCCGCTATCCACCTTGGGCGGAGGATTAAAAACAGAAGGAGGAACTGTAAATAAATACTCAGCATTATAAAATGCCTGGGTTAATACCGATAAAATACCGTAGGCTTTACTTCCTGGTTTTTCACAAATACGTTGGGCTACTTCTTTCTGAAACATCCCGGTAAACTCAGGAATTCGTTTTCGTTTTTCTAATGTCTTAAAAACAATTTGAGAGGAAATGTTATATGGAAAGTTACCAGTAATAGCAAATGGATCATTGTCAAATAATGTATCTAAATCGTATTTAAGAAAGTCTGCTTCGATAACTTTAAAAGCTCCTTTTCCATTTCTAATTTCTGGATGTTCTAAAGGGAAACTAGTATTGAGGTAATCTATAGATTCTGTATCTAAATCCATAGCAATTAAATCTACATCTTTTTGTAGTATATATTTAGTAAGTACACCCATTCCTGGGCCTATTTCAATTACATTAGTATAACCGTTTAGTGTTAATGTGTCTCCAATTTTTTTAGCAATATTTTCATCTTTTAGGAAATGCTGACCCAAATGTTTTTTAGCACGCACAGCAGTTTTTTCTGTTCGAACTCTATCGTTAGATGATTGCTTTTTATTTTTTTTAAATTTAGAGGACATCCTAAACTTGTTTTGTTAAAGGTTTTATATTTTCTAGGATTGTCTTTTCGATTTCTATTCTATCTTTTTTTGAAAGCCAAGAAATTTCAAGATCAATTTTTTCTCCGTCTGTAGTAATAATATAAGGTTCAGAACCACCCTTAGCTGGATAAAAACTTTGGATTAAATTATAGGGTATATCTTGGTTGCCGATATTTATATAATCTTCATAGGTAGTAATACCAGGATTGTTAGAACGTATTATTAAAAATGCGGATATTATAAATAAAGCAATAAGAACTACAGTTATAATTTTTTCGAAAATAGAGCTTGCTATAAAAAATGAAACAATATTTAAAAAAACACTAATTATAAAAACCCCAAAACCAGCACATACTATAAGACCAAAAATCTTAATAGCATACAGTAATGTTGGTCTATATTGTTTCATATTATTGTTCACTAATAATTTCTAATTCTGTTCTAAACGCAACAAAATGTCCTGCAAATCGATTTGTTTTAGCTCTTAATCTTTCTGCGTCTACTTTATAATATTGTTCTAAGGTACTTTTACTATCCGTTGTGTATTGTACAGAATATGTATAGCCTCCCATTTCCTCTTCCACCAACACCTTACTCATTAAGGCTTTACTAAACTTCCCTGTTGCGAGCATATCAGGAATATGCTCATTTTTCATCCAGGATAACCATTCTTGGTGCTTAGTCTCTTCTATATTAATAGTAACATTGTAAATATACATATTCGTAATTGTCTTTATTGATCTAAGGGAATCAATGCTTTTATAATTAACTTACAAAGTTACGAAGAAGCGTAGACCTGTTATAACGATCACATTGTTATTTGAGTTTTGGATAGAATAATATATAGAAGGAAAATATATTTTAAAAAAGAATCAATTGATGGCATCACCACGCAGTGTTCGATACTTTTTTCTAGCATCTACAAAATAGATACTGTCCGCGTGATTAAAGATTAACTTCTCATATAATTCTTTTGCTTTTTCAGGTTCACCCAGAATGTTTACATATAATTCTGCTAACCAGTAATAGGCATCATCTACCAATATGTCATCAGGATAGAATTCGATGATTTTGAGATAGTTTACTTTTGCTTTTTCGAATTCTTTTTCTTTTTCAAATAATTTCGCTTGTCTAAGAAAAGCTTCATCTTCAATTTTTTCTCCTTTGTGATTCACTAAAATTTCTTCGTATTTAGTGATTGCTTCTTGGTTTTTATTTTGAAAAGCTAACAAGTCAGCTCTGGCAAAAATCTTTAAAGCTGTTTGCGTCGAATCTTCTAAAGAATTATCACTTATAATAAGACTTAATTCCATAGCATCATTAGCAATTAATTGAGAGGTAGATGATTTTAGTACATCTAACTGAGTTTGCGCCCAAGCAAAATCCCCTTTATAATAACTAGTTTTAGCTACTTTAAAACGTGCATCTTGGGCTAGAAAGTTATTTTTTAATGCATTCTGTACTTGCGTATAATAGATAAGTGCTTGATTAAATTTTTGATCTAAAACTAAAATATCTGCAATTTTCATTTTAGCTCTAGAAGATTGAAATCTCGAAAGTCTTTCTTGATTTAATAGACGTTTTAAGAATTCAATTGCTTCTTTTTTATTATCCTGATTGAATGCTAAAAAATGAGCGTAATCTATTTGTAAACCGATGGTTTGCGAGCCTTTTCCATAGGTTTCGAATACTTCTTCGTACTGTTGTTTGATTTCTTTGTAATCCTTTTTATCAGCAAGATCGGTTTTTGCTTTTAAAATGATTTTATGAGCTGTCAATTTCATATCATTCCCAGCAGGTGCGTTTAGTATGTAATCTAAAATCTGGGTAGCGGATTTTATATCTTTAGCGCCTATAGCAATTCGGGCAAGCCCAATGATACCTTGTAACCCTTGATCTTTTCTTTTATAGATTGCTTTTTCTTGTACAAACGCTTTTTTAAAGTCCTTTTGTTGAACAAAAAGCCAACTTAACATCTCATTATATATAATATCAGGATTTTGTTGTAATTTTTTGATTAATAATTTTCTGAAAATAACATTGGCATTATTTAATGGGTCATCTGTGATATATTGATTAAAATTACGTTGAACAATGTTTTTATAATTTGGTTGTAATTGTAGTAATGAAAGATAACTGTCGAACATTTTTTCTAGTTTACCTTGTTCTCCGTAAATTTTAGCAAGTTGTACATTAAAATTAGCTCCTGGGTTAGATGCCATTCCTTTTTCATAAATTAAGGCTGCTTGATCTAAAAGATTGTATTTTTCAAAAGTTTGCGCTAGTGAATACGCCGCATTTACATTATTACTATTAAAAACTTTTAAAGCTTTATTATAATAAGTAGTGGCTTTTTCAGAATTCCCTTGAACTTCGTAATGGTGACCCAATTCAACAAGTAGTTGTGCGTTCTTTGGTTTATTCTCAATTTGTTTCTGCAGAATTTTTTCTGCTTTTTCAAACTGTTCTAATTGTTGATGAGATTCTACCAGACCTAGGAGGTAGGTAATACGATTAGGGTTTCTGGTATGTAATTTTTTATACACAGAAAGTGCTTTTTCATATTCACCTTGTTGCACATAGTTTTTTGCTAGCTGTTCGGATTGACCAAACATAGGAATAGCAAAAAGAAAAATGATACAAAGATAAATAAAGCGCATGCTGCAAGTTTTTTTGTAAATATAGCAAAATGCGCTTTGATATTATGTTATAAGTATTGTTAAACTAGCTGATTATCTAGCTCTAAAAGAATTAGTCGATATATTCAAACCCACAATAAGGCACTAAAACATCTGGTATTTTAATTCCTTTTGGTGTTTGATAGTTTTCTAAAATACCAGCTAATACTCTTGGTAATGCTAGAGAGCTTCCGTTTAATGTATGAGCTAATTGATTTTTGCCATTACCATCTTTATACCTTAGTTTTAAGCGATTGGCTTGATAAGATTCAAAATTAGAAACAGAACTTATTTCTAACCAACGATCTTGAGCGGTAGAAAACACTTCGAAATCATAGGTTAGAGCAGCTGTAAACCCAATATCTCCTCCGCATAATCTTAATATACGGTATGGCAATTTTAATTCATTAAGAATTTCCTTTACATGGTCTACCATTCCATCTAGTGCCTGATAAGAGTTTTCTGGTTTTTCGATACGTACAATTTCTACTTTGTCAAATTGATGTAAGCGATTTAATCCACGAACGTGAGCGCCATATGAACCTGCTTCTCTTCTAAAACAAGGAGTATATCCAGTACAACAAATAGGCAGGTCATTCTCATTTACTAAATCATCTCTAAACATATTGGTTACGGGAACTTCTGCAGTAGGTATTAGATATAAATCATCTGCTGTAACGTGATACATCTGACCTTCTTTATCCGGTAATTGACCAGTACCATAACCAGAAGCTTCATTGACTAAATGAGGAACTTGATATTCTTTATATCCCGCATCTGTATTTTTGTCTAGAAAATAACTAATTAATGCACGTTGTAATCTTGCTCCTTTTCCTTTATAAACTGGAAATCCGGCACCTGTAATTTTTACTCCTAGTTCAAAATCTATGATGTCATATTTTTTTGCCAGTTCCCAATGCGGTAAAGCTCCTTCTTCTAAGGTTGGGATATCACCTTCTCTAAAGACTTCTTCATTATCCTCATCAGTTTGTCCATCAGGAACAGAAGAATGTGGAATGTTAGGAATTGTATATAATAACTCAATAAGTTCAGCTTTTACTTTTGGAAGTCTATCTTCTAAAGTATTCATGCTTTCCTTGATTTGAGAAGCTTTTTGTTTTAATATGTTAGCTTTTTGTTGTTCTCCATTTTTAAACAAAACTCCAATTTCTTTATTCAATTTGTTAGAGTCTGCTTTGATATTATCCAACTTGGACTGTGTAGCACGTCTTTCTTCATCTAAATTGATTACTTTTTCTAGAATTGGAGCAGCATCAAAATTTCTTTTGGCTAATGCAGCAATATATTCTTCTTTATGTGCTATGATTTGTTGTGCAAGTAACATGGTTTTTGTTTTGGGCGATTCCACTCGCTTCCTCGTGGTCGGACTATCCGCTATATCTTTTGTTTTTTCCTTTACCAAGCTTAAGATAAAAAAACAAAAGGATGTCGCTGCTATCCCTTTCGCATTAAAGGAGCAAATTTAAAGAAAAGGTTGGTTTTGTATGAATGAGAAAGAATGAATTTTTTAAAAAAGATGAACCTTTTATTTTTTAAACCTATTTCTAGTCTTAAAATAAATGATATTAATCCACGATTACTATGGATAAATAATAAAAAAAGCTATGCATTGTTGCATAGCTTTTGGGTAATATGACGACGTGGGATCTTGGGGATCAATATTATTTATGTACGTATTATATGTTTCTTTCTAGAGGCAACTCTCGGTTACTTATTTTATGTTTCATATAAACAACACTAATTTGTTATTTTCTCTGATGTAAAAATACTACAGGTCTTTTCAATATTTCTTTAAGATTGGGTAGGAGTAAAGTTTCTGTAGACCAAATCTAATTTTCTGTCGACCAATGGAAATGAAACAAATCATTTTTCATACTAAGACTTTATCCTATGTAGTCGCTGTTGTGTTTTTAAACTTTCAATAATCAGTATTTTTAGGAATAATTTCCCCGTTAATTTTTAAATAAAATGAGATTTTCTTTGTTGTTTATCGATTTAATAACAACTCTTAACGAAAAGTAACTTTGCTGTAGTAACACTTTTTGGATTTAAGTCATTAACTGATTAGAGATGATTTTCTAATTAGTGAAGTAGTAAAAAACACAAGTGATATATAAAAGAATATAAGAGATAGCTTTTTTAAACGACACAAACCTTGAGTGTCGATAAATGTTCAAGGCATATAAATCATTAATTATTTTCACATATGAAAAAATCAATTTTAAGCATCGGAAAAACTTTAAGTAGAGAGGAATTAAAACAAATCAATGGACAAAGTGGAGGTTATTATTGTCCAGGTGGCAATAGCGAGCCTAATGCTCCTAGATGTCCGGTTCCTTGTTTTATGGGAAATTGTTTTTTGTAAATTAATTATAAACGAGGTTGTCTTAATTTAGGT
The DNA here is from genome assembly GCF_943733665.1 of Aquimarina sp. Aq107. Classification (NCBI taxonomy): domain Bacteria; kingdom Pseudomonadati; phylum Bacteroidota; class Flavobacteriia; order Flavobacteriales; family Flavobacteriaceae; genus Aquimarina; species Aquimarina sp. Aq107. The sequence goes on along the minus strand of NZ_OX030782.1, from coordinate 4,426,592 downwards.
AACCTCGTTTTTTAAATACTCATTAACTGCTAAAATCGCATTTAATCTGTTAAATAATTTTATAAATGGAGGTTTTTTCTTACATTTATATCGAATGAATTAAAGATACCATTTATGAAACTATGTTGCTTTTTATTTACAGTACTTTTCATTCACACAATTTCTGCTCAGAATATAGATGATTACGACGCCGTTATCATTGATTTTACCAAAGGATATAATTATCTATCTCCCACAACGATTTTTGATTTGTTAGATGAAAAGTATCAGCAGACAAAAACTATTGATGATATTGATCAATTTTTAGAAAGCCATAATAAGACATTAGGCATGATAGAAGACTGTAGAGTGATTTCAAAAAAGGATGGAGAAACGTCATATATTATGCAAGCCGAAAAATCCGTTATGATTATGAAATTTGAGTTTTCTGATCAAAATAAAATTACTCATTATGAGTCTAAGGTATTGCAAGCCTCATTACCTACATTTTAAAAGCGATTTTGAAAAAATAAGCACTAGATAAAATTTATTTTATTTAAATAATGTGGTATTTCCCTGTATGAATAATTAAGTTTTATAATTAGCTATTTTTTCAAGTAATTGCTTAGCTTCTTTATTCTTAGAATAAGAGTTTTTAATAATAATTTGGAGTATTTGTTTACATTTATTTACATCTTTTGTTTTTAAGTATAGGAGTGATTTGTACCAGTATCCTTTTTCGGAGTCAATAAGATCACTATGAATAAAACTATTTAAGTTTTTTTCTGCCTGCGAATATTCACCTAATTCCATATGAGATATAGCCTTATATATGTATAACGTGCTATTATCTTTATCTTTTTCTAGTAATTTATCAATATATATTAATGCTTCTTGATAGTTTTTGTTTTTAAAATTACTTTCCGCAAAAGCTAAATCAGGATCTACCTCATTAGGGTTTCTAGTAACTAAAGAAGGTAATTCATTGGTGCTGTAATTAGCATAAATTTCATTAATAGTCTTTTGATTTTTTTGAGGGTAAAAATTAATAAGTAATGCAAATAGTGCGACAGCCGCAACAGCAGAAAAATAGGTTAATCTTCTTATTTTATTCTTCCGTTTATTGCTAGTTGTGGCCTTATGTATTACTTGTTTTAATCTATCGGCATTATTTCGATATAATGCAGTATATTCTTCTATTTCTGTTACATCTATTTTTGCAGCATAACTCCATTCTTCTTCATTTAGAGTCTCAAAAAGTTGTTTCTCTAAAAGAAATTTTTCTCTAAAGTTTTGATTATTGGCAATGGTATCCAAAAAATCATTCTGTTCCTTTTCAGAAAGTTGATTTCTTAAAAAACGTTCAATTAATATGTCTTCTTCTAAACTCATAATTCTTTTAATGAATTATATCTACTATCTTTTTTAATTAATTCTGCCAAACGTTTTTTGCATTTAAACACGCGTTGTCGAACAACCAATTCAGAGGAATATTCTGTGTTGGCAACAATTTCTTCGTATGGAGTTTTTGCAAAGAAGAGTGTTAAAATCTCTTTACAATTCCCAGTAATTTCTGCAAATTTTTCAATAAACAGTTCCTGTTTCTTTTGCTCTAGAAGGGCAAATGCACTATCTATATATTCATCATGTACTTCAACTTTTTCTACATTTGTTACCCTTTTTTTATGAAGATTTAATTCTCTTCGCCATAAGTTTTTACAAATCGCCATTAAATAGGCATCAAAATCTCCCGAAATACTAAATTTTTCTCTTTTGTATCGAATTATTATCTGAATCAAGGATTTTTGAAATATATCTTCTGCATCCTCGGTATTTCCGCTATTTAGAAGGATAAATTTTTTAATTGAAGGGAAGTTTTTATTATATATTTGAGAAATTATTTTTGAATCTTCTTTTACGAGCTCTTTTAAAAAAAAATTACCATCCATATATAAATGTTAAAAAGCAAAAATAAAATTTTATACTTTTACGTGGGTAACATTTTAAGTTTTTATGAAGAATAGGAAAATAAAAAACGTAAAAAAAATGAGGAAAAACATTATTTTAGGGGCACTGAGTTGTTTGTTCTTCTTTGCTTGTGAGCAAAATGAGGAACTTACAGAAATTGAAGGAAATGCTAAATTCGATGATTTAACTTTTGTAGATGGAACTCCTGTTCAGTATACCATCGAAGATATAGAAGTTGTGGTTATTTATTCAGTTGGAACTACAGAATCTCAGAAAGCCGAAATTAGAGCGAGACACGCGACTGAATACGGCCAGGTTAACGTAACTTCCTGTTCATTAAATCCTAATGGAGAAATCTGGAGTTATAGAGATCTGGTGATTCATAATTGGGAAGATGCCCCATATCAGGATTTGAATCATAGAGCTACGGATCCTATTGAAGCAGAAGATCCGGTAGAAAAATCTGCACTTCTTAAAATTGATTATAGAACATATTCAATTAATGATCCAAATATTGTTTGCGATTAATTAAATATTGAAGATTAAGATTAAGAAATATAAAATCTTTTTTTGGCTACTTATCGGGCATATTCTGCCTATAAGTAGCCAAAATTATTATAAACAATTTGTAAAACTCAAAGAAAATAAAAAGATAATTAAGGAGATAGAGAGCGATCATCTTTTGAGCTCAGTAAAAGATACTACTCATATTCTAGAAATGTCTCATTTTTTTTCTGTGCAGTGGTACAATAAAAAAAAATATGATCTAGCGATAAAGTATGCGAAGATTGAGATAAGTCATTTTAATGATCAGTTAAAAAAAAGTGTTTCTTATGAAAATGCACTTTATAATTTAGGGAGATTTTATTTTAAAAATAGAGAATTTACTAAGGGAGTTTGGTGTTTTAATAATGTGATAGAAGCTAATATTACAAGAATCAAGGTAGCGAGATCATATGGAGAGTTAGGTAAACATTATAGACGAAAAGGAGAACTATATAAAGCGTTGAATTACTCCAAAAAAGGAATTTACTTATTAGAAACGGATTCAAATAAGAACAGTTCTTTAGAGTCAAGCCTTTTATCTTTATACATTAATACTACGATTATTTGCGATGAGTTAGATACCAAAACATCCTCTAGGCAAGGGGTTGAATTATTAAAAAACGCGGATAGTTTAATACAATTAAACGAAAGACTACTTTCACAAAAAAACTTTTATTCATTAAACGTTACTTATGCAAATTTATATGCTAATGCATACCTGAAAGATTTTAGCAAATCCAAATATTATTATATTAAGAATTTAGAAAGAGGAATGGAACAAAAGGACTCTTCGGTAATTTCTAATTCATATGTAAATTTAGGGGAGTTGTATTTTGATTATCAAAAAGATAGTGCGTTATTCTATCTACAGCGAAGTTTGATATTTAATAAAAATAATGAAAACAGAAAGGCCGAAAGTTATAGAAATATTGCAAACTATTTTAGAGAACGTGGGAATTACAAATTAGCTCTTCAAAATATTGAAAATTCATTGAGTTGGAGTTTTGGACTAAATGGCGAGTTGACTAATCGTACTCCATCAGAACTACAATTGTTCGATACGGATGATAGAAGAAATGTTTTTAGAGCATTACGAAGTAAAATAATAATTCTATTTGATTTATACGAAAAAACTAAAGATCTTACATATCTAGAACAAGTAATCAATACAGTAACAATTAGTGATCGACTTGTTACTGTAATCATAGAGAACAGTTTCGAGATTAATACAAAATTATTATGGCGTAAAGAGGTTTCTGACACCTATACCATGGGAGTACGAGCAGCATATCTTTTAGGGGATAATGCTTCTTTATTCCGTTTTATGGAAAAAAACAAGGGCTTATTACTAATACAAGGTGTTAAAGAAAATACAATTCAATATGATTTGCCAAAGGAGTTACTCGATAAAAGACTAGCATTAAAAGAGAATATTTTAAGTCTAGAAGCTAACATACACCACAATCAGGATATTTATAGTAAAGAAAAAGATTCCTTGTTCGAATTAAAAAAGTCTTATCAAGCTTTTAATGATTCACTCCATAAGCTAAATCCGAAATACTTTGATAAAAGATTAAGAATAAAGCCGTCCGCACTTTTACAAGTAAAGGAAAAGTTAGATTCGTATACAGTAATTATTTCATACACGCTCGATGAACAAAATGTTGAAGAGAAAAATGTTTTTGGACTCGTAATCACTTCTAAAAATACGTTTAGTTTTAAAGTAAAAAACGCCAATGATTTATTAGTTAATTTAGATAAGTATCGAAGATTAATATCGAGGCCTTTAAAAAAGAAAAAAGAATTGATCTCTTTTAAAGATGTTTCTTACGCTATCTATCAACAACTTTTTCCTGGAGACCATTTTAAAAAAATGATTAAGAATAAACATTTGGTACTTATTCCAGATGTTGCTATGCAAAACATCCCTTTTGAAGCTTTTAATGTAAGTCCGGAATCATTGAAATATCTAATTGAGCAAAATGACATGAGTTATGCATATTCTGCATCCTTTTTAGAATATAATAGTAAAGCCGAAAGAAAAACGAATCTTGATTTTGTTGGATTTGCACCAATTCAATTTTCGAATGCTAATCTTCCAGAGCTTAGTACTACCGAGGAAGAAGTTTTTTCAATTAATACTATTTTAAATGGAGAGACATATTTGTTTGAACAAGCAAGTAAAGAAATATTTATGAAAAAGAGTATGGATGCAAAGATTATACATTTGGCTACTCACGCGAATTCCGGAGAAAAGCCTGAGATTTACTTTTTTCAAGATACTATTAAACTTCATGAGCTATACACCTATAAAAATAATTCAGATCTCGTAGTGTTAAGTGCATGCCAAACCAACCTGGGAAAAATTAATAAAGGTGAGGGTGTCTTTAGTTTAGCAAGAGGGTTCTTTTATGCTGGAGCAAATACTGTTATTTCATCCTTATGGAATGTTAATGATACCTCTACTTCTAGTATTATGAAATATTTCTATGAAGATTTGAATGCTTCTTCATCTAAAGTAGAAGCGTTAAGTAATGCTAAAAGAAAATACTTAAAAGAACATTCATTGTCGGAAGCGTCTCCCTATTATTGGGCTTCTTTTGTATTAATTGGAGATACCAATCAAGCTTTTGAAAACAACTTTATTCCCTATTATATCATGGGATCTCTAATTTTCATCTTCTTTATTTTTATTTTTTTTAAAAAAAAATGGGTAACAAATCATAAAAGTATGAAGAGTTAGGAGAAATGAAATTCATTTTGAAAGACTCGATACTACATATGGTTGCGTTAATATTTTAAAGAGAATAAGGTCTCTTGCAATAAAGAAGTGTCAATTTTTTAAATACAACGTCATCTTTCTTATGTATTTCATTAAAGGTTTATATGAAAATATGCTTTAGTTAAAGCAGTTTTATGAATCTACAGCTATTATAGACTAGAAATAATGAAAATACAGAAATAACTATCGGTTTTATAAATGTATTGACACAAACCTTGAGTGTCGTAAAATGTTCAAGGACTTAATCATTTTAAATTATTTACTTATGAAAAATTCATTGTTAAACTTAGGGAAAGTACTTAGCAAATCAGAACAAAAAGACATTCACGGAGGAAGAGGAGGTTTTGTAGCTTGCGGTTGTTCTTCTGATTATATTTTAGAAGGAGGAGAATTCGTAAATGGTAGCGAGTGTTCATTTGCTGCAAATGGTACTGCTTGGGGAGATCCTTTTCCAGGAGGTCGTTGTTTAGGAAGTGTGCAAAATGGGATGTGTTGTCTTTAATATCAAATTAATTAATCATGAAAAAATCAATTTTAGATTTCGGTAAAGCGTTAAGTAAATCGGAACAACAACAAATTAACGGAAAAGGGAATATCTACTGGTGTGCAGGAGGTAATTCACATACCACTAATCAATGGTGTCCAGTACGCTGTTTTATGGGGAATTGTTTGTTGTAAATTAATGATTATCGAGGTTGCCTGAAAAGGGAGCCTCGTTTTTTCTAGTTTTAATTGACTAAACAGCTAATAGTATATATCGTATATTTAATATATGATCACTGCAACTACAAGACGTTTTTTAGCCTCACTTTTGATTCTAATAGGTTCATTATATCGAAATAAAAGAACCCGAAAGTTTACATTAATCCCTTTGGTTGTAATTGGATTAGGATTTTTGGTTCCCCAAAAAATGATAATTCCTGTAAAAGGTGCCACGGCAAAAGATTGGGATGATCATTCTTTTTGGGCATATCCTTGGGGAAGTTCTGTAACGCATAAGGGCATTGATGTTTTTAAAGAAAAAGGTACTGATGTGATTTCATCAACATATGGTATCGTTTTGTATACCTATGAAGGGGGCAAAGGAGGGAAGACAGTTATGGTACTTGGACCCAAGTGGAGGTTTCATTATTATGCACACTTAGATGAGGTGGATGCTTTTCCGTTTCAACCAGTAGCGTCTGGAACCAAATTAGGAACAGTAGGAAATAGTGGTAATGCAATAGGTAAACCACCACATCTACATTACACGATCACAACTCCATTTCCTTATTGGTGGTTAAGAGATCCAGAAGTTATACAGGGAAATCGTAAGATGTTTTATCTAGACCCTGATACGTGGCTTAGAAAGTAAGGCGTAGTAAGAATTCTTACATGTTTTTTGATTTTATACAGGGATTTCTATGTTAACTACAGTCCCTCTATTCTCTGTAGAATCTATCATCATTTTACCAGATAAAGGACTTAGTCGGTTTCTTATATTTTTAAAACCAATTCCGTCTTTTATTTTAGCGGTGTCAAAACCAATTCCATTGTCCTCAAAAAGAAGCTGTAATGAAGTTTGGTATTCATTTAGATAAATATCTATATGATCGGCTTTAGCGTGTTTAAGAGTGTTGGTTAATAGTTCTTGAACGATTTTGAATAATTCTTCTTTTAAAGGGCTTTCAATTTCATTAATCTTTTCTTCTGGATGAGGGTTGAATGATATATTTTGATTGCTCCCTTGTTGGATATTATTAACATACTCCTTTATTAGCGTAGAAATACCATTGTTTTGAAACTTTTTGGAAGCTAGATTATGTGATAAATCCCTGACTTGATGATAAGTCTCATCTATTTGCTTTATAATTTTTGTTTGTAACGTTCCGTTGTCATTTGAGCTAGAAAGTTGTAATTTAATACTAGCTAAATTTCCTCCTATACTATCGTGTAATTCTCTTGCAAGACGTTTTCGTTCTTTGTTTTGGCCATCCATAGTAGCATTTATCAGGTTGAGCTCTTGGTCTTTCATCAAACCGTGAACTTTTTGAGAATTGACTTGTTTCTGAGATTTGTTTAATTCAATTTGTGTTTTTAATTTTTGGAAGTATACAAACAGTAATGCTATTACTGGTAGTAGCACTGCTAAGAAACCTATAAGGAATGCTTTTTTAATAGTTCGTTGTCTTTTTAGTTCACTTTCCTTAAGTAGTTTTTCTTCTTTAAGGGATAAAATTTCTTTTTCCTTTTGTAAAGTTTGATACTTAACTTCCATATCCTTTACAATAGCCTTATTTTGATTCTTAAGAATTTGGTTGGAGATGGATAAGTATTGAGTCATCAAATTATAAGCATTCTCATAGTCTTTATCGGCTACTTTAATGTCCTTAAGTACCATAATGACATCTCTTTGTAGCTCAAGCTTATTCCATTGCATAGTATTTACGTATGCAGTGGACAGGATCATTTCTGCATCCTTAACATGCCCTTGATTGTAATAAACGATTCCCATTCGTATTACCGCGTCTATATAGAGATCATAAAATTTACTTTCTAAGGCGATATCCTTCACCGATCTAAAATACTCAAGCGCATGAGCGAGGTTATTTTCAAAAAAATCGATTCTACCAAGTTTTAATTGAGTTTCTAGTCGTATTTTATTGTTTTCGTAAATTTTTAATTCCTCTAAAACCTGAAGATATGTGGATTTTGCTTTAGGTATATCTTTCTTGAAAAAGAATACATCTGCAGATAATTTTTTTGCTAATACTAGTACATCATTGTCTTTGCTTTTTTCTATACATTTTTCGAATACAGATAAAGCCGTGTCATATTCCTTTTGATGCAAATACACTGTTCCTAACCCTAATTGATGAATATAATGCATTCTATTCATTTCGGAAGTCGAAGAAATAGCAATACCATCTAAATGATGTTTCATAGCATCATCAAACAATCCTTTTTCTAGTTTACCTTTACCAAGGATATTATAAGACTTGGATAGATAGAGATTGTAATTAGAAAAATTATCCTTTTCTATAAGAATCTCATTTTTTAAAAGTTCTCCGTAATGCAATATCGAGTCTGTATTTCCTGCCTGAATATGAATTGTAGCAATCGTATCAATAAACTTAACTTTTTCTAGAAGATCTTTCGCGTTTTCTAGATCCCTATAGTAATGTTTGTCCACGGTATTAGGGATCTTTCCGAAAGAGGAATACCAGTCTTTCTTTTCCTGAGCTTTGCTAGAAAATGAAACTAGTATAATTAATATTAAAAACTTCTTAATTAAAATATCCATAGTACTACATTGAATATATGCTATCAATTTAGAAATACCTATTCTTTGTCATATTTAATAACCCAGGGATTAGTTGCGAAATAATTCCATTTTACACTTGTTAGATCAACATCGGGATCTATCAGTACTCTAGATTTTTTACGATTTACAGAAACTCTGCTTTTTACATATACTGCTATATCCCTTCCTTCTTTTTGGTGTTCTTTTTTGAGAAATTGAGCAAACTGCCAGATTGCGTCAGGTTTTGTATTTACAATACGGCGTTGCTTTTTTGATAAATACTGATTCTTATCTATTTTAACTCTCTTACAAGTGTTGTCATTAAATTCCACATAAAAATTAGTATATCCTGATCTGCCTCGTAACATCATTCTCCAGCTCAGTTTATGTCCTTCTTCAGTCCATAAAACGTCACCAGGAATAAACCAATGACGAATTGGTAAAGTAAGTTGAATTATAAACCAAATAGCCAATGCTGGGATTAATAATTTTCTGTATGATGGAACAATTAACTCATTTGCTGAGTAGAACTCTTTCTTAGCCATAAAAAGACTATGAATACGTTCTTTAGAAAAGAAAAAGACTGTAAACGCTAATGATAAGTATGGGAATATTCCAATTTGAAATACAATGGAATTAAAAAGGTGAAAAAAGATGCTAATAATAAATGCAACTAAGCGTGTTTTTCTCCATAGCAATAATGGGATAATAAGTAAATCAAATAAAATTCCAAAATATGCAATAGCTATATGAGCCCATTTTTGTTGTAATACTTCTCCAACAATAGGATAATCCGCTTTAGATAGCATTAAGTTTCTAGCTACACTAAAGTCTAACCAATCTGGGTATAGTTTAGCAACCGATGCATATGTGTATACAATCCATAACTGCAATATTATGAATAAAATACACCATCTAGGCATAGAGATTCGTTTAAGTGCTGGATTTTTCTTGACATCTAAAGAAAAATAATTTCCGGCAGGTAATGTACTCATAAGAATACAAAGTAATAATAGCAGATAATAATGATTGTTGTAAGAAGCTTTTTGCATGTAATAAACACCAGCCCAAAGAATAGTATAAGAAATCATACTCCAGCGGTATTTAAAACCTATCATAATAAAGATTCCAAAAACTCCCATAAGGGCGAAATAATAATACATTCCGTTTCCTGGAAGTGGCTGTAAAAATTCTAATCCAATGAAGTTAAAAGTAAATTGAGGTTCTACAAGAGTTCTCCTAACCCAGCCCGTAAGTATGGCTCCAAAAGATTCTGCAGTAATTAGAAACCCAAAAAATACTCTAAAAATTATTAAAGCACTATTATCTATTTGTGTAAATAACCAGCGATTGATCATACCGTAGAATTTATGTAATCTCTAGAAAAATCTTCATCATCTTGCATTGCATTTTTTAAATCCTCTATAGAATCGAATTTTTTCTCGTCTCTAATACGAATGAGCATTTCGATCTGTATTTTCTTTTCATATAGGTTAAATGATGCATCAAAAAAATGAGTTTCGATAGTTTGATGCGTCCCGTTTACAGTGGGATTATTACCGATATTCATCATACCGAAATACATTTTATTATTTATGTGGGATTTTACAACATACACTCCTTTTTTTGGAATCAGTTTATAATCCTCTTCTATAAAAAGATTGGCTGTGGGGTATTCTAGTTTTCGTCCTAACTCTTTACCTTTTATTATTTTACCGGTTAGCATAAAGTTATACCCTAAGTACTTGTTCGCTTTAATAATATCTCCTTCGAGTAAAGCTTCTCGGATTTTAGTAGAACTTACAGCAACATCATCAATATCTTGTTTGGAGATTTCTTCTACGGTAAAATCATTCTGAATTCCAAAAGAGGCAAGATCTGTAATATTAGAATTGCGATTGCGTCCAAAACGGTGATCGTAGCCAATAATTACATGACGAACATTTAGTCTGTTTATCAACATTTCTTCCACGTATTCTTTTGCAGAAAGACGAGAAAATTCTTTTGTAAATGGATGAATTACCAAACTATCTAATCCAGTTTTTTCTAAAATTTGTATTCGCTCCTCAATAGTATTAATGAGTTTTATACTTGTATCCTTTTGTAAAACCATCCTTGGGTGCGGGAAGAAGGTAAGAATTACAGATTCTAGATGATCACGTTTAGCAGCATCTACTAATCGTTCAATTATCTTTTTGTGACCAATATGAACACCATCAAAAGTTCCAATGGTAACGACTGATGGAGTATGGTTATCATATGTGTTAGCGTCGGTATAACGTTTCATCCGTTAATTTTTATTTATTTTTTTAGTAAAACGGAATTCGTAATTGTACGCGATAACTACTTTCAATTGAGTATATGTATTTTGTTTCAAGAAGATTATTTTAATTAAAACCGTATAGGGTTCATCTACATTTGTCTAATTCTCATTACAATGTATTGGTAGTAAGAATTGTTAGCTATAAAATTAAGCAAATGTTGTGAGATCTGCTATTTATTTTCCGTTAAAGGTATTCATTGTGTTAGCTAATCCTGCACTAACAAAGGATTTGATAAGGGCAACTCCTTTATCTAATCGTTCGTGCATAGCAGCTTCTTCTTCAGAATTCCATTCGCCAAGCACATAATCTACTTGCCTGCCTTTGTTAAATTCTGCTCCAACGCCAAACCTAAATCTAGAATACTTTGATGTATTAAGTTGTGCCTCAATATCTTTTAGCCCATTGTGTCCTCCGGCGCTTCCTTTTGCCTTAACTCTAATGGTGCCGAAAGAAAGATTAATATCATCGGTTATAACTAAAAGGTTCTCAATAGGTATTTTTTCCTTAGTTAACCAATACCTTACAGCTTTTCCGCTAAGATTCATGTACGTATTAGGCTTTAATAGTAAGATGGTTCGCGCTTTGTACTTATAAGTTGTTAAATCACCAAGTTTTTCAGTTTCAAAATCAAGATTTTCTTCTTTTGCTAGGGCGTCAAGAATTTTAAAGCCGATATTATGCCGAGTGTTATGATACTTAGGTCCAATATTGCCAAGACCTACAACAAGAAATTTTTTCATGAGATCTTCCTGGGTTTCTTCTTTTGTATTTTGAGTTTGATTAGAGAATATTTTTCTAAATAGAGAGAACATTTGTGTTTCTTTTCTGTAAAAATAAAAAAAGCACTCTGAAAATAGAATCAGAATGCTTTTTGATTGTTATCTCTGTAAAGAAAAGATTATGCTTCAGCAGCTGGTGCTTCTGCAGCTGTTGCTTCTCCTTCTTCATCTTCATCTTCATCATCCACAATTGCGGTACGAGAAGTTTTAACCATACAGATTACAGTGTTTTCTGGGTGTAGAATAGAGAAATCTTCGCTAGCTACATCAGTCACATATAATTTGTTACCTATTTTTAGGTTTGTAATATCTCCTTCGATTAGATCAGGTAAATTAGAAGCAAGACCTTTTACTTTGATACGTCTTAAGTTGTAACGTAATACTCCTCCGTTAAGAACCCCTTTTGCAGCTCCTGTAGTTCTGAAAGGAAGTTCTACAGTGATTGGCTTATCATCAAAAATCTGAATAAAATCGATGTGTAAAATTCTGTCAGTTACAGGGTGAAATTGAATATCCTGTAAGATGGCATTGATTTTTGTACCATTATCCAACGCTATTACCACGGTATGAACGTCTGGAGTATACACTAAGTTTTTAAAAGCAATTTCTGGCGCTGCAAAGTGTATAATAGTGTCTCCACCATAAATAACACAAGGTACCCGTCCAGCATTACGTAAGGCTTTTGTTGCTTTCTTGCCTACGCTTTCTCTTTGAGATGCATTGATTGTTAATGACTTCATTTTAAAATATATTAATAATTATTAATTTACATTATAAATTTAGAGCTAATAGACTCATTGTTATGAACTCTATTCATAACATCTGCAAATAAATTAGCACAAGTAATTACTCTAATTTTATCACTTTTTTGTTTTAGAGGAATAGAGTCAGTTACGATTAATTCTTCTAATTTCGAGTTTTCTAATTTTTCATAAGCTGTTCCAGAAAGAATAGGGTGTGTGCATATTGCTCTAACACTTTTTGCTCCTCTTTCCATCATAAGATCAGCAGCTTTAGTAAGTGTACCTGCAGTGTCCACCATATCATCTACTAACACTACGTTTTTACCGGTCACATTTCCTATTAATTCCATATGAGAAATCACATTAGCCTTAGCACGTTGTTTGTAACATATAACTACATCGCTTTGTAAAGCTTTAGAATATGCGTATGCTCTCTTAGAACCACCCATATCAGGAGAAGCGATTGTTAAATCACTTAAATTTAACGATTGTAAATAAGGTAAAAATATAGTTGATGCGAATAAATGATCTACTGGTTTTTCAAAAAACCCTTGAATTTGATCAGCGTGCAAGTCCATAGTTATGATTCTTGTTGCACCTGCAGTTTCTAGCATTTTAGCAATAAGCTTTGCAGCAATAGGAACTCTTGGTTTGTCTTTTCTGTCCTGGCGTGCCCATCCGTAATATGGTAGCACAGCAGTAATGTGTCTTGCCGAAGCTCTTTTAGCAGCATCTAACATTAACAACATTTCCATTAAATGATCAGAGTTTGGATGTGTAGATCCAATAATAAACACCCTAGATCCTCTTACAGATTCTTCAAAAGAAGGCTGAAACTCACCATCACTATATGTAGACGTAATGACCTTACCTAATTTCGCACCATATGCTTTCACAATTTGTTCTGCGAGTTCAGTACTTTGGTTACAAGCAAAAAATTTTGCTTCTGTAATTAAATTAGGCATAGGGTAAAATGTTGTTTTGTAATGAGTTAAAACTTATTTTCTAAAAACAAGGTGCAAATTTAAAAATTTATTTCTACTCTGGCTCGTATTTTATTACTTATTTAATGGATGTGATAAAATATTTTTTTAATTTTGCCGTCCAATTCATTCAAAGTTGCTCAAGTGGCGGAATTGGTAGACGCGCTGGATTCAAAATCCAGATTTTATTTTTAATGCCTCGGTGGCGGAATTGGTAGACGCGCCGGATTCAAAATCCGGTTCTGCAAGGAGTGTGGGTTCGATTCCCACCCGAGGTACGAAAAAAGCTTAGATGGAAATCTAGGCTTTTTTTATGCTCAGGTACAACATAGGTACAACAATTTACACTTTTCTTTAGTACTCGTCAATTAAACATAATTAGTTTCATTTAATATCAGAATTTATGAAATAGTCCTTAAGAATTTAATTTTTCTTAATCATTGGACACGGTACCTATTAGTGTCAATACAGGATAAAGCTATTATAATCACTATGTCCATTCACCTCAATGTTTAGTTCTTGCCTAAACCACGCATTGCACTATTTAATTTCATTTAGGAATTCTTCCCATATTGTTTTTTGGAATTTATCTTTGAAAACTCCAAAATGTCCAATTTTACCTGTATCATAATCTTTGGGAGCTAGATGTATTGATTTCTTCTTTGCTTTTGAATACTGTGCTGTCATCCAGTCTACAGCTTTTTTTGGAGCAAATTTGTCGTCATCTATACTAAAAGCGGTAATTTCTGAATGAATTTTATCGAAAAAAGATTCTGATATATTAATATCGCTTAGGAGATAATTACTATTCTTTCCCCAATTTCGCCACTGATTTGCTACATTTTTTGGAAGGTCTTCCATTCCACTAATCCTTTTTGAGGGTAGATAGCCAAAAATGTTGATAAGAACAGGAAATAAGACATACCAATTAAACCACATTTTTGCTTTACCCCTTCCTTTCCAAAATTTCCAGAAACCCGATTGAGCTGCTACTAAGACTATTTTAGCATCCATGAAAAAGCAGTAAGTCGAGTATCTTTATAATTCACAAAAATATAAAAGATATGAATACTCAAATTACCGCTCAACCAAAATTATACATTGGAATTGACATTCACAAACGTAGTTGGAAAATAGACTGCGCAACAGAATTATTTTCAGGAAAATCATTTACTATGCCACCAAAGCCAGAATTGTTGCGAGACTATGTTTTAAAACATTTTACAGACTATGAAGTAAGTACTGCTTATGAGGCAGGTTGTTGTGGCTATTATGCCCATCGGGCATTTAAAAGTTATGGATGGCGATCCTTGGTAGTAAACCCTGCAGATATTCATCGCAAAGGGAAAGAGAAATATACAAAAACAGATAAAATAGATGCACAGTTAATAAGTAGGGAACTAAAAGACGGACGCTTGGATAGTATAGTAGTTCCAGATATTGAGCGGGAACAATTACGTAGTTTGTTTCGAAGACGCAACGATTTAGTAAAGGACTATCGTCGCGTAAAAAGTTACATAAAGATGCAATTATTATATTTTGGTATTAGTATACCAGAAGAATTTGATAATGATCATTGGAGCCATAATTTTAGGTCTTGGTTAGATGGGATTGTTTTTGATTATCCAACAGCCCGCGAGAGCTTATCAAGTCGCATGCGAAGTTTTCGATTTATCGATAAGGAGCTACGCGAAGTTTCAACAAAAATGCGAGCCTATTGTCGTAAGCATTATAAGAATGATTATTATTTATTACGAAGTATCCCAGGTATAGGCGGTATCGTAGCATGTGGTATTTTGTGTGAGCTAGGAGATCTAAGACGCTTTAATAATATAAAGCATTTAGCAGGTTATGTAGGGTTAGCCCCTGGAATACATCAGAGTGGAGATAGTCAAAAAAGTACAGGAATCACTATGCGAGCCCATCGTTTAATGCGCAGTTATTTTATAGAAGCTTCATGGCAATCTATACGAACAGATCCAGTAATGCAGGCTTATTATCGTACCCATATAGGCAAAAATGTAAAGACGATTATCATCAAGGTCGCTCGTAAATTATTGAGTAGAACTTTAGGAGTAATAAAAACAGGAATTCCTTACGAAATAGGCGTTGTAGAATAATAATAATAAAGCTCACAACAAGTAGTTTAACCTGTATCACAAAACAATGTGGGTGACCTTTTTTTTAATAAAGGATCACATATTTTTAGCAAGTGGACAGGTTTATTATAACTTATAATCATACAGATGCTGGTGACGGCCATTTTGAGTTGATCACATATAGGATGCGGAGCAAGTTATTTAAAGGCATTGAAATATTGATAATCCTATCGGAATTATCAACATTTCAACACCACAGAATAATCAATATGAGATAATTAGAAAATAAATATTAACTTTGAAGAACTTGGCTAGTGCTTTTCATAGGAGCATTGTTGTGGAAGTCTCAGATAATCCTATCAATTGTCCACCTATACTATGACCCAACAATACCTTTTTGGACGCCGAGAAATTTTTTAATGTGTATTTAAGTACACTTTCTAAATCAATTCTTCCCCAATCGGCAGCATTGTTCTTAAGTTCTTTAATAGGTTTTTTAAGGGAGCGACCTATTCCATAATAATCAAAAGTGATGACGGTGATTCCATTGATTGCGATAAACTGAGCAAATTTCTTATAAAACTCTTGTTTTACTCCTGTAGCTGAAGCAATTATTAGAACCGTATCATTAGGATTAGTAGCTCCAAAGATACTGGCAGAAAGAGTTCCTGATTTAGTTTTTATCTCTATTTCTTCTATCATTTGTATTAAACAATTTCAAAATTTGTACACTATTACGTAGGTAATATAAGGATATTCTAAAGTTACGAACTCAATAACAACACTTAATTACTGTTTGTTATATAGGTTGAGATGACAGCTCATCTCCTTACATTATGTTGTACTCCACTTTAGGAGAAGAGCTTCACTACATAAGTCTTAGACACAATCCACAATTTTAACTTTCCATTCCGTTAACCCTTACCGCTACGCTGGTAAGGAACACTTCATTCCATAGCCAAAATCGTGAATTAAGTCCGCTTTTTTAATCGGAAAGCCATCGGTTTAATTTTCTTGACAGGATTTTCGGTTCGGTCTTCTTGAGCCCTCACTCGGAAATCCTTAAAAATCAAACCGCTGTCTTACACATTTTAAGGGGGTTATAATGGATAAAGCCTTTGTTGTTTTTCGGGTCATCGAAAAACAGGCACGACATAACCAATTCTAATTTAACCACAGCTACTTATTTCGCTTAACTGCCGGTACGCTCAAACGCAACTGCGTTTAAAAGAATTCCTAATGCCCTTATGGAACTTATCAAGACTATACGAGTTTTAGTGAAAAATAAGGTTTCTACTTCCTTGAAAATCCAAGGATTTTACTACGTCGCAAACACACCTGATTTTACCCTAAAAGTCTTGACAAAACCCACTCTATCCATTGTGCGATGCACGAAAGAAAAGAACAAACACCCCTTAAAATTTAATCTGTTTTAAATCAATAGGGGAAATATAAATCACTTAAATATTTTATTATGAGTACTATTAGAAATCACGTACAGTTAATTGGAAATGTTGGACAAGAACCAACCATTACGAATCTTGAAAGCGGAAAGAAAGTAGCCCGTTTTTCGTTAGCCACAAATGAGTATTACAAGGATAGCAAAGGCGAAAAGCAAACAGATACAAATTGGCATACGATTGTTGCCTGGGGCAAGACTGCCGAAATAGTAGAAAAGTATGTTGAAAAAGGTAAGGAAGTTGGGATTACGGGAAAGCTAAAAACCCGAACATATACGACTGATGATGGCAACCAGCGCTATGTTACAGAAGTTGTAGCCGATGAAATCCTTTTACTTGGCAGTAAAGGCGATAAGTAAACTAAAATTAAAGAGGGCGTAACCGTCTAAAGATGCGCCCTCTTTTTTCATTATTCACACTTTAATTATATGTACAATGAAAGCACAAGTTAACGAAATAAAAATAAGCTACAAAGGTGGGTTGAAATCCTCAATGTGGCAGAAAATTAGCAGTTCACAAGATGCAGCTGAATTACTTTATGAAGATTGGGATAAAGACACAATAGGCATACAAGAAACCTTTAAGGTTGTATTGTTAAATAATAGCAATAAGGTAAAAGGGGTGTATCAACTTTCACAAGGCGGAATTACGAGCACACCAATAGACCTTCGAATATTGTTTGCGGTTATTTTAAAATCTCTATCAGTAGCTATAATTTTAACGCACAACCACCCAAGCGGAAAATTGCAACCTAGTGATGCGGACAAGAGCTTGACGACCAAGATTAAAAATGCATCAAAATTATTCGATATTACAATTCTTGACCATTTGATATTTGCACCTGATGGCGATTACTACAGTTTTGCTGACAATGGAATTTTGTAAAATTAAAGGCTATGGTATATCTCAATTTTACAGACTTGAGCGAAGAGGCTCAAAACCGACTTTTAGAAAATTCTAAAAAAGATGTGGAACGAAAATTTGGCGAAGCTATTCGCAAATACGTAAAGGAAAACTACACTTGTTTTGATACTATGATTGAGGAAGAAGCACTTCGGAATCTATATTCCTATACATACGTTTTCAATATATGATTTTGTCAATTTTTAAATCGAACACCTCTGAGTTTTAGAGGTGTTTTTTGTTTGCACTTAATTTGAAGTCAAGAAAAAAACGTATCTTTATTTCGCTGAAATTCAGCACACAAATTAAAGTAAGGTTATCCAATTTTCGACTTTCGCCGATATCCTTGCAAATCGAAAAATAACATACTGGAAAATCATTTTCCTTAAAAATGGCAATCGGCTTTTTAGCCGGATTGTATGGATTTTTGTCCCGCGAGCGGGACGAAAAGGAATAGCAAGAGGGTAACACGCTTCGCGATGTTTCGGATTCCTTTTCGCTTTTAATTATCTGATAATCAGTTAATTGAATTTATTATAATTTCTTGACAATCAACGATTTGCGACAAACGGGCTGGAAACGCCCATTTTTAGGGAAGATTTTGCGACAAATCGGTGAAATATGGACTCATTTACTGGAATTAGATTTAAAAAGGAAACCGCAAAACGTTTCCAAACTTTCTCACGCACTTACTTCAAATCGCACACCGAAGCAATGTCCACGATGCTCGATTTTTTCTTCTACAATGAAATTTCGCCAAAGGAAAAATTAGGACCAACTGGACGTACCATTGAAGCTAAATTACTCAAAAGAATAAATGCGGTCATTGCCATAATGCGAGACGTGGAAAAGACACAAACCAAACCTACGGTGGCTATGATTCAATCGCTGTTTGAAACAGAAGAACCAACCAAAAAACCGCTGATTGTAGAAAAGAAATATGCAGAAGAAAAGAAGGAAGTCCGCTTTCGCGAAAAGCAAAATCCGAGTAACCAACACCTTATGGTTTGGGATGGTATATAGGAAAAGATGTGAATGGGAAAAAAATATGGTACCACGTTGGGCAAGGACCTTCTTCAGGTGCTATTTTAATAATATATCCAGATGAGGATATCATCATATCTCTTCTTTCAAATACACCTATTTTAGTTAATGCAGAGGATGGGCTACCAAGAGAAGTACAAAAGCTAGCAGAGTTAATTTATCACAATTAAAATGGGAAAACTAATTGGGTTTTGATTTTGATAATCTCATTTCAGATGTTGAAGATTCTAATCTGTGCAAATTAAAAAACATTGATAAAGGAATTAATATATCTTGATAGGTATTATTTTCTTAGAGGAAAAGAACCTGTATTTGGAATAAGTATGTTCCTTTAAAGAAGAATACCATTTACCGGCTCAATCTTTTTTGGTATATCAGTTTCTCCCAATAGCTCTCGTAAATCAATTTCGATAGTGCGACATATAGCAGTCATTGGCACATCATTAATGTAATTTTCGAAAGGGTCCTCGCTATTATCACCAATAACTTCAATAGTGTAAAAAACCCAAGAGATTAAAACAGAAATAGGAATGTTAATCCAAAGAATAGGGCCATTATTCATACTATCAATTGCTTGTACTAAACCGAATGGAAGCAGTATAATAAATATCCAAACAAAAACTGCACTAAAATATGCGTATTGCCTTGGAAATGGCGTGTTCTTTATACGTTCACATTGGCCTTGAAAATTATAAAATTGCTCTATGCTATGCATCATATCCATATGTCTAAAGTCATCTAGCCAACCTTTCTTTTCGGTAATCTCTCTTAAAACATCTCCTTGTTTTCTAAGTAAATGGGTTGCAGAGTTCGTTTTAGAAACTAAGTCCTCCAGTTCTTTGGAGTCTAAAAACTGACCAATTTCCTTAGCATAATCGGTATCATTCTTTAATTTGAAATTTGGAACATAAGTTATATTCTTTCTATCAAAGATTGTCGTGCTACGCAATTGCAAACGCAACACGTTTATCCATGCTATATGTCTATAAATTAGCTCTTTGTGCATCTTCATAAGTTCCTCATTTAAGGTTGGTTTTAAGGCATGTTTATCAGTGACATAGCTCTGCACTTGGTTGGCCCAAGTTCGACTATAGTTTACAATAGCTCCCCAAATTTTCCTGCCTTCCCAAAAACGGTCGTACGACTGACTATTCTTAAACCCTACATAAAAGGCAACCGCTATTCCTATTGTACTTATTGGCAAAAAGGGTATGCCAATATTGATACCTCTTGCTTTTAGATATAGAAATCCAACCGTTACCAATGACGACCAAATGGTGAATAAGAGTAAATTCCTCCAGGCAAACCTGAGAATTATACTCCATTTAATATTTCTTCTTATGTACATTTTATGTTTTCTAGATTATGCGAACTCATTTGTATTTTCAAAATTTTTCTCGTGTCTTCATCTTTTTTAAACTAATGTCAATCCTCCGTCGACATTTGTAATTCCGCCAGTCATATATGGATTAGTCAGAATTGAATAGTAAGCATAGGCCAGTTCTTTGGGTGTTCCTAAATGTTTGACGGGTAAAGTTTTAGCTGCCCAATCTCTATAGCTTTCCTTTTCTTCCTCAGTCCAGACTCCAGTTGCGACAACTCCAGGAGCAACAACATTTACTCTGGTCGGTGCAATTTCAAGTGCGAAAGCTTTTGCAAACACTGCCACAGCTGCGCTTGCTGCATTCATAATTGAAGCATTTTTTGAAGGTTTGAATATAGCTACACTTGATGTTAGCACCATTGCTCCATCTTCGGAAATGTAGTTTGCAGCTGCTCGCGAACAATTAAATGTGCCCCAAAACTTTTCCATTCCTCTTTGCGCCAATTCTGTAGGCATAGACTTAATAGGTGAGAAAAGTTTGGTTTCGTCCGCAACTGCTGTAACGGTCATATAATCAAATTGACCTATTTGCTTAAAAGTTTCATTCACTGAATGTTCGTCCAACATATCCATAGCATGAACAAAAGTTCTTCCACCTAATTCATTTTGCAAATTCAAAAGTTTCCTTTCAGTTCTGCTTATTAGATAAACTATTGCTTCTTTCTCCACACAAATTTTGGCAAGTTCTTTTCCAATTCCGGATGAAGCGCCTACGATTACTATTTTTTTGTCTTTAATTTCAATCATTAGTCACGGTTTTTATTAAATAAGAGATAAGGTGTTTATATAATTACGATTGTTTTAGCAGCTGCATGGATGGCCTTTTTCACAATGGTATAGGTTCCGCAACGGCATAAATTAGTAACAGAATCATTAATATCCTCGTCGGTCGGATTGGGATTCTTTTCTAATAATTTCAAAATTCACATTCCTTTCTTAAACTTATTTCTCTTTTGTTGGTTTATCACTTTCGAACATGTCGACTGTAATTGTCCAAGTATCATTTTTACGTTTCAGCACAAATACATATTTACCATTATCATGAAAATCGTCCCCACTCGCTTCGAAGACGCCTATGACAACAACTTGGGAGTAATCGTTAGAAGACTCTATTTCTTCTAATTCTCATGATAAAGCGTTTCTACTTCCCATTCTTCTGAATTTTTATGGAAAAGGTTCCAGTAAGCCTCCGCAATATTTTCTGCATCATAGAAGGTTCCTTCTTGCACATATCCCATAATGGTAAGGGTGCCAATCTGAATGTTTTTGGAATGCACCTCCTGGGAAAGTATCTTGACCAAGGTCAACAAAGCTGCTTTTCCAATACTTAAGGAAGCATAAGAACTATCAGGATAATGGGCGAAACCTCCTCCTGTAAATAAAATTTTACCCCCTCCATTGGTCTCCATGTTCTTTAATGCTATTTTGGCTACTCTGAGGGCACCCAGCACGTTCACATCAAAATCTTTTTGAAACGCTTCCATGTCGTATTCCAATGCATTGCCTGATGAGGCTTTAACTGCATTGTACAGTACCATTTTTGGTGCTCCGTGTTGAATAGTGGCCATGTTTATCTGGTGTTCCAGCATTTTATCGTTAGTGCTGTTCGCTTCATATACAGAATTTCTGATTCCAAGCGCAAACAATTCCTGGCTATAACCAACCAATTTGTCCGCAGACCGAGATATTAGTGAAATGGAGAAGCCTTCTTTTCCAAATTTTTTGGCGACCGACATGCTGATTCCAGGACCTACTCCTACGATAATGATATGTTTACTTTCCATGGTCTATATTTTGATTCTATTGAATAATTTGACGAAATGATTCTCTGCTTCCAATTTCAAAAATCACGTTGCTTTCTTGAACTTATTTCTCTTTTGTTGGTTTATCACTATTGAACATATCGACGGTGATTGTCCAAGTATTATTTTTACGTTTCAGTACAAACAAATATGTGCCAATGTCATAAAAATTATCTCCTTTCGTTTCGTAATTGCCTATGACAATAGCTTGAGAGTAATCGTCAGAAAACTCGATTTCTTCTATTGTGTGTTTCAACGAAATATCATTCGCAAGTACATACTTGTAAAGTGTTTCGATTCCTTCTGTACCAATACTTTTGGGCGCGTTCGGGGGAAGTAATATCAACCCCTTGTCATACCTGCTCAATAGTTCTTCAATATTCTTCTTTACAAATGCTTCATTGAAAATATTGTTCAGTTCACTAATCTCATTAGTTAGATGAGTTAACTCTGTTCTAGGCTTATCTTGCCCTGCCACTTGTAAGGACATAAGTACTAGAAACAAAAAAATAGATATATGTTGTTTATACTTTCTTTTATCAATCCCAATTCTGCGGATTACATCGTTTACTATTATTTTCATATCTAATCGCTGTTTTATTTTTGAAGAAGCGTAAATCGATTATTACTCAATCCTTAACTTGATTTTTTTTGAAAAAATCCAATACATCTTTTGCAAATAGTTCCGGTTCTTCAAAAGCTGCGAAGTGACCTCCACGGGGCATTACGGTCCAATGCACAATATTGTATTGGTTTTCTACCCATGTGCGCGGCGGCATTGCATTTTTAAGGTCTTTGGGAAAATTGGCAAATCCCGTAGGTACATCTACTTTGCGTCCTGGTGTAGGATGAAACATACCTCCGTTTTCGGTAAAGATGCCATTATACCACCATACAGAGCTATCTATAGTATCGGTCAGGGCATAAATCATCACAAAAGTGGCGAGGTCATTCATTGATATGGCTTTGGTTACATCTCCATTATGATGAGTCCATGTGTAGACCTTATCAAGAATCCAAGACGCAATTCCTACCGGATTATCATGAAGTGCAAAAGCCACTGTTGTTGGTTCCTGTAATTGCATAAAGAAATAATCAAATTGTGCCTTTTGGAAAGATTGTCCATTTTCAAACCAAGCTTGTTCTTCTGTCGTTCTGTCTTTCTCTGCCTTCCAATCCCAAGGAATAATATTCATATGCACTCCCAGAACATTGGAGGAATGACGGGCTGCAATTTGTGATGATATCAACGACCCTATATCGCCTCCTTGCGCTCCAAATTCTTGATAACCAAGTACTTTTGTCATTAATTTTTGCCAAATATCTGCAGTGGTCTTGGGGCCTATTACCTTGTTTTCCGCTAGTTCCGACCAACCAAATCCAGGTACCGAAGGTATGACCACGGTAAGAGCATCTTCGGGGTTTCCGCCAAATTTTGAGGGTTTGGTTAGAGGTTCAATAACACTTAAAAACTCAAATACCGACCCTGGCCATCCATGGGTAATAATAACAGGAGTGGGGTTTTTACCTTCTCCCTTCACATGATAGTAATGAACTTTATAGCCATCAATATCCACGCGATATTGGGGGAAAGCGTTAAGGGCGGCTTCCGTATCGCGCCAATCATAATCGTTCAACAGATAATTCCGAAACGTTTTCATGAAATTTGTACTAGTACCTAGTTCCCAACCACCAGAGGCCAGTTTGTCCGGGAATTTTGCATTTTTAAACTGAGTAAGCACTCGTTCCAATTTATCCTGTGCAATTTTTATTTTAAAAGGTTCTGGTTTGTCATATGTAGTATTTTGACCTTTTACTCCTACACATAATAACAGCAATATGCAGCTAAATAGAATTCTTGTTTTTTTCATTTTATTTTGTTTTTTGTGTTCAATTTGATTTCTTACTAATTATCAACCTTAATCTTCTGATTAGGCTTCAAACCTTCATATTTTTTGTCAATTTCATCAGGACTTATAATTTCCCAACCCCCGCCAAGCGCCTTATAGACCGCTATCAAATTGGTAGCCGATAAGGTCTGACTAATGGCTAGTTCATTTTCAGCCAATAACAGTATGCGTTCGGCATTTAAATAATCTAAAAAGTCGTCAAGGCCTGCCTCAAAACGTTGTTTAGCAAATTTTGCAGCTTGCTCACTGGCTAAAGCTGCTTCTAGTAACATAGCCTGACGTTCCAATTCCAGTGTATAGTTACTTAGAGCAGTTTTTATTTCTTCAAGTGCCAATAGAACCGTTTGTTCATATTGGTTTATCAGGCCTAATGTAAGCGCATCTTGTCTATTAATATTATTTTTGACGCGCCCTAGGTTAAATGCAGCCCAACTAATTGTTGGAGCCAAACTCCACGTAAAAGAGGGTTTTTTTTCCAAAATTGCTTAGGTCGATAGCAGAATACCCAATTGCTCCTCCAAAAGTAATTTTTGGATATAGCTCTGCTACACTGATATTGTACTGCGCTATTTGTTGTGCTAGTAGACTTTCTGCTTTAAAAACATCTGGACGCCTCTGTATAAGGTCCATTGCATTTCCTATAAGAACGGATTCAGGCAACGATGGAATAGGTTGCTGATTTTCAAGTAGGTCTCTAAGTGCTCCGGGAGTTTTCCCCACTAGAACACTAAGTCTGTTAATTGTGGCAGTTATTGAAGCATTTATCGGTGGAATGGTCGCTCTAGTCGATTCTAATTGAGCCTTGGCTCGAGATACGTCTAAACTATTACTGGTTCCAGCATCTGTTAATCGTGTTGTGAGTATAAAGGTTTCTTGCTGACTTGCGAGGTTCTTTTCGGCTATCTTTAATTGATTTTGTGCTCCTCGTAACTCTATATAATTACGGGCCACTTCGGCAAAAATCGAAAGGTATATAGATTGCATATCAGCAAGGGAAGCTTGTTCCTGTCCCTTAGCTCCTTGAATACGATTAGTTACTCTTCCGAAGATATCCAGTTCCCAAAAGGCATCAAAACTACCGTTGTATTGGTTGAATGTAGGATTCGTGCCTGATACAAAAACATTTTCTCCAAGCCTTTGTCTTATAAAACTCCCATTTGCATCTACAGTGGGAAATCGGTCGAATTTAGTGCTTTTTAAACCCGCTCTGGAAGCATAGAAATTGGCTACGGCAGTAGTGATATCTAGATTGTTTGTACGTGCCTTTGAAATTAGGCTATCCAATACGGGGTCTTTAAACTCCTCCCACCAGGTAATGATAGGTTGGGTATTTTGAAATGAAGTATTTTCATTATCTACCAGATAGTCTTCTTCTAATTCCAGTTTCATCTTTGGTGCTTCAAAATTTCTCTTTTGAATTCCACAGGAAACTAAAAGATGACAAGCAATTATTATGATTAGTAAATTCTTCATGTTTAGGTGTTTTTTTCAGATATTGCGGAGGATGGTGCGGGATAATCTTGAGAAACTTCCTTTTTTGTTTTGCTGAACTTAATCAGTCCTATTTTTCTTGAAACAACATAGAATACAGGCGTAAATAACAACCCAAAAAAGGTAACACCCAGCATCCCTATGAATACTGCCAGACCTAAGGAATTTCTCATTTCGGACCCTGCTCCCGATGCCAATAGTAATGGAACGACACCTAGTATAAACGCAAAAGAGGTCATTAAAATAGGCCTCAAACGGAGTGTAGCCGCTTTTTTGGCCGCCGCATATAATTCCATCCCTTCGTCCTCTTGTTGCTTTGCAAACTCCACAATCAAAATAGCGTTCTTACTTGCCAATCCAATAAGAACCACCATTCCAATTTGTGTCAAAATATCATTGGCAAATCCAAAAATATCCAAGCCTATTATGGCAGAGAATAGTCCCATTGGTACTATGAGGATGATTGAAAATGGTAGCAACCAACTCTCAAACTGTGCTGCCAGCAAGAGAAATATAAATAGCACGGCCAGACCAAAAGCAATGCCAGCTGTACCGGAAGATTTTTTTTGTTGCAATGCTAACTCGGTCCATTCATAATCAAAGCCTTGTGGAAGCACTTCGCTTGCCAATTGTTCCATTGCTTCCAATGCTTCTCCCGAACTAACACCAATTGCGGGAGCTCCATTAAGAGCTGCCGCATTATACAGATTATAACGTAATACCCTTGCCGGGCCTGCAACATCGGTAAAATTCACCACGGTTCCTAAGGGAATCATCTCTCCCGAGATATTCCGTACCCGAATTCGCTCAACATCGTCAGGGGTAAGTCTATATGGAGCGTCCGCTTGGGCAGTAACCCTAAATGTCTTTCCTAGGTAATTAAAATCATTGACATAGGCCGAACCGATAAAAATTTCCAAGGCTCTAAACACTTCTGTAACCGGCACACCTAATTTCTCTGCCTTTTCCCTATCTATATCCAAATATAGTTGTGGTGTATTGGCATTAAAAACGGTAAATACATTGCTTAACTTGGGGTGTTGATTTGCTGCTATCATCAGTTGAAAAGTAGCATCTGCCAAAGCTTTTGGCCCCATATTTTGTTTGTCCTGAACCATTAATTTAAAACCTCCTCCGTTTCCAATACCACTTACTGGTGGTGGCGTAATTGTAAAAATATTGGCATTGGGGTTGTTGCCAGTTTTCATTCTTACTTCGTTCAATAGTTCTTGATATTCAATACCCTTGTCATGTCTTTCTTCAAAAGGCTTTAGGGTGGAAAAAATAGCTGCAGAATTGGATGCTATTGTGAATGTGGCACCATCAAAACCAGAAAAAGCAATGGCCTTATCAATCCCTTCAATTTCCAACAGTCTATTTGAAGTTTCTTTTACCACTTCTTCAGTTCGGGATAGGGAAGCGCCAGGAGGTAGTTGTATTACGGTAATATAGTACCCTTGGTCTAAATCAGGTATAAAGCCAGTGGGAACTTTGTTAAACTCATATCCTGTTAGCCCCATCAGCCCTAAATACACCATCAATACTATTACGAAGCGGCGAATGAAACTGCCTACAGTATTGCCATACTTTTGAGATAAAGTATCCATTCCTCGATTAAAAGCCTTAGCAAAGGATGAAAATGGATTTTTATACCATGGTTGATGTTCGCTTAATTGAACCTCTTTATGAGGTTTTAATAATAATCGAGATAACGCAGGACTCAAAGTTAGTGAGACAAATACCGAGATTACCGTTGCTACAGAAATAGTGAGTCCAAATTGTTTGTAAAACTGTCCAGAAACACCTTCAAGAAACATGGTAGGTAGAAATACCGCTACTAGTACCAATCCAATGGCAACCAAGGCTCCACCAACCTCGTCCATGGTCTTTCTAGCTGCATCTCTTGGGGAAAGCCCTTCGGCTAAGCGCCTTTCCATATTTTCGACAACCACAATAGCATCATCGACTACAATACCTATGGCGAGTACCAGACCAAATAAAGACAAATTATTAAGTGAAAAACCAAACGCCTGCATAACCCCAAATGTTCCAATAAGTGATATGGGAATTGCCACTATGGGAATTACGGCCGCCCTCCAAGATTGCAGAAACAAAAGAATCACAAGGATTACTAATACGATAGCTTCAAAAATGGTGCGCCCTACCTCACTAAGTGATTCTTCAACAAATTCAGTGGGATTGTAGGCAATTTTATATGCTAATCCTGGTGGAAAATCTTTTGAGGCAACTTTCATCATCTCTACAATATTTTCAGCAGTTTCTAGGGCATTTGAACCTGGTCGTTGAGAGATGGGCATAGCTACAGCTTTGTCTCCATCAAGGAGTCCGCGAGTAACATAATTTTCTGCTCCTATTTCTACACGTCCAATATCTTTCAAACGGACGATACTGCCGTCTGCTCCGGTCTTTATAATAATGTTTTCAAATTCCTCAACATTCTGAAGTCTACCTTGGGTTTGGATACTTAGTTCAAAAGCATTTTGATTGGAGGTAGGGGATTGATTAAGAATACCACTAGCTATCTGTTCGTTTTGCCCTCGAAGTCGGCTCAGTATTTCTCCTGCAGTAATATCCAAGGCGGCGATACGGTCAGGATTTAACCAGATTCGCATAGAATAAGCACTTGCCCCAACAAGGCTTATGTCTCCAACTCCCTGTAAACGCGCTATTTTATCTCTTAGCTGAAGTACGGCATAGTTAGCAATATATGTCTGGTCAAAGGTTTCATCTGGCGAAAATAAATTGATTACCATGAGCAAGTCTGGAGATACTTTTTTTGTGGTAATTCCTAACTGCCTCACTTGTGATGGCAAACGTGCTTCGGCCTGAGCCACCCTATTTTGCACCAATACTTGTGCTTTGTCAATATCCGTCCCTAAATCAAAAGTAACGTTCAAACTCATAACCCCATCACTAGTGGATTGAGATGTCATGTAGAGCATTCCTTCCACACCGTTCACCTCTTGTTCGAGGGGAGTAGCGACTGTACTTGCAACCACTTCGGCATTGGCGCCAGGATATACCGCGTTTATACTGATAGTGGGCGGTGCGACATCGGGATACTGTGAAGAGGGAAGACCAAAATAGGCCAATCCACCTATCAAAATGATGAATATGGATAAAACGCTTGCCAAAATGGGGCGGTCTATAAATATGTGGCTAAATTTCATATCCTTTTAGTTTTCCGTTAGTTCCATTATCTCTTTTTGGAGTGTATCGCTTTCTGAGTAGTCAACCTTCATCCCTGGCCTCAACTTCTGTATATCTGAGATTACAATTTTGTCCTCAGGAGTGAGACCATCTCTAATGATTCGATATTTATTTTGATATAAATTACCAAGAGTAACCGGAGTCGCTTTTGTAAGAGAATCTGTCCCTACGGTATATAAAAATTTCACAGTTTGATTAGTACCTATTAGCACATCCGGCACCATTAAAACTTCATAAGAGGCTCTACCCTGCAAACGAGCTCGTCCAAACATACCGGGTTCAAGAAGATGATTTTTATTTTCAAAAATGGCTCTGGCTTCAATGGCGCCGGTGCCACGACTTATCTCGTTGTTTACAAAATCCATCGCTCCTTTGTGAGCAAATTCAGTTTCGTCTACAAGACGTACTTCTACCGGGTTTGCATTATCACGAGAGGAACCGCGTTGGCCGGTCCTTGCTAATCTGGAATATTTTAAAAAATCAGATTCACTACCTGTGAAATAAAAATGAATAGGGTCCGTAGCTACAATTGTTGTTAGTACTGTTGCCGATGAAGTGCCTCCGCTAATAAGGTTGCCCGCATTCACTAAATCTCTTCCAATACGCCCGGAGATAGGGGCTGTGACTTTGGAAAACTGTAAATTGAGTCTTGCATTATCAATAGCCGCCTGTGCTACTTGTAACCTTGCCAAATTTCCCGCAACGGCCTGCTCGCGACTGTCGTATTCCTCAAGAGATACTGCTCCAGATTCCTTTAATGATTTTACTCGTTTAAAGTTATCCTGCGCTTGTTTGTAATTTGCTTGTGCTTGTCCGTAAGCCGCTCTAGCTTCCTGTAAAGCTATCTGGTAAGGTCTGGGGTCAATGATGAAAAGCACGTCGCCTTTTTGAACCATTTGGCCATCTCTAAAATTCACCTTATCGATATAACCGCTAATTCGAGCGCGAACTTCAACCCGATTAGTAGCCTCAAAACGTCCTGTGAATTCATCCCATTCTGTAATTGTTTTTTTTATTGCAGGAGATACTTGTACACTAAGTATTAGAGTTTCCTGTACTTTATTACTATTCTCACAACTCATGAGTAACACAAGAAATAGCGTTAATGTGCTGGAAATAATGTTGTGTCGTGTTTTCATAATTTTAAGTGTTACTATTATTGTTTTTATGATTGACACATCTAAAAAGTGAATATTTTGGAAGGGTCGCCTGTCATCCATCTTGGGTTAATTTTTACAGCGTTGAACTTCCATCCGGTTTCAGTCTCTATAAATTTGTCTTCGTAATAGGCATTAACATCAAGTTTATGCTCATCGTCATTATTTTTAACAATGTGTCTTGCGAGCACATTCACTTCAGCTGTAGCAGATGTACCTTGAATATCGATTAGCATATTCGTTACAAAGTGCTCTGTTTGAAGCCTGTCGGTAGAAAAGGAATGCTTCATCATTGTTGTATAGTCTTGACTGGTCATTTCTGCCTTTGGAATTCCGAAATTGGAATAATCGATATCTAGCTTATCGTTTAGAAGTGATTGAAATAAATCCCAATCCTGATTGTCCAAAGCCTTAGCGAATTTGTAGCGTAGTTCTTGAATTTCGTATAAATCTGATAATTCTTTTAATGTTTTCATTTTACTATTCTAAAAATTAATATTTAATAATTTTGAATTGCTCGAAGACCTTAGGATAGCTTATCCTTTGTTGGTCCATTAATGCCAAATTGGTCAAACCTACCTTTCGAGATAAGCCCAAGTAAAATTGGGATGATGACCGTCTCTTCTTACCATTTTCACCCAAAGCAATGTCATGTGCTCCAAATGGAGTGATTGAGGTAAATCGCCTACATCTAATGATTCAAACCCTAAATCCTTATTTAATAATTCGACTTGTTGTTTTGCCTGCAAATTATTTCCTGCAATTAGCATAACAGGTTTCGTATTGTAATTGGAGAATTCTGAATTCTCTAAGTTTTCAAAACCATAAATGGTGTAGGCTTTTACCACATAGCTATTAGTTGCCCACTCCTGTACTTTTTCTGCACCAGATATTTTGCTTTCCAAACCATGGGAAATACCTGCACCAACAGGGTTGGTACAGTCTATGAGTGTTTTACCATTAAAATTCAATGGTTTCAAAATTTCTTCATTGCGTTGAAACGGTGCTGCCAGCAAAACAAGTTCTGCTTTGTCAATAGCTTCCTGAATGGGAAGTAATGAAAATGATGGGTTTTTACTTTGCGCGTTTACAACACTACCACTGTTTATATTATCATGTGCAATAATGATTTCGTGTCCTTTTTTTTGTAAACTGTTAGCCAATGCAAAGCCTACATTACCTATTCCAATAAATGCTAGTTTCATATCTAATAGAAAAATTGTTCATGAGTAATTTTACCTTCTTTTACAGCATAGATGATAATCTCATCCATTTCAGATTTTTCCTGTCCTTTAAAAGTCAGGTCAACTTTTAATCCTAATGCAAAGTGTTTTTTAGAAATAACAGGGTCACTCACGGTTATACCATGCCAAGCCTCAACACTACTTCTAAATTGTTCTCCTTTTTGAAGAATGGCATCTAAGCCTTTTACTTCAGGGATTTTAGATGATGCGGGTTCAGTACTGATTGCTTCATTGTCGAAAAGTTCTTTTTGAGCCTCTTCAAATTTGCCGTATTTTAAAAGCTCTACTAGTCTGTAAGCTATTTCTTGTGTATTCATTGTCTATATTGTTTAGTATTTTTTAATTATTAGTACTCCTGTAATCAAAAGGAGGGCGCCGAGAAATCTTTTCCAATTGATGGAATGCTGCTCAAAACCCATCCATCCAAAGTGGTCAAATAGCATGGCAGCTATCAGTTGACCAGAAACAACAAAACCAACCACTCCTGCCATTCCTAATTTAGGGGCAGTATAGATAAGCAGATAGATGTAAGCTGCGCCTAATATGCCACCAGTTACCCAAGCATATAAGGGTATTGCTGAAAGTTGGGTGATGTTA
Organism: Aquimarina sp. Aq107; assembly: GCF_943733665.1. NCBI lineage: Bacteria > Pseudomonadati > Bacteroidota > Flavobacteriia > Flavobacteriales > Flavobacteriaceae > Aquimarina > Aquimarina sp. Aq107. The sequence continues at coordinate 4,394,883 of NZ_OX030782.1, read as the reverse complement.
GGTATTGTTGGCCTCTGAAAAGCGATAAATAAGGCTGTTGATAAAGTTGCTACAACAAAAACCACCAAAGTGGACAACATTCCACTTCCAAGGTTTTTGCCGAGCAATGCGTTCGCCCCCGTTTGAATAGGAACAAATGCACCTGCTGCGAATGCTAATAAGATGGGGAAAATTAACTGTTTCATTGAGTCAAAGTTGCGTTAAGGGTAATATCAACTGAAGAAAGAGCTTGGGAAACAGGACAGCTGCTTTTTGCATTGGCTGCAATCTCTTGAAATTTGTCATTTTCAATGCCATCCACTGTAGCTTCTAAGTTCAATTCTATCCCTATTATTTTAAAATGTCCGTCAACATTTTCCATAGCTAAAACGGCCTGGGTATTTAAGGCTTCTGGTATGAAACCGGCATCTCCAAGCTGAAAACTCAAAGCCATATTAAAACATCCAGCATGTGCTGCCGCAATCAATTCTTCGGGATTGGTACCCAAGGTGCCATCTTCGTTTTTGAAACGGGTTTTAAATGAGTAAGGCTGTTCGTTAAAAACACCACTAACGGTAGTTAAACTCCCTGTGCCTTCCATTCCGCCTCCTTGCCAAGTGGCCGTTGCTTTTCTTTTCATTGTTTATGGTTTTTATGTGTTTGTGTTTAATTGATTTACAACCAGGTTTGCTGCAGCTGCTCCAGAGTTTTGTTGCTGGCCTGTAATCAGGTTTCCATCCGCTATGGCATAAGAGGCCAATGGTGTTGCTACTTTAAAATGGGTTTCTGCAATTTTATTGGCTTCATCCTCTATTCGGTAAGGTTGAATTTTTTGACCTACTGCGTTATCCGAATAGTCTTCTTCCGCATTGGAAAAGCCTGTCCATGTTTTATTGATTACAATAAGTTCTCCGGTTGTTTTTTTTGCTTCTAACAGTAGCGTTGTAGCATGACAAACTGCAGCACTTGGTTTTCCTGATTCATAGAAGCTGGCGAATAACTTTTCCAAATCGTGATTGCCTTTGAATGTATACATGGGGCCTTGACCGCCTACTAGGAATATAGCATCGTAATCGCTAGTATTCACATCAGTTAACTTCTTGGTGTTTTCCAACATTTGGTTAAACCAATCCAGCTGCATATAGCCCAATGATATGATGTCATGAGCGGAATAGCCGCTCTCATCTGTTGGACTGGAATAGCCATCCATTATTATTTTACCACCTTCGGTCGAAGCTAATTCTACCTGATAACCTGCTTCTTGAAAAACATGTAAGGGATGGGTTAATTCTGCTGCCCAAAAACCAATTGGCCACCCTGTTTGGTCGGATACGGTTGGACTACTTGCTACGATTAAAATTTTTCCTTTGTAAGGCATTCCATGCACATGGACATAATTGGTTGTTTCTTTAATCTCTGATTTCATATTAATTATTTTATGTGTGTATTTTGTTTTTGGAGGCATAGTTTAACCTTCCGCTTGAGTAATAAAATTCAGCGTCTTTTTTTATAGTCTTAATAATATTCAAGGCATGGTCTGCTCCAAATTCATTAAGTTCTATGGTTAATTTCACTAACCACCTAGATAGCTGTATATAGCGGTCTTCATGGATATTGTTTTCCTCTAAATAGTGTTTATTAATAAATAGCCTAAATATTTCGTTATAGTAACTTCTTATGGTTCCATGGCGTTGTCTAATTTGGTCCTTGACGTAATTAGATTGCATTTCTAAAAGTTTTTTACCTAAGGACATGTTATATGTTATTCTTAAATCTAATAGGTGAATATTTTAAAATTCCCGTTGTGTTTATTAGGCCTGTATTTTTTGTTCAGACAGGTGTCTTAAGGCTATAAGTGTGCCAATTGACATTTAGAAATTACTTTAATTTTAATCCATTGAATATCAGTTAATTAAATTATTAGTCGAAAAAATGATTTTCAGAAAAAAGAAGATTAAATATAATTTTATATAAAAATTTTGTATTTTTTTGGAGTTTTTTAAACTTTAAAGAGAATGGCCAAAAAAAAATTGACCACAACCGAAAAAGCAAAACTGCTTTCGATTAGTAACGCCTTATTAAAAACCACCACTAGTAAACAGCTTCTACATTCTATATATAAGACCATTCAAGCTATTTTTCCTTTTGACAATGCGGGTTTATTCGTCATAGATGAGAATAGAGATGTGTTTTGGGAGGTTTTAGAAGAAGGAATTTTAGAAGGAGGAATTCAAGATGAATTAGCTAATCACGATTTACTAGGACCATTTCCTTTCTCAGGTAATCATCCCGATGCCTGGATATATGTTAATGATGTAACAATTTATGAAGTCAATAAACAAGCGGTTGTTTACCCTAACCCACAGTGGGCAACTATGCAGGAGCACGGTTTAAAAGAATTAATTGCAGCTCCTTTATTGGTCAATGGAAACAAAATAGGCTTCTTATGCTTTAATAGTAAAGTACAAGGGTTTTATACTGAAAAAGACTTTCCCTTTTTTAAGGCCATTTCTGAACAGTTGGCATTAGTGGTTCAAAAAATAATTACCAACGAAAGACTTGTAGCAGAACGGACATTTAAAGAAACGCTTCTCTCTATCAGTAGAGTCATAGCAACTATTGAAAACAGACAAGAACTTTTTACACTCATTTTTGATAAAATCAATACTGTTATTCCATTAGATGATGTAGGTTTGGTAGTTCTGGACGAAAGTGGTGAAAAATGGAAGGACCTAGCTGTATCTGATAATTATCATATGACGCAAACCAATGAGAAACTTGAAACTCTTGGGTTTGAAAAGTATATGGAGATGGACTCGCTTATAAAGTTTTGTCTGACCAATACTACAATCCTAAAACTTAAGGATGCTGTAACTAAATTCCCTGACAATCCCTTTTTGCCTATAATGCAAGACGCAGGGCTTAAAGAAATGATGGTAACCACTTTACAGGTTGGGAATAAAGTCACTGGTCTAATATTCTTTGATACTCATAAAGAAAACCAGTATTCCCCGTCTCATTTTCCATTATTTAAGGCGATTGCAGATTTGCTTGCTGTCGCAGTAAAAAATGTGATGGATTCTGAAAAGCTTATCAAACGTCAAAAGCGTATAGAAGATTTGCTCAAAATAAGTACTGCAGCTTCAAATATCCAGAATCGAAAAGAATTACTAAAAGTCATCTTTGATACCATAAAACCGGTATTCCCTTTTGATGGTGCTGGTCTATTTATCATCGATACCAAAAAAAATGAACATTACGAAATTTTAGATGATATTGACATTTTAGGTGAACTCGATACGTTGCAAGTATCGCTTATAAATGCTGAGTTACTTGGCAAATTTCAACATAAGGGTAGTGCTGTGGATATGTTATCTAGAGGAAAAAATCCTCACTTATTTCATATACCAACAGATAAAGTAAAATGGCCTCACCCACAATTTGATTTAATGTTAAAGGAAGGTCTAAGGCAAATTATTGGTATTGGTTTGCAAAGTGGTGGTAAGACCTTCGGAATGTTTTGTTTCAACGCAAAAAAAGAAGACTTCTATTCAGAAGAAGATTTTTCTTTTTTTAAGGCGATTTCAGAACAGGTGGCTTTGGCTGTAAAAAATGTTTTGGCCAACGAAGAGGTACTGAGCGAAAAGATAAAGGTAGAGAATTTACTCATGGTTAGTGAAGCCATGGCAAGTATTAAAAGCAGTTCTAGGCTTATTGAAACTATTTTTAATGATATTAAAGCGGTATTCCCATTTGATGATGTTGGCTTGTTTGCTTACGATATAGACAATCAAAAAGAACGTGATTTAATGATTGATGAAGAATATGGTTCCCCTGCAACTAGCAAGATTAAAAAAGCAGGAATTACTGGCTGGCTGCCGCTAACCGATTCTTCAATCTATTTTGCTAAAAACGGTCCATTGGTCATGGATGTGCAACAGCTTTTTGATAAATGGAAACATCCCCACTTCGAGATAATTCTAAAGGAGGGATATCGCCAAATCATTGGCGGCCCTTTGAAAAATGGTGATGAACTTATCGGGATGCTTTGTTTTTGGAGGAAACATAAAGATGGATTTAGTGATGCTGATGTATCGTTTTTTAAATCTATTGCAAATCAGGTAAGCGTTGCACTAAGTAATGTTTTGGCAAAAGAGGAAGTTCAAAGATTAAGTGAGGAATTACGCTTAGAGCGAGATTATCTCATAGAAGAAGTAAAAGCAGAGCATAACTTTGAAGAGATTATTGGTAACAGTCCCTTATTAAAAACGGTGTTTAAAAACATTGATATTGTCGCCAATACTGATGTTTCGGTTCTTATAGAAGGCGAAACGGGTACGGGTAAAGAACTCACAGCCCGTGCAATACATAATCGTTCAGATAGAAAAAGGAAACCTATTATAAAAGTAAATTGTGCCACCTTGCCAAAAGAGCTTGTAGAGTCAGAGTTGTTCGGTCATGAAAAAGGAAGTTTCACCGGCGCTTTCGAACGTAGAATAGGTAAGTTCGAATTAGCCAATAACGGCACACTGTTTTTAGATGAGATTGGAGAGCTGCCCTTAGAACTTCAGCCAAAATTACTAAGGGCATTACAGGAAAAGGAAATCGAACGAATAGGAGGTAAGGAATTGATAAAAACAAATGTTAGAATTATAGCAGCTACGAATCGTGATTTGCAAGATGAGTGCGAAAAAGGGAATTTTAGATTAGACCTGTATTACAGGCTTAATGTTTTCCCACTAAAAATGCCTTCGCTCGAAGAACGAAAGGAGGATATTCCATTATTAGCCACTTTTTTTGCGCAGAAATTCTGCACTAAATTAAATGTCCCTTTTATGGGAATTAAAGAAAAGGCGATGCAAGAACTATTGCAATATGATTGGCCAGGAAATATTAGAGAGCTTCAAAATTTAGTAGAACAAGCCACTATACTAAATCAAGGAAAGGCATTATCATGGGCACGAGAACTAGTTCCTCTAAAAAGAAGCACAATTCGAAAAAATAAAGAGAATGCTATAACTGAAAGTTCAGTGCCAGAATTTGATTTGGAAAAGATAAAAGCTGAGCAAAACAGAATAGAACGAGATAAATTATTGGATGTTTTAAAAAAGACCAATTGGCGAATACGAGGGGACAAAGGTGCCGCCAAATTATTGAACATTAAACCTACTACTTTAGAGTACCGCTTAAAGAAATTGGGGTTGAAGTAGTTCTCTAAGTTAATCCGTTGTTGTTTTTTGATAGTGATTATTTGGAAACTTCTGAATTTGATTTTTTAGATAAAGTATCGAAATAGAGTTTGTTAAAAGAGTCGCTAGAAAACGGGTTTTGACTTGTTACAAGGTTTTTATGCGCTATTGCAAAATCTGCTTTTGGTCCTTTGCTTCTGTATTTTAAACCTAATCGCTTCAATCGTTTCGCTATTTTTCGATTTTTAGGCTTGCCTTTCATTATAAAGGTCTCAATATAGAATTCCTCAAAAGGACTGACAGAGTTTACTTCGTAACCAATAAATGGGTTTTCATGCTCGGGAATTGTCAGTAGCAAACTTGGCGCATGGCATATAAGCCCAATCACTTTTTGGTCTTGTTGAAACGTTTTCAGAAACATCGGAATCAGTGGGTTGTAGAAGAGGTCAACCATGAGTCCTTGTCCGCCAGGTATAATTAGCCCTGCATATTGTTCTTTTTGTTCGAAAGCTTCTTTTAGGCTTAAAGGGTGGTTAAAGAAGTGGTTTTCCTTCACAAAGGATATGGCTTCTTCTTGGGTACTTTGTTGTTCTTTCCAATATTTATCCTTCATACTCTCTTCATCAATGGTGGCAATCATACCAGCAGGTGTGGCAAAATCTACTTGATATCCACGATTGATGGCAGCTTTATAGGAGAAGTAAAACTCATTTAGAAAGACTCCCGTTTGGCGAAGTTTTTTTCCTTCATTCAAGGATAATGAGTCAGCTGCACTCATAATAAAGAGCATCTTTTTGTTTTGGGCACTTATACTCGTCGTTATTAATAATAAAAGTACAAGGGCGATTGTTTTTATGTTGTCTGATTTCATTAGTAGCTTATTTATAAAAAGATTTATTTTTTTACAAATTTCCTATGAAAGACATTGAGGTGCATTTACATATGTTGATAAATGGCGCCAGTTATGATTGCGGTTATATCTGTTTATAGGGATGTGGATGATAAGGAAAATGGAAACTTGGCTAAACAATTTGAAATGTTAAAGCATATTAACCCAATCACAGATAATACATCCAGATGAATGTCATGATATATGGACTGTAGCCGAAATTTAATTTTGTGAGTTGTCTCCTATAGCTACTTTTCGTGATTCTGTATTAAAGAAGGATACTATTTTTTCTTGATATTCCTTTTTATGTTTTGACCTCATTATTTCAGCATGTCTAGAATCTTCTACAGACCAAAGTTCGGTTGGCACTGGGCTGTTCTTTAGAAATCGCCGCCCCATATCAAAGGGAACCCAAGAATCTTTATGTGAATAAATCAACAATAGCGATTTCAGTCTTTTAGCTTCTTTAATTCGTTCAATCATTTTGATTTTCCTGGTATATTTGGGTAAAATGATATTAAGAAATTTCAAGGTCCTATATGCAAAAGGAAATCTTTTCCAAAACTCTTCTAATGTTGTTGCGGAACTTTCAACTATGGCAAAATCATAGCGATGGCCTTCATCGGCAAATGCAATGGTAGACCATTGATCACCTAATGAGATTCCAAAATAACCAATAGGTAACTTTGGGGTTATTGTTTTTGCTTTTATTCCTATTGCAACAATATCCTCAAAATATGAGAAATTACCATTAGTGCTTTCCCCAAAACCATTGATATCAAAAATTAAAGTATTAAAACCGTTTTTTCTTAGCAAATCTGTGTATCCTCGTTTAATAAAATACCCCTTTGCTTCCTTGCCCATAGGATGACCGAGAACTATAGTTGCCTTTTCATTAACCGTTTTAGACGATGCAAAAAGCCCTTTTAAAGTGGCTCCGCTTTTGCTTTTTACCGTTAGTTGCCTCCACTCTTTTCGTTCATCTGCAGGAATTGGATTTCTCCATTTGACCATATAGTTTCCGAAAAAAGGATATTTCAGTATTTTGTACAGCATCCTTTTTTGTTTTGGAAAGTAGCCAAAGTTTTCAGCCTAAAAGTTGACCTAATGTTAAGAAATAATTTTTTTCCTTATTCTGCTCAAACTCTCCGGTTGAATACCCAAATATTTTGAAATATCCTTAATCGGAATTTGTTCTATTATCTGAGGATGATTTGAAAGAAGCAAAATATATCTTTCTTCAGCTGTTTTGGTAAGTAGCTCTTTTTCTCTCTGAACCTTTCTTAAATAGAGTTTTTCGGTTTCAATTCTACCCAATTTGTTGGCTAGAAGCGAGGAGTCATAGGCAGCCATTAAATCTTGATATTCGATGATTTCTACTTCACAATCTGTAAATGCAGTAATGCAAACATCAGAAGGTGAATTTGATAAAAGAGAGCTGTAAGAGGCAAAAAAGGAATTCTTGAAAAAAAAGTCTAAAATTTTAATCTCGCTTTTAGATTTAATTTCTACTTGAACAATTCCTTCATTCAAAAAGTATACTTTTTTTTCTAGTTGCTCAAAGTGTGTGAAAACTGAACCCTTTTTTACTTTTTTTTTGTAGGATTTGAAGGGAAGATTACCGTCAAATGTGGCATCGATATTAACTATGATATATTCCTTCAGTTCCATTTTAGATTGTAGCAAGTAGGTTAAGGTTCTAATTCATTCAATATACAAACAAACAAAATATTCCTACCGTCAAATGTTGCAATTATTTTTAATCGGAGTTAAAAATTCACCTCACTTTAGCAATCGATTAGACTAAGCTGTTAATATAATACCTTTAAAATGTTAAAACGCTTTCTAGTGCATCATCAGCTTCTTTATGGATAAAGTTGGCCTGATAATTTATAGTCGTTTTTAGGTCAGAGTGTCTGTAGAGTTTTTGAAGCATTTTTATCGGAATCTTGTCCTCTGATATATGACCAAAGCTATGGCGAGCAATATGCATAGTTACCTTTTTGGTAACCTTTGTTTTCTTTGCGACCCCTACCAAATATTTATTGAATTTTTTTGTGGCCGTTTTGGTCTTAGCATAGACATCTTTAGCATCCTTGAAATTTGCCTTTTTCATTTCAGGAAAAACAAAATCATTATTGTTCTGTTTCCCAGATTTGTAATATTCCAAAATTGGGAATACTTTTTTCGGTATTTTGAGCGATAGTAATTTGGAATTTTTGTTCATACGATAGTGAAGTCTATCGTCATAAATATCTGACCATCTAATTTTAAGCAAATCAGCGGCTCTAATTCCTGCAAAATAGAAACTGAACAACCAGACGTTGCGTGCGTGGGTTTCATTTTCAGTAAGATTTTTAGCAGATTCAAATGACCTTATGTCTTTCTTAGTCAATCCTATTTTTTCAGTTTCAGGAAACTTTATCCTCATCTTACCTGAGCCAAATGGATAGAATTTTCTATCAACAACACCCATTTTTATAGCCCTGTTGTAGATTGTTCTTATGACTACAAGGTTATTTACTACTGACCTTTCTGAAAGATTTAATTTTTTTAAATAAGTTTTAAATTTCCTCAAAAAGGCTTCGTCTATTTCTTGAAAGGTCAACTGCTTTGACTTATAAAAGGTTATTACGTGATTTACACGAACTTTATCTGCTGACAGTTGAGAGAGTTTTTTATTTGATTCAAGCTCGGAAAGAAAATCATTTGCAACTTCATAAAAAGTACTCGATTTAGAACCTGAATAGAGTACTTCTTTTATTTGATTTGCAGAAAAATCCTTTTTATCGGACTGTAAATCTATGAGTGTTTTGTTAACCTCTAAAAGCTTGGTAGAAATCAAATTATTTAATCTGTCGGCATTAGGATGGGATTTTCTAACTCGTAAGTTCTTCTCATCCCAATCTTTTAAATCTAAATAATGACCGACATAGTGGTATGTTGACCGACGGTTCTTTGTTATGCGGATTGCCAAAGGATATAGCCCTTCTTTATTTGGTTTCTTTCTTATAACTACTTTTGCATTTGAGGCCATACCTTTTAATTTTAGACTATAAAGATAATTATTTTTGGTACAACATAGGTACAACATTTATTGATTTTATATCATATCAGATGAAATCAATTAATATTAAATATTTATTAATCAGTTGATTATGAATGTGGTTGATGAAATTTGCTATCAAATACGTTGGATTCAAAATCCAGTTCTTTCGAGAGTGTGGGTTCGATTCCCACCTTGAGTACAAGAAAACCTGATAAACGAATGTTTTTCAGGTTTTTTTTATTGAGTCATCTTCAACAAAACTCATTTAAAAAAGTTATTATCTTATTTGCTTATTGTGTTAGATTTTAACCGCAATCATGCCTTTCGAATATAAGTAAATAGTATATAAAGCGCTATTTATAGGTTTCAAATTATAATTTGAAACGTCTTCACAAACATTAATGTATAGTTTTGAGAAAAATGAAATGCATCTTCCTATAAAGTAAGAGTTCATTTTATAAGCTAATTTAAAAAACAACGGTTTTCAGGGTTGACTGAGGTACGAACAGCTACTAGTTTTGTTAACGTAAATACTAGGTCATCACGAATGAGTGTTGATTTAAATTCAGTTTACAAGGAAAAATTGATTTAAAAATTTCATATGATAAAAAAAATACACAAGCGTACTGTACTATATCTATTAAGTTGTTGCCTGTTTATAACTCCTCTGTTTTATGGATATTCTGTAGAAAGCAGTATTGAAAAATCTGAGTTTACTAGCTTTGTTGGAGAATTTACTGCGATATGGGATACAACACAGCCAGGTACTTCTGCAAATAATGAAATTACAATTCCTACAAATCCAGCGTATACGTACAATTATACGGTAGATTGGGGTGATGGGTCAACGGATACAGGTGTAACAGGAGATATGACCCATACTTATGCAACACCAGGAACCTATACTGTGAAAATAAGTGGTGATTTTCCAGCAATCTATTTTAATAATTCAGGAGATGAAGAAAAGATTATAGAAATTCTTGAATGGGGGATTATCGAGTGGCGAACAATGGAAAATGCTTTCTATGGATGTAGTAACCTTAACTTCGACGCAATAGATTCTCCAAATTTGTCTCAAGCAACCTCGTTAAAAAATATGTTTAGGGGGTGTCTTTCGTTTAATGGTATTGTTAATAATTGGGATGTAGGTACAATTACAGATATCTCGGGAATGTTCTATGACGCAGAAATATTTAATAGACCTTTAGATAATTGGAATGTAATAAATGTAACCGATATGTCCGAAACTTTTCGGGATGCAGAATTGTTTAATGAACCTTTAGATAATTGGAATACCGCAACTGTAACCAACATGCAAGGTATGTTTGATGACGCGGAACGTTTCAATCAAAATATCAATAATTGGGATGTGTCAAATGTTACCGACATGTCAAGAATGTTTCTTGATGCCAGTGCATATAATAATCCTCTAAATAATTGGAATGTTTCTAATGTTACCAATATGTCTCAGATGTTTGATGACGCTAATTCATTTAATCAAAATATTAATAATTGGATAGTTGATAATGTTACAGATATGTCTGGGATGTTCTCATGTCGTAGTTTTAATCAACCCTTAGATAATTGGAATGTTTCTTCTGTAATTGATATGTCGTCAATGTTTTCGACTAATACTAATTTCAATCAGTCTATCAATAATTGGAATGTTTCTTCTGTAACTAATATGGATACTATGTTCTTCTTAACTGTTTTTAATTTACCATTAGATCAATGGGATGTTAGTGCGGTTACTTCTATGAGTTTAATGTTTAATAGAGCTTTATTTAATCTACCATTAAATGATTGGGATGTAAGTTCTGTAACTTCAATGTCTAGAATGTTTGGTGGGAATACTTCTTTTACTACACCATTTAATCAGCCCCTAGATCAATGGAATACATCTTCTGTTATTAATGTTTCAGGTATGTTTAGTTGGTCTGCATTTAATCAAAATATTAATGATTGGGATATGTCTAATGTTGTGAATATGTCTACTATGTTTACAAGTAATGTAGTTTATGACCAACCTTTAAACAATTGGGATGTATCAAGTGTCACGAATACATCGGGAATGTTTAGTGCAGCAGCTAGTTTTAATCAGGATATTATAAATTGGAATACTGAAAACGTAGTGAATATGAGTCAAATGTTTAACGGAGCCCAAATATTTGATCGAAACTTAGCTTCCTGGAATATTACTGCTGTTACGCAAATGGTGAATATGTTATCTAATTCCGGTTTGTCGCAAGAAAATTATGATAATGTTTTAATAGGATGGTCATCTCAGACAGTACAATCAAATGTTTCTTTGGGAGCCTTAAATATTCGCTATTGTAATGGTAGAATTGCTAGGCAAGAACTAATAGATAATTTTAACTGGACTATTACGGGTGATATTGTTAATTGTACCAATGTTTTTTGTACAGAAATGATCTCTCCTTTAGATGGTGCAACAGGAGTACCAGCTAATTCTGATATTGTATGGAACGCTGCACCACAAGCAACGGGTTATTTAGTAAGTTTGCGAAGAGAAAACGGCGGGGCTACACAAATAATTTATGACAATGAAGATGTCGGAAACGTTACTCGTATCACATTTACCAATGAATTTCTGGATGGAGATGTTGTATACATTACCGTCGTTCCTTATAATGCTGAAGGACCTGCAGAGAACTGTGATGAAATAAGTTTTTCGGTAGTATCCTCTTGGCAAAATAACCCTGATGCATATAGAATACAGATTGATACCCGAATAGATGGTTTTGCTACAACACCCATAAATCAATTTGAAGTAGAAACAAATAATGATTTCACCTATAATATAAACATAGATTGGGGAGATGGAGAATATGATAATAATGTAACTTCTGATATTATCCATACCTATGATGTCCCTGGAATATATAATGTAGCTATTATAGGAGAATTCCCTAACCCTTATTTTGGAGTTTTTGGAGATGGCGAAAAAGTACTTTCTATTGATCGATGGGGAACATTCGAATATCTATCTATGGAAAAGGCCTGTAATGATTGTGAAAACATGATTTACAATGCAACCGACATACCTAATTTATCACAGGTGACAAGTATGAACGAGATGTTTGATGGAGCTGTTTTATTTAATGCAAATATTAATGATTGGGATGTGAGTAATGTAACTGATATGAGTGGTCTTTTTAATCGTACAACTGCTTTTAATCAGCCATTAGACAATTGGGTTGTAGATAATGTTATCGATATGTCTAGAATGTTTTCTGCTGCGAGTAGTTTTAATCAACCTTTGGATACTTGGAATACATCTAATGTAGAGTTTATGTCAAGTATGTTTAGATCCGCAAGTAGTTTTACTCAAAATATTAATGGTTGGGATGTTTCGTCCGTAACAAATATGGGATCAATGTTTGAGGGTGCTCGACTTTATAATTCTCCTATGGATTCGTGGGATGTTAGTAATGTAACTAATATGATTGCAATGTTTAAAAGAGCATTGGTTTTTGATCAATCCTTAAATGCTTGGGATGTTAGTAATGTAACCAATATGGCAGAAATGTTTAATGGTTTTTTTCTAGACATGGAATTTAATGCTTCTTTAAGCAATTGGGATGTAAGCAATGTTACTGATATGAGAGAAATGTTTGCATACTGTCCTAGGTTCGATCAGCCTTTAGATAATTGGGATGTTGGAAATGTTACGGATATGTCGGAAATGTTTCATGAAGCTTCTGTATTTAATCAAGATATAAATTCTTGGAATGTGACCAATGTAATTACTATGCAGTCTATGTTTGAGGATGCTGTAGCATTTAATCAACCACTTAACAATTGGGACGTAAACTCTGTAGTAAGTATGGTTTCTACTTTCCAAAATGCCCAAGCATTCGATCAACCATTAAATGCTTGGAACGTAAGTGCTGTTGCCAATATGACTTCTATGTTTAGAAGAGCTAATGCATTCAATCAACCTTTGGATAATTGGAATGTGAGTTCTGTAACACTTATGACTTCTATGTTTGAAGGAGCTTCAGCTTTTAATCAGGATTTGAATCCTTGGGATGTAGCAGTAGTAACAAATATGGATTCTATGTTCAAGGATGCAATTGTATTTAATGAACCAATTGACGCTTGGAATACAGGAGAGGTTCAAAATATGCAGGAAATGTTTAGTGGTGCTACTGCATTTAATCAAAATATAGATACATGGAATGTCTCTTTCGTAACTACTATGGAAGAAATGTTTAGAAACGCTACATCTTATAACCAAGCAATGGATTCTTGGAATGTTGCCTCCGTAACCACAATGGAAGGAATGTTTCGGGGTGCGACCTCTTTTAATGAAATTATTAGCAGTTGGAATGTAAGAGGAGTGAATACGATGGCATATATGTTTGACGGTGCGACTTCTTTCAATCAATTATTAAATAGTTGGAGAGTTAGTGGAGTTCAGAATATGGATTATATGTTTAGAAATGCCAGTAGTTATAATCAGGAAATGAATATGTGGAATATAGGTAGTGTTAGTATGCAATCTATGCTAGAAAATGCCGCTGCTTTTGATCAATTTCTTGGTGATTGGAATATAAGTAGCGTTAGTAATATGTTAGATATGTTGGATAATACTGCACTAACGAGAGAAAATTATGATAGTACATTAATTGCTTGGTCAGAACAAGCACTAACTTCAGGAATTAATTTAGGTGCGGAATCATTACTTTATTGTGATAGTATTGATGAAAGACAATCCATGATCGATACCTATGGATGGATTTTCACAGATGATATTCGAGATTGCCCGATACCAGTCTGTACACAGCTAACATCACCTGAAAATGGCGATGTAGATGTGCCAATAAATACAAACCTTGTTTGGGAACCAGTTCTGTATGCAACTGAATATGTGCTTACGATTACGCTTCAGCCAAGTGGAACAATAATTAATGCAACTGTTACAACAGAATCTTATGAATTTGCGGCGAATGAACTTGTCGGTTCTACTAGCGTAACAGTTCTTATAGAGCCTAGAAATGACGAAGGTATTGCCACAGGCTGTGTTGCCGAAACATTTTCTCTTTCAACAAATCCTGCTACGGTGCCAGATTGTACAATGTTGTTAGCTCCTTTGGCTGGAACTAGTGATGTTGCTATAACGACGGATGTTTCTTGGCAAGCAATTGCTGATGCTGATGGTTATTTTTTAACTGTAGGTACGTCTACAGGTGGAAATGATATTTTAAATAATGAAGATGTTGGAAATGTTACCACATATGATTTGACAAATGATTTACCAGAAGATACCGAAATCTTTGTTACTATAACTCCATATAATGAAGAAGGAAATGCAACTGGTTGTGCAGAAGAAAGTTTTACTACAGAGTTGATTCCTGTTGTGCCTTCTTGTACTACGATTTCGGATCCTTTGAATGGAGCAACTAATGTAGCCATAGATACAAATTTAAGTTGGAATAGTGTGGGTGGAGCAACCGGTTATTTGGTTTCAGTGGGTATTACTCAAGGAGGTATCGAAATAGCCAATAATATAGATGTGGGAGATGTAACTATATATGATTTCCCGACAGATCTTATTGAGAACAGAACATTTTATGTGACAATAATACCTTATAATGATGTTGGAGATGCTGTTGGATGTATGGAAGAAAGTTTTAGAACCGGCGATTCCACTTTAAACGATCCACCAGCTTGTACTACACTTTTAACTCCTTTAAATGCAGATTTAAATGTAGCTGTAGGAACTAATTTAACTTGGAATAGTAGCTTCAACTCCGATGGATATAGATTAACGGTTGGTACAAGTTCTAGTGGTACAGATATCATCAATGATCAAGATGTAGGTAATGTAACTACTTTTGATTTGCCAGCAGATTTACCAGAGAATACTGAGATTTTTGTTACTATTATTCCTTATAACAGTTTTGGAGATGCTACTGGATGTTCAGAAGAGAGTTTTACAACAGAAACTATAGCTACGATTCCAAGTTGTACCACTTTATCAATTCCTTTGGATGGAGCTACTAACATTGCGATAGGTAGTGATATAAGTTGGAATACAGTTTCTGATGCTACGGGATATCGATTAACAGTTGGAACAAGTTCTGGCGGAAGTGATATTATAAATAATCAAGATGTAGGTAATGTAACGACTTTTGATTTGCCAGCAGATTTGCCAGAGAATACTGAGATTTTTGTTACCATTATTCCGTATAATGTCGTTGGAGATGCTACTGGATGTTTAGAAGAGAGTTTTACTACCGAAACTGTTGCAACGATTCCAAGTTGTACTACCTTATCGATTCCTTTGGATGGTACTACTGATATTTTTATAGGAACGGATTTAAGTTGGAATACAATTTCTGATGCTACGGGATATCGATTAACAGTTGGAACAAGTTCTGGCGGAAGTGATATTATAAATAATCAAGATGTAGGTAATGTAACGACTTTTGATTTGCCAGCAGATTTGCCAGAGAATACTGAGATTTTTGTAACTATTATGCCGTACAATGCTGTTGGTGATGCTACTGGATGTTCAGAAGAGAGGTTTACTACGGAAACTATAGCAACAATTCCAAGTTGTACTACCTTATCGATTCCTTTGGATGGCGCTACTGATATTTCTATAGGAACGGATTTAAGTTGGAATACAATTTCTGATGCTACGGGATATCGATTAACAGTTGGAACAGGTTCTGGCGGAAGTGATATTATAAATAATCAAGATGTAGGTAATGTAACGACTTTTGATTTGCCAACAGATTTTCCAGAGAATGCCGAGATTTTTGTAACTATTATTCCGTATAATGCCGTTGGTGATGCTACTGGATGTTCAGAAGAGAGTTTTACTACCGAAACTATAGCAACGATTCCAAGTTGTACTACCTTATCGATTCCTTTGGATGGCGCTACTGATATTTCTATAGGAACGGATTTAAGTTGGAATACAATTTCTGATGCTACGGGATATCGATTAACAGTTGGAACAGGTTCTGGCGGAAGTGATATTATAAATAATCAGGATGTAGGTAATGTAACAACTTTTGATTTGCCAATAGATTTGTCAGAGAATACTGAGATTTTTGTTACCATTATTCCGTACAATGCCGTCGGTGATGCTACTGAATGTTCAGAAGAAAGTTTTACTACAGAAAATCCAATAATCGCAATTGAGGATGATACTAAATACGGGTTTTCTCCAGATGGTGATGGAATTAATGAATTCTGGGAAATTGACGGAATTGAAAATTACCCTGGAAATACTGTCTCTATTTATAATCGTTGGGGAGATATGGTATTTGAAATTTCAGGATACAATAATACTTCAAGGGTTTTTAGAGGTGATGCAAATCGTCTAACCAATCTTGGTGGTGGTGCATTGCCAGAAGGCACCTATTTCTTTAGTATTAATATCCCCCAAAGTAATTCTCTAAAAAAACTAAAAGGATTTTTAGTTTTAAAACGATAATTTTATGACAAAACATATATATAAGGTACTAACAATACTAATTTTGTTAGTATGCAAGAACTCTATACAAGCTCAGCAAACACCTGTGTTTTCTGATTATTATTATAATCCAGTATTAATCAATCCTGCTCATTCTGGATATAGTCCGGATACAGAGGTAAGCTTAAGTAATTTTGGATACCTAAGCGGGTTTGAGGGAAGCCCAAGAACATTTTCAGGAATTCTTAATACAAGCCTTTTTGATAACAATGTTGGAATAAGCGGAGGTTTTATAAGTGATCAAATTGGAGTCACTTCTGCGACAACGCTCTTTGGATCGTATGCTTACAAAATATTGTTGGACGAGAATTACAATAGAGCACGTTGGTGGAACTATAATCCTAACGTATTATCATTTGGATTAACTACGGGAGTACTTTTTTTTAATGAAGATTTATCTCGATTAAATATACAAGGAGACCCAAATTTTGAAAATGATGTTAATGTCACTGTTCCTTCCTTTGGTTTTGGGGTTCTCTATAACCACAATAAATTGTATGTAGGATTTTCTGTCCAAAATTTATTTGCTGATAGTGTTGCTTCTGATCAAAATGTAAATATCCAGACACCATATTACTTATATGGTGGTTACCGATTGTATCTTAGTAGATTCCAAGAAATACGGATACAACCTAGTATGTTGGTAAAGTTTGAGGAAGATGCACCTGCTCAGTTTGATTTTAATGTATCTGCAAATTATAAAAACAGAATAGAAATTGGAGCCGGTTATCGAAGTAGTTCATCTTTTAATGGGCTGGTAGGGCTCTATTTTTTAAAAAATTGGCGTTTTGCATATAGTTATACTGCTTTTGGTAGTGATACTCCCTTTAATAATACAAATGGTTTTATTCTAACATATAAAGGTGGTGAAGGATTTTAAACTATAGTTTAGATACATCTAACATTTTTTTTAATCTAAATCGTCCTAATATTACTTTAATCCCATCACTTATTAATTAGTATTGGTACATCTGGTACTCTTTATGGACCTTTTACATAAGTTTAAAATTAGGTGTATGAGAAGAACAATCAAAATGATGATTACCGGAGTTTTGTTTTTTAAAAGGAATGTCGATAAAAAGAAGAAACGATCTAAAGAGATTGATCAAAAACCATTACATCAAAAAGACATGGTTTTGCGATATAAAAAGTACTTAGATCTCCTGAGACACTACAACGCTCAATTACCATATAACGAGTAAGTAAATGCGCTAAAAGGAAGTACCGCTAAAGCACTGAACCTCCCAAAAAAAGCCAAAAGAAAATTAACAATCGTAAACAAACGTTTCTGGATTGGTATGAAATGATGTGTTCTGGCGCGAGATAAAAGTAAGAGCGCTGTTTTTTTTATTAAAAACGACCTTAAGTCTCGCGTATTTTAAATTTAGAACTCCTTTTCCAGAGGTATTCTGGATATTACTTATATCATTATTCCCATAATAGTTTTAGAACTTTTTCTACGGGAACCTATAACTTAATAAGTACAATTGTATCCAACATGATTTTATTTTATATAAAAAATGACGATGGTTTATTAAACTACTATACGTGGGATGAGTTTAATTTTTAACTCGATTTATGCATTGGTACTTCGTAATGAAGCGGTAGTATTTACAATTGATTTTCTAATGCATAAAACGGGTTTAAGATCAGTTTTGTCTGTATTAAATTATATAGGATAGTTTTAAGTAGTTGCGATATTTTATTGAATTAATAGTAATGAATTGCTATGTTGTATAAGTAAGGATCATACGGTAACAACATTTTTTATATTGAATTTTTAAAAGTCAAATACTTGATAATCAATTAATTGTATTTATTTACCCCCAAAAGCGTATTATTAAAATCGTATTTAATACTAATATTATCCTGCAATAATTTTAAAACCTATTATGATGCACACACACTTTATTAATGAATAGTTTTTAATGAATTTATTTAATTAAATCGTGTTAATATATCTAGTATAGTTTTTCCAGAAGAACTAGAATAAGTATAAAACATTGTTTTTTTAATGTAATAGAATAATTAAAGATTATGGTAATTAGTATTCATTTTACTGATAGAAATTCCAGAGATATGAAATACTAAAAACAATTAAAAAGAGTTAATAAAAATTGTCTAGATTAAATCTTAGGCAGCTTATAAACAAAAGTATGATTTACTCCTTTATAAAATAGAAATTTAAATAAAGGTATTTGATTTTCATATTAATAAATTGATTTAAGTAAAAGGTTAATGAACCAAGACCAATTACGAAAATATCAATAATTAAAATCAAATAAAATTGCAAGTAAGTTCGATATCTAAATTCTATCTCCCACCCTTCCGGAATTTGGACATATCATTTTAAATAATGGATCGTACCAGAAGTATTTCTGGCTCGTTAGTAATGACTATATCATTGTAGTTCAATCTATGTGTATATGCTTATTTCAGTGATTATGTACTGATAAAATAAGTGATTTAGTATACGTGTTTTAGGGTATATCGTCATTGAATAGGGCTATTAATTTCTTTAGGTAAAGTAAAATGATGTATAGGAAACCTATATAAATAACGCTGTAGGCCTATACTTTCAGATCACATATAATAATATAACACACAAACAAGCGTAATTATGAAAATGTATTACACACACAAGAAACATTTTTCAGCTAACCGTTTTTTATGGTTGGCACTACTATTATTTATTTCGATAGGAGCAGCAGCTCAAACTATTGTACAAAAACATGGAAGATTAAGAGTACAAGGAAATCAAATTGTTGATAAAAACAATACCCCAATAAGCTTAGCTGGAAACAGCCTGTTCTGGAGTAACGCAACAGATACATCAGATTTTTACGATTCAGAAACAGTTAAACATCTTGCTAGTGATTGGAACAGTTCTATCGTTAGAGCTGCAATGGGAGTGAAAGAATCCTGGGATGGAGGTACAGGCTATATTGATAGTCCTAATTTTCAAAAAAATAAAGTTCGAACTATTGTAGATGCCGCAATTGATGAAGGTATTTATGTCATTATTGATTGGCATACTCATGAAGCAGAACAATATACATCTGAGGCTGCAGATTTCTTTAAAGAAATGGCATCAATTTATGGAAATCAACCTAATGTGATTTATGAAGTTTATAACGAACCGATCAACCAATCTTGGTCACAGGTAAAAAACTATGCGGAGACAGTTATAGATGCTATTAGATCAGAAGATCCTGATAACTTAATTATTGTTGGATCTCCTACTTGGTCTCAGGATGTAGATGTAGCTTCAAATAATCCAATAAACGATTCGAATACTGCGTACACTTTACATTTTTATTCAGGAACACACACGCAATTTTTAAGAAATAAGGCTCAAACTGCCCTTAATAATGGAGTAGCTTTGTTTGTAACAGAATGGGGAGCAGTAAATGCCAATGGAGACGGTAATGCAGATGTACAGGAGACAGAAAGATGGATGGATTTTTTTAGAGAGAATAACATTAGCCACGTAAACTGGGCAGTTAGTGATAAATCAGAAGGATCATCTATTGTTAATTCGGGACAAGGAATTAATGGTCTAAAGAATAATCAACTTACAGATACAGGAGTTTTTATTAAAGATATTATTGAAAACTGGTCAGAAGATGATGGAGGAGATCCTGATGGACCAAGCGGAACAATTAATTGTAATACCGTAGACTGTATCATAAATGCTATGAAAAATGCTCAACCAGGAGATGAAATTGTAGTAGCATCAGGAACATATACTGCCACAGATAAATTCAATTTTGGTAATAAAGCCACAAGGTTTGGATCAGATAAAAACGGTACTGCGTCACAACCAATTACTATAAGAGCTCAAAACCCTTCAAACCCACCAATTCTTAAAGGAACTAATGGAGATTATGATGGGTATGTAATGTTTATTTTGGGTGATTATTGGATACTTAAGGATTTAATTCTTGAAGAAGGGTCTAAAGGACTTGTTCTTGATAATGCTAATAATGGTGTTATTGAAAATGTTGTAGTACGTGAATTGGGAGAAGAAGGAATTCACCTTAGAGATGGATCTAGTAATAATTTAGTTAAAAATTGTAGAGTATATAATGTAGGAATTAAAAAACCAGGTATAGGTGAAGGATTATACGTAGGATCTGATAAAGGACAACACGAAAATTCTGGAGAAATTGGTGATATTTTTGATAATAAATATAATCCTAGCTGCGATAATAATACAATAGAAGGTTGTATTGTTGGACCTAATGTAACAGCAGAAGGTGTTGATGTAAAAGAAGGAACTAAAAACACAATTATTCGTAATTGTACTTTCTCCGCTCAAGGAATATCTGGAGAAAATAGTGCTGATGCTTTTATTGATCTTAAAGGTGCTTATGGTTTTGTATATAATAATACGTTTAACGTAGATGGTTCTACAATAATTAATGCAGGAGTAGATTTTTTAGATAGAGGAACTGGATTTAATACAGGATATAGAAATGCTATTTTTGATAATACGTTTAATTTAGGTAGTAGAGCTAACGAAATTCAGACAGCAAGAAAAAAACAAGGAGACCCTTCAGAAATTCACGTATGGAATAATACGCGTAATCCAAACTCTCCAGATTTCCCTATAAGTGATGGAACTACGAATTTCGTTACACAATCTTGCCCAAGTTGGAATATTATTCCTTGTGGCGGAGGTGGAGAAAATCAAACTCCAAGTGTAAGTATTACATCTCCGAGTAATGGACAATCATATCAAGAAGGAGATAATATAACGATAACAGCTAATGCATCGGATTCAGATGGAAACATAACAAAAGTTGAATTTTATAATGGTTCTGTAAAATTGGGAGAAGATTCATCATCTCCATACCAATATAATATCAATAATTCACAAGCAGGTAGTTATAATTTAACTGCAAAAGCAACGGATAATGATGGAGCAACAACAACTTCTGGCAACGTAAATATTACAGTATCTATTGATAATGGAGGAGATAATACGCCTCCTGCAATTTCTTTCGAAACACCTTCTGGTAATTTAACAGTCGATGAAGGATATAGTAGCCTTTATATCAAAGTAAATGCTTCCGATAGTGATGGAACTATAGATAATGTAAAACTTTATATCAATGGTAATTTTATAAGACAAGAAAGATTCGATCCATATGAATGGGGGCATAGCACATCACCTAACCCAGCAGAAACAACTGGTTTAGCAGCTGGGAATCATACATTTCGAGCTACAGCTACGGATAATGAAGGAGCTATTTCCGAGACCACCTTTACATTAACAGTAACAGGTGAAGATACTGGTGGAGGCAATGATTGTTCATTTGGAACTCCCTCTAGTGGTGCTTTACCAGCATTTGATGGAGTATCTTTTACAGAAGTATATGTGTTAGGAAGCGGAGGACCATCCTTAAGCAATTTCAGAAAATTTAGTATTAATTGGAATCCGCAGTATAATGGATTATATCAATTTGCAATGAATACTAATAACGGTGTGCCGAATTATTATGTAGATCTTAGACCTTTTAGTAACACTAACTTTAATACTAGTAATCCTGAAGTAACGATAAGTAACTCTGGTTTTAGTGGATTAGATGGTTCTTATTGGGTAGCAAAAGATGGAGCTAATTTTGTTATGGTATCTAAAAGCGGAAACTTCTCAATTTATTTCAGTAACTCTGATACAGCTCCTAACTGTGATGATGATAAATCACCAGTCGATGAAGATAAATTAACCAATATTAAATTGTTTCCAAACCCTGTTAGTGATAATATACTTAATGTTACAGGGATAGTTCAGGAAAAATCTACTTTAGAAGTAGCTGATATGCAAGGTAAGATTGTACTTCAAGAGTATATTGAGAATACAGAAGTAGGTTTAGATGTTTCTAAGCTAAAATCAGGTATGTATGTTCTTATTATTAAAGGATTAAAATTCAGAAAATCCATTCTATTTACTAAACAGTAATAGTATTAGCCAATAATCATCATCAGATAGCTTAATCAGTTACCTGATGATGATTCTAATGATTCAAAACGCATACATCATGAATTATAAATACGTAAAAAATAGTTTTACATTTATTTTATTGAGCCTTTCTTCATTCTTATTTGCTCAAGAAAACTATGTATATCAATATGATTTTGATCATTTGTCTTCTGGGCAATATAATAGAGATCAGATAAAAGAAGCACTAAATGTTTCCTTTTGTAAAGGAGCAGATGAAGGTAGAGTACATATTTCTGATTTCGAAAATCGAGGAAAAGTACTAGATGTTAAGTATCCAAAAGGACAGGTTAAAACTGGAGAAAGTGGTATGCATACTAAAGTACCATTTGATGTAGAAGGAGAGTATGATGAATTATATATTAGTTATTGGATATACTTTCCAGAAGACTTTGAATTTCGAGCGGGTGGTAAATTACCTGGGTTGGCATATCAGACTTCAGAAAGGAATATGTCTTTACGTTTAATGTGGAGATACGATGGACTGGTTGAGTTCTATGTGCATTATAATACAGAACCTACTTGGGATGGATGGCATGCATCTATTAATTGGAGTCTAACAGATCCTTATGAAGAACCAAATGGAGAACCTCAGCCAGATCAAGTAAAATTTAAAAAAGGACAATGGAATCATGTAGAAATGTATAATAAGCTAAATACTCCTGGACAGAATGATGGAATAATGAGAGGTTGGTTAAATGGAGAGCTTGCGATAGATATTACAGATAATGGCGATTATAGACAAGTAGGAGAAGAAGATATTCATCTTAATATTATATATCTATCCACTTTTTTTGGGGGTAGTGATGAAACTTTCCAGCCTACCAAAGATCTAGAAGCATATTTCGATGATTTTATTGTTTCTACCACTAGAATTGGAGATGATGACGACAATGATGGAGACGGAGATAATGGAGGTGATACAAATCAATCACCAGTTGTAACATTCGCAACGCCTTCTGATGATACTACAGTAGATGAAGGATATAGTCTCGATGTTAAAGTTAACGCTTCTGACACCGATGGGAGTATTAGTAATGTAAAACTTTATATAGATGATAACCTTATAAGACAAGAAAGTGTTGCTCCTTATGAATGGGGTCATGCTTCATCGCCAAATCCAGATGAAGTAAATAATTTGCCTGTTGGTTCACATGTTTTTAAAGCGGTTGCAATAGATAATGATGGGGCAACTTCAGAAACTGTATTTACCCTTACTGTACAAAATGAAGATACAGATAATAGTGATAATTGTTCTTTTAATACTCCTGTAAATAATAGTATCTCCAGTATTGAAAAGACATCTTTTTCCGAAGCATACGTTTTAGGAAATAATGGACCTGCACTAGACAATTTTAGAAAGCTTACTATTAATTGGAATGCCACGAATAATGGTTTATATCAATTTGCTATCAATACTAATAACGGAATTCCTAGTTATTACATAGATCTAAAAAATAAAGTAACTCATACGTTAGGGCAATCGAGTCCTGAAATAATAATTAATGATTCTGGAATTTCTGGATTAGATGGTTCTTATTGGGTTGCTAGAGATCAAGATAATTTTGTAATGGTTTCTAAAACAAAAGGATTTACTCTTTATTTTAGTAATACGAATCAATCTCCTTCTTGTGAGAACAAATCTCAACCTGATTTAGAAGAAACAACGCTCTTTTCCTATTACCCAAATCCAGCCAGCAGTTCAGTTTTACTTCGTGGTGTTGACCCATCAGTTAGTGAAATAGTGATTTACAATATGAATAGTCAGAAAGTTAAATCTATTAATCTTGGTAAAGAAGATATGATTTCTATTGATGTAACATCATTAACCAAAGGCCTTTACTTTATCGAACTTAAATCTTTTAAAAGTGACTCTAAAAGATATAAACTAATCAAAAATTAATTACAAACTTAACTTATTAACTAATTAGAAATTTTATAATCATGAAAGAAAAGATTGTTTATAAACGGTATATAAATAAGAATGTTTTTACGCTATCATTTTTGATAGTGATCGCACTTCTTTTTAATAATCAAGACACTTTTGCTCAATGTAATACTATAATCGATGTTGATTTCAATAATTGGAACAACAGACGATACTCTATTGCAGATATCAAAAGTGATTTTAATAATAAAGTCAAACCTTGGACTGCATCTACATATAGAGGAGTAGAAGGTCCTGGTGCTGCAAGTAATTTGATAGAAAATACTCCGCAAGAAACAAGGATTGTTAATGGAACTTTACGAGCGCAGTATTTAAAAAATGATGCCTCAGGTAGATCAGGTGGTTTTCTCTTTGATCCTTATTTTGATGCCGTAGATGAAGCGTATTTAGAATATAAGGTAAAATTTGATGATAATTTTTTCTGGGCTACTGGTGGAAAATTGCCAGGATTGGGAGGTTCTACCAGCGGGATTAATAGTGAAAGTACTGGTCGTGGAACTATTCCATCTGGATGTAAATACAATACAAATGGATGGTCTGCACGTTTGATGTGGAGAAGAAATAGGGCGCAAACCAATGCACCTTATCTTATTCTTTACAGTTACTTTGCCGAAAAACAAGATGGGAGTGCTAGAAAAGATGGAGATTGTGGAGATGGGAAAAGAATTTTTTCTAATCTGAAAGATGATAAATGGTATACAATCCGTCAATATATTAAGATGAATACACCTGGTCAAAGAAACGGTACTGTTATTATGTGGATTGATGGTGTAGAAACATATCGTGACAATAATGCCAAAATTCGAAACTCAGGAAAAAGTAGCTTAAAAATCAACGCTTTAATTATGAATACGTATCGAGGAGGAAGTAGAACAGATCCTGTTTGGCATTCTCCGAGAACAGAATATACATTTTTTGATGATTTTAAAGTTTGGACAGGATGTTCTGATTCAGATAACGGGCCAAACAAACCACCAACTGTAGCTTTAACAAATCCATCTGAGGATAATCAAGAATTTACTTTAGGCGAAACGATTACTTTAAGAGCGAATGCATCAGATCCTGATGGAGATGTTGATCGAGTTAATTTTAAAGTTAATGGTGGATATTATGATCAAGATCAAACGTCTCCTTATACTGTAACTTGGACACCGACTTCAGCAGGTACATACACTATAGGAGCGAGAGCTTTTGAAGAAGGACAAGAAGGGCTTTCTACAGAAGTTTCAAGAACGGTAATTGTTAAGTCCCCAACTAGTAATCAAGCTCCAAATGTTTCATTTGCTTCACCATCTGGTAATATTACTGTAGACGAGGGATATGATCTTACAGTTGTTGCCAATGCTTCTGATTCTGATGGAAGTGTTTCTAATGTAAAATTATATATCAATAATAGTCTTATTCGTCAGGAAAATGTAGCACCTTATGAGTGGGGTCATGATGGTTCTCCAAACCCACAAGAGGTAAATAGAAGATCTGCTGGGACTTATACGATTAAAGCTGTAGCTACTGATAATGATGGTAAACAAAGTGAAGCCACTTTTACTTTAACTGTAGAAGGAGATGATGATAATGGAGGCGATGGAGATGGTAATAATAGTTGTTCATTTGGTACACCTATCAATAGCGGTCTTAGTGCTATGGATAAGATATCGTATTCTAATGTTCATATTTTAGGAAGTGATGGTCCCAAACTTAGTAATTTCCGAAAGTTTACTATTAATTGGGTTCCTTCTAATAATGGATTATATCAGTTTGCCATCAATACAAATAATGGATCACCAGATTGGTATGTAGATTTTAAAACTACAATGACTTTTCAGTTGAAGAATTCTAATCCAGAAGTTACTTTGAACAATACCGGATTTGAAGGTCTAGATGGGTCTTATTGGGTAACACAAGAAGCAAATAGTTTTGTAATGGTTTCTAAGACCAAGGACTTTGCTATATATTTCAGTAATTCATCATCTGTTCCAGATTGTAATCGATCTTCAGGTATTGATAATATTGAAGAGAAGATGATTGTCTATCCTAATCCTGTCAAGGATAATATTATCTACATTGGTGGTTTGTCTACAAAGACTAAGGTCTTACAGATTGTTGATCTCCAAGGACGAATAATCAAAGAATTAAATTCTACAAACACTTCAGAAACCATGGATGTTTCAGAACTTCCTTCTGGTCCATATTTACTGATTAGTAGAAGTAAGAACGCTAAACAATCCTTTTTATTCATTAAATAAGGAATAGGTATAACCCCACCAAACTAGTCAAGTATACATAGATTGATAATTAGATTATCAATCTATGTATACTATATCAAAATGTAGAACAGTAGGTTACCGATATAGCACAATGTTTTTTTACATCATTTTTTTAGCTATCAAAATAAGGTGGCTTAGTAGACTAGTTTCTATTATTAAAATTTAACCTCAAAATATTCTGAAAATAATTATGAATTATTTTATAAGTTCAAATAGATTTAAAACAGTCTTTGCCTATTTAATATGTTTTTTATTCGGTAATTATTATAGTATAGCACAAGTTCAATTAGAAGAAGAAACAAAGATTACCGATATAGGTTTATTTTTCGATGGGAAAAAAGTAGATCGAAATGCTCCAAATAATGGGTCGGGATATGATTATTTTTTTGGAAATAGGATATCAGCCCATGGAGATTGTATTAAGAAGTATAAACAATTTGTTTTTATGACTTGGTATAAAGGAGGTAAATATAATAGACGTGTGATGCTTTCTAGATATAATACTAATACAGGTGTTATTAAAACTATTGAGTTTCCTCATACGCATACAGGATTAAACGGTAAATGGTGGATAGGAGAATCTCATAACACAATAGCGGTTGGTATTAGTCCTAAGAATGGAACCATCCATATGCTTTATGATATGCACGCTTATAAGAATACAGGATTTTCCAAAAATGATTACTTTCGATATGCATACTCTAAAAAGAATGCCGCTACTGTTTCAGATTCAGATTTTAAACTGAACTTGTTTATTCCAGATGGGACTAATGACTATACTCATGTAAGTCTAAATGGAACTCCTGATCCTGAACAGTTTGAAAGTCTTACGTACCCTAAGTTTTTCCTAAATGATGGTGGAGACTTATTCATGTATATGAGAAGAGGAGGTCATAATAATGGCGCATACGTATTTAGTAAATACAATGCAGGTACTTCAAAATGGGATGAACTTACCCAATTTAATAAATTAAATGCTAAAAATAATGGTCAACAATTTAATTGGGGACTATATGGGAGCATGAAATACGTAAATGGTAAACTTAGAGTAGGGTTTCAAAGAAGGAGTGCAAACAATAACGATAAATACTTGTATCAGAATGGTTTCTATTATGGTTATTCTAACGACCAAAGTGGTAAAAGTAATTGGAAGAATCATCTAGGAGGAGCAATTAATATCCCATTTGCTAACGCTGATTTATTGAAAGTTTATGAACCTGGAAATTTGGTTTCTGCAACTGGTAAAGATGAAGTTTTTATGGTACAAGGTTTTGATTGGACCGTTACAGATAGGGGAGATGTTCATATTATTGGTAAAGTTAGAGACACTAAAAATAACGTAACCAAAAATGTACATACATATAAGCCAGCAGGTAGTTCAAGTTTTATTACTTCAACAAATTTTTCGGGAGGTGACCAATTATATACATATGATAATAATATTTACATCATTGGTACTAATAATGATCGCGTTTACGTAGAGAAGGCGGATGGAGGTAAAAATAATTTTACCAGAATATATGCTCCAACAAATGGGAAGAAGTTCAGATTCGGTGTTCCTTATATCAATGATGGAAAATTGTACTACTACTTGATGGAAAAAAAATCAGGAGATAAGCAGCCATTGTACTTACAGATTATTGATTTAGGAATTAAGAACGAAGAAAATAAACCACCGACAGTTTCCTTAACGAATCCTGCACAAGATAATCAAGAGTTTATTCTAGGAGAAACTGTTGCGCTAGGAGCAAATGCCTCGGATCCAGATGGAAATTTAGATTATGTCAATTTTAAAGTGAATAGTTCCTTTTTTAGACAAGATCAGGATAGACCTTTTAATGTTACCTGGACACCAACAGCAGCAGGGACATATACCATTGGAGCTAAGGCTTTTGATAAAGAAGGACTTTCTATAGAAGTATCTAGAACAGTAATAGTAAAAGAAGAAATAAGCAATCAATTACCAACAGTTTCTTTAACGAACCCTTCTCAGAATAATCAAGAGTTTATTTTGGGAGAAACTGTTGCGTTAGGAGCAAATGCCTCTGATCCAGACGGGAACTTAAATTATGTCAATTTTAAAGTAAATGGTTCTTTTTTCAAACAAGATCGAGATAGGCCTTTTAGTGTTACTTGGACTCCCACAGTTGCTGGAACCTACACAATAGGAGCCAGAGCTTTTGATACAGAAGGACTTTCTGAAGAAGTATCAAGAACTGTAATAGTAAAAAGTAGCAACTCTGACGGAGGAAGCAATAGTTGTTCATTTGGTACACCTATCAATAGCGGTCTTAGTGCTATGGATAAGATATTGTATTCTAATGTTCATATTTTAGGAAGTGATGGTCCTAAGCTTAGTAATTTCCGAAAGTTTACTATTAATTGGGTTCCTTCTAATAATGGATTATATCAGTTTGCAATCAATACAAATAATGGATCACCAGACTGGTATGTAGATTTTAAAACTACAATGATTTTTCAGTTGAAGAATTCTAATCCAGAAGTTACTTTGAACAATACCGGATTTGAAGGTCTAGATGGGTCTTATTGGGTAACACAAGAAGCAAATAGTTTTGTAATGGTTTCTAAGACCAAGGACTTTGCTATATATTTCAGTAATTCATCATCTGTTCCAGATTGTAATCGATCTTCAGGTATTGATAATATTGAAGAGAAGATGATTGTCTACCCTAATCCTGTCAAGGATAATGTTATCTACATTGGTGGTTTGTCTACAAAGACTAAGGTCTTACAGATTGTTGATCTCCAAGGACGAATAATCGAAGAATTAAATTCTACAAACACTTCAGAAACCATGGATGTTTCAGAACTTCCTTCTGGTCCATATTTACTGATTAGTAGAAGTAAGAACGCTAAACAATCCTTTTTATTCATTAAATAAGGAATAGATATCACTCATTAATTGACATTTATTATAATCAAAAAGTAAAATAGAAACGATATTAAAGTAACAAAGTAATTTACGTTTTTCACATTATAATAAGTAATCAAATTTAAAATTTTAGGCTTATTTAAGGCCAGCAATTTTCAGCTAAACTATATGAGAATTACATTCATGAAAACTTTACAATTAAAACTTATTTTAACAATCTTATTTGCGCTGATATTTAAACAAATAAATGCACAAGAATTATATCAACAAAATGGATCAGATAGATCTTGGAGTTATATTATTGATAACGGATTAATTCCAATTGGTGTTAATTCTATAGCTGGTCTTACGGGTTCAACTATAAATGTAAATAATAACTTAGTTGAAGGGGGGGTATATGCAGGTCGAGATATTGAACAAGACATTGATATTCATAGTCCTGGTAATAGCGAAATACAACGTAGTGATTTCCACAAGTGGACACGTTGGTATCAAGAAGATGGTAATACACAAATATTCCGATTATTTATAGACGAATACAATGTAAGAAACGACCGTCCTGGTGCTCCTAGAATAGAAGCGGAATCTGACTTTGAATATAATTATGACCAAGATGTATGGTATGAATGGTCAGGTAGGTATACCATTATTAAAGCACAAGATGTAAACATTTTTCAAATTTTTGCTGATCCTGAAGGAGATAGAGGCAGTACAGGTGTTATGATGCTCGGACTACGTGAAAATGGAAATATGTATTGGAATAAAAGATCTGAAGACGGAACTCCAACTCGTACTTTTGCAGAAAATATGGAAGGTAAAAGTATCGATGTTATGGTTAGAGATGATGGTCATGATTATGAAGTATGGATTAATGGAGAGCTTTTCGAAACAAATGAAACAATGAGACGTGTTTCGAATAGTCACTTTAGATGGGGTATGTATAATCACCATGGACCAATGGAAGATGATGCGATGATTTTTGTAAGTCATGTGCAAATAAGAACAATACGAAAAGATCAGGTAGATGATGAAAATAAACCACCTGTTGTTTCTATTACCAATCCTATTTTAGATAGTTATGAACAGGGAGAAGATATTCCAGTCACTATCAATGCAAACGACCCTGATGGAACTATTGTAAAGCACGATGTATTTGTAAATGATAACTTATTAGATACAGATGGCAGTCATTATAGTGCTCCTATAATTCAGAATGTACAGCCAGGAAATTATAAGGTTAAGATAGTAGTAACTGATAATGATGGGGCTACGGCTACAGCAACTAAGAGTTTTACCGTAAGTACAAACATGAATAAACCACCTACTGTTTCTATTACCAATCCTATTTTAGGTAGTTATGAACAGGGAGAAGATATTCCAGTCACTATCAATGCAAACGACCCTGATGGAACTATTGTAAAGCACGATGTATTTGTAAATGATAACTTATTAGATACAGATGGTAGTCATTATAGTGCTCCTATAATCCAGAATGTACAGCCAGGAAATTATAAGATTGAGGTAATAGTAACTGATAATGATGGAGCTACAGCTGTGGCAACTAAGAGTTTTACCGTAAGTAAAAGTAACAATCAAGCACCAAATGTTTCTTTTGGATCACCATCAGGCAATATTACCGTACAGGAAGGATATGATCTTACTGTAGTGGTTAATGCTAACGATCCGGATGGCAGCATATCTAACGTAAAATTATATATCAATAATAGTTTAGTACGTCGGGAAAATGTAACTCCTTACGAATGGGGTCACGATAATTCTCCAAATCCAAATGAAGTAAATGGGCGTTCTGCAGGAGTATATACGGTAAAAGCTGTAGCTACTGATAACGATGGAAAAACAGGACAAGCTACTTTTACCTTAACCATAGAAGGAAATGATGATGGCGGAGACAGCGGTTGTTCATTTGACACACCAGCTAATAGCGGTCTTACGGCAATGGATAAAGTTACCTATGCCAATGCACACGTTATTGGTGACAATGGACCAAAAATTGGCAACTTCCGGAAGTTTACTATTAATTGGGTTCCTTCTAATAATGGATTATATCAGTTTGCAATCAATACAAATAATGGTTCACCAGACTGGTATGTAGACTTTAAAACTACAATGACTTTTCAGTTGAAGAATTCTAATCCAGAAGTTACTTTGAACAATACTGGATTTGAAGGTCTAGACGGATCTTATTGGGTAACACAAGAAGCAAATAGTTTTGTAATGGTTTCTAAGACCAAGGACTTCGCTATATATTTCAGTAATTCATCATCTGTTCCAGATTGTAATAGGTCTAATCCAGTAATTGATGTTTCGCAGATTAAAACTTTTCCTAACCCTTTGTCGGATTCTTTTTTAACCATTTCAGGAATGTCATCAGAATTAAAAACTCTTCAGATAATTAGTGTTGAAGGGAAAGTAGTAAAAGAGTTTATGACTGAAAAAGAAATAGAAACTGTGGATGTTTCAGAATTACCATCTGGTTCCTATTTCTTATCTATTAAATCGATAGGATTTAAAGAATCTTTATTGTTTGTAAAAAAATAAGATTGGTAATAGCTAACTAGGATATTTTTTGAGATCAAAATATCCTAGTTTTATTAGTTCTAACTATATGAAAATCATTTTGTATTATCTTTTTAAAGATCATATTTAGAATTGAAACTTGATATTTTTCGACACGAGTATAGTAGGAAATAATAATCTATAATAAAAACCTTAATAATATCTATAAAGTATCTATAAAAATTTAACGTAAATAAATGTTTATCAGTTGTTTAAATCAATTTTCATTCATGTTTAAAACTTGAATTTTTCTTCGAAATTCAATACTATTGTATGATAATATTTAATAAGAAAATCCAGATACTCTTGTTAAATTTTTTATATCATAGTTAAGAAGCATTGAACAAATAATATTGGGAATTTTAATTTATAATTTTAAAAATTTATTTATGATAATAATCATTCCAAAAACAACTGTTCTAAATATCAAGTAATAACTAGCATTTGACTCTTAAAATATTTCTTCCCTTAGATCTTTAATATTTTAATTCGGTTACTAATATGTATATCCAGTATAGTGATTTATTTCATTAAATGGATTCGACCTTATTAATAAAATTAATGATAAAATTGCGATTTCGAATACATTAAATAGGTGCTTAGAAAAGATCTAAGACACCATAATAAGCTTAGTATTTATAGATCAATTATTGTCTCTATAGGTGCTCTATAATATAACACAAACTCATAACTAAAACCTAACAAATTATGAATACAACTAAAAGTTACCTCCATAAATGGCGATACCTATTAAAACATAATAGTCTTGTCACATTAATTTTATTGATGTTCCTTATATTTTGTGTGAGTAAAATATTTGCTACTTCTACAGATACACCTGCAAAAATTACCTCATCTTTTGATTGTGTGCCGCCTACCATTAGTTTAGCGACTATTAGACCTGTTCAATCTGGATTATGGACAAGTGCATCTACTTGGCCCAATGGTGTTAAGCCTACATCAAATGATGATATAGTCGTTCCTCCAGGAATTGATTTAAAAATGGTTGGTACCTGTAGAGCAAAGAATATTACTGTGCAAGGAAAACTAAGTGCGGTAAATTATCAATCTGCAGGTGCTTGGATAGATTTAGAAGCGCAAAGCATTATGGTTGCTAATGGCGGATATATGGAAGTAGGAACAGAAAATCAACCTTACTATGCTGACAAAGGCCCTGGCGATATTAGATGCCAAATAACACTTACTGGTAATAAGATTGTTAATGCGGCAGCATCATATAAAGCAATTATGGTAATGGGCGGAGGCCGTTTAGAATTGCATGGAAAGAAAAGAATGAGTTGGACAAATCTAGCAAGTACGTCAAATGTAGGAGCAACGCAAATCACCTTAAAAGATCAGGTAGATTGGGAAGTAGGCGATAAGATCGCATTGACTTCTACAGGGTTGGCTAGTTCGCAATCAAAAGCATGGAACGATGTGGATGAAGCAGAGATCACTGCAATTAGCGGTAATAGAAGAACTCTGACATTAGCATCTCCTCTTAAATTTAAACATATTGGAGGATCTAAGACATATACTAGAGACATAGATGGAAAAACTTGGGATGTAAATATCCAAGCAGAAGTAGGTTTGTTATCACACTATATTAAAATTCAGGGTAAAATGGATGGAAATAATGAGCAAACTGGCTTTGGAGGTCATATTATGCTCATGAAAGGTTCTACTTCTCATTCAGAAAATATAGAGTTATATAAAATGGGACAAAAAGGTGTGTTAGGTCGATATCCTTATCACTGGCACTTAAATGAAGATCAATCAAATGGTAGTTATCTAAGAAATAGCAGTGTGCATAAATCATTTAATAGAGCTGTTACTATACATGGTACAGACTACGTCACTGTCGATGGTGTATTTGCTTACGACCAAATTGGTCACGGTATTTTTTTAGAAGATGGTGGAGAACGATTTAATACCATTAAGAATAATGTGGTATTTGTCACCAGAAGACCAAAACCAGGAGAACAATTGACACCTTCTGATAATGAAGCTAATGAAGCCCAAAATAGAACACCCGCATCTTATTGGATCACTAACCCAAATAATTATTTTGAGAACAATATTGCTGCAGGTACCGAAGGAACAGGGTTTTGGTTTGCTTTTCCAGAAAAGCCTATGTTCGATTCTGGTAATTTACCTTATTTTCAAGGTTTAAACCCAACCACGGAGCCTTTAGGACGATTTGATGGTTTTGTTGCGCATACTTGTATGACTGGCTGGGATGTTTTTGATCAGTTAAACCCTGACCATTCAATAAAAAAGAATTTTGGATGGAAAGTTAATACTAGACAACTGATTAGAGATGGTTTGTTTTATGGAAATGATCAAGCTTTATATAGCGGATTAGGTGTAGGAGGAATAAATGAAAACACAGTTTTTTATAATTGTGCTTTTAGTGACAATAAAACGGTTTCTATGCTTGCGGGTGATCTTACGATAGAGAATAGCCTTTTTAATGTTGATACAGATTTAGGTGTTTTTGAAGGTGTACGAGAATTCTTTAGATTTTATGATGGTCCTGGTAGACATTTTGATTGTCATTTTGAAGGATGGAACCGGTCTAATGCCGAAATGATTAAGCAAATTACAGGTGGTGGAGCAACTGAGAATTTTAACCCTACTTTTAGAGGAACTACGAAAGGATTTTCTGAACCTTTCCCATTTAGATTTTTTCAATTGCCAAATACCACTGATACTCGTACTCGAAAAATAGGACAATTTTTCAAAGATTATGATGGAACGATGTTAGGAAAAAAGGGTACATTGATTAGAGATATTCCATTTCTTAGAGATGGACATGAATATAGACATTCTTCTTGGAGAAATGCAGCACGATCGGATTACTATTTTGCAGGATTATGGATGGCAAGAATCAATGCAAGTGGAGTTCGAATGTCTGTAGTTCGATCTAAGCCAGGTACTGAAGATGTTTGTTTTTATGAATCTGGATCACCTTCATCTGGAACCTATAAATTTCCAATGATTGTTAATGAAGATTTCATGTATACCTATTATTTTGATAAAGCCCCAGCAAATAAAAGTATATTACTTATCTGGAATCGGGGAGATGCTGGAGATTTAGGATTGGCTTGCCTGAAGGGTTTGGGAAAACTAGGCAATTTTAGAGTAAACGGTGCTCCGCTACTAAATTCTAGAGCAGCAGTAGAGAATGCTACAAATAATGGATATTTTATAGCTGGAAACGGAGATGTGTATATCAAATTTAGAGCTGTCGGAGGAGATGATAGAGTAAATGTTACCCTAAATTGGGATAATAATGGAGGTTTTCAACCCACTAATCTTCCTTGTACAACAAATGACCTTGATGGAGTTACTGCTCTAGATAGTGATGGTGATGGAAGACCAGATATTACAGAAATAGATACCTGTGACAATCCGAACAATGCCTCTGATTTAAATTTCGGATTTAGTAATACTAATGAAAATTTTGAACGTTTCAATATTGCCGCTGCTAATACCAGTAGTGATCAACATTGGCTGGTAAGAGCTGATAATTCTAATGATCCCTATATTGTAAGAAGTGGATTTAAATTTAATGGAAATCAGGTTTCCCAATTAAGAATTAGAACAAAATCCGAGGCAACTGGGTCGTATCAACTATTTTGGACTACAATCAATCAGAATAATTTTACAGCTGCTCGATCCGTAACAGTAACACCACAAACTACAAATGTTTTTGAAGAATTGGTTTTTGATATGAGTGGATTCGATACCTGGATGGGACAAACTATTACCAAACTTCGATTGGATTTTCCTGGAAATCCTTCAGGATCTAGTCATTATTGGGTTGATTATATTCATGGACCAAATGCATCCGATGATCCTTGTGATAATTCTCCAGAAATAGTATTTACAAGCCCTATAAATGACGAGTTGGAAGAAGGTGATGATTTAGGTGTAGTAGTCTCTGTTACTAATGGAAGTGTTTCTAATATTAGACTTTATCTAAATGATGTTTTGGTACGACAAGAAGGAGGAGCTCCTTATGAATGGGGGACTGCAAATACTAACCAAGATGATAATGCTTTATTAAATCTTGTAGCTGGAACTTATGAATTAAAGGCTATAGCAGCCACTACCAGTGGTGAAACTGTCACCAAAATCAAAACGATTATTGTAAATGATGCAAATGGAACTGCAATTCCAATACCGGGGAGTTTTGAAGCGGAAGCATTTGTAAATATATCCGGCAGTGTTCGTGCAGAGAACACACCTGGTGGAGGACAAAACCTTGGTTTCATACTAAATAATAATTATACTGAGTATCAGATTGATGTTGAGGGTTCTGGAAACTATGATTTTACAGTGTTTACTTCAAGTAACACTAATGGTGGTACCATTGAGATTTATGTGAATAACTCTTTAAAAGAATCTATACAGATCCCAGGAAATGGTAATTGGCATTCATATCAATCACATACTAGTTCTATTTCACTTTCCGGTGGAAACCAAACATTACGATTGGTATACACTGGTGGAGCTGGGTATTTGTTTAATTTTGATAAAGTTGAAGTTACAAAACCTTCGCTTGTGGAAACAACTACAAGCCTTTCTCCAATTCACGATGCTTACTTAGATAATAGTACAAGGTTTAATAATACTATGGTGAGATTAGAAGGTGGAAGACGTACCGGATATTTAATGTTTGATCTAGCTGGAATTAATGGAGAGATTACTGATGCGATATTAGAATTTGAAGTATTTGGTGATGCAGGAAATGGAGAAGTACTCGTCCAAGAGGCAGCACATAACGGTTGGACAGAGACCAATCTCTCTCTTCAAAATAAACCTGCCACAAAAGCACAGATTGTAGGTTCTAGAACAGGTACATATGCAATAGGTTCTACTATACAAATTCCGGTAGATCTTTCTAAAGTTTTGACTAATGAGAAGCTCAGTCTTATTTTAGAAATGAATGGAGGCAATGATTTTGCTTTTGGATCTAAGGAAAATGGAACTACAGGAGCTCCAAAATTGGTAATTACTTATTTAGAGAATAAAAATCCTGACAACGTTGATGATAACGACCCTATTCTTTATCCAAATCCAGTAAAGAATATCTTACGTGTTTCTGGTGCAGATTTTTCCAAAGTCATTAAAGTATATGATTTATTAGGTGCAGAAAAGATTAGCCAATCTTTGGATGAATCAGAAAACGAGATTGATTTCAGCCAGCTGTCCAAAGGAATTTATATGGTACGAATTATAGATATAGAGAATCGTCGATCAGATTCAATGATATATAAAATTGTAAAAACTGATTAATTAGTAAATATCTCTAATTGGCATAATACACATAAAAAGGTTATCTAAAAAGTAAAGTCTTACTTTTTAGATAACCTTAATTTATAAAATTTCTTTATAAACAATTCTACACTATAATTATACCAAAAAAAACAATATTCCCATTCACCAAATAGACTAACTATTTCTGGAATAGAACCAAATTGTTTTGTAAACAGTTTTGTTTTTATTGTAGGTAATATTATATAATAATTGTATTTCTTTTTTATTTCCGAAATGTCTGAAAGAACAAATCTAAATGAGTTTGTAGAGGTAAATTTTAGTATAAAAAATGTTTCAATACTTGTCTGCTCGATGAGGTAGCATTGTAACACCAAAAATTATTTGTGAATTTTGTAAGATGCATCATTTTTTACTTGTAATTATGCTTAAATTATTTCGAATTATTATCTATCTAAAGCTAGAATTTATAATAAAAATCGTATGAACTAATACTGATATATTATTTAAAAAACAAGAAAAAATTAGTTTTAACTATTTAATTATTAATGCTTTTTCGAAATACACTATATTTTTAATCAATACGGTGCAATAATCACAAAAAAATCACGATGAAAAACTTAAAAAAATCTTTAAAATTTATTTTTAAGCAATTGATAATTAGATAGTTATATTTTTTTCAATAATAAATAAATATAATTACGAAAACTTTTTCGTTAAAATTGTAGTAAGGTTTTAAATGTAGAAGAAACCCCAGATTTTTCTTCAATGATTTATAAACTTATATAGTATTTCTTTAGAGAATAAAATAAATGAGATCTGAACCGCAAGTCTTTTAATTTTAAAAGGATCTTAATTATTTTTATTTAAAGTGAAAGTAATATTAATTGTGTTTTTTTAGCGCTCCTTCCTTCCTTCCTTTCTGGGGCCCTAAACACTTTGTT
This sequence comes from Aquimarina sp. Aq107, assembly GCF_943733665.1. Lineage (NCBI taxonomy): Bacteria > Pseudomonadati > Bacteroidota > Flavobacteriia > Flavobacteriales > Flavobacteriaceae > Aquimarina > Aquimarina sp. Aq107. The sequence goes on along the minus strand of NZ_OX030782.1, from coordinate 4,356,351 downwards.
TTGAATACGAAACATTCTCATTTTCATGCTTCAATTAGTTGTTTGCAATATGATTATGTTGGATGAATCTATCTATAGTTTATTAAAATAAATAACATATAATATACTAATTATGAATCTCATATACATATATGGATAATTAACTAAAACAATATAATTCTTTTAACCACTAAAATTAATTTAACACAAACCAACTTATGAAAAATCGTAAATACATATCGAAAAATAAACGTTTTTATACGTTTGTTATAATGATGTTTTTATCTGTGGGAATTGGCAATATTTTTGCTCATACTCCCAGAAAGAATACCGTTAAAAAAGTAACATCTTCTGTTGACTGTTTACCTCCTTTAAATTTAGCTACTATACAGCCTATACAATCCGGAGCTTGGAATCAAGATAGTACTTGGCCTAATGGAAATCTTCCAACTGCGAACGATGATGTTATAATACCAGCAGGAATTACACTAACCATGGTAGGCCCATGTAATGCTAGAAGTGTAAGGGTAAACGGAACCCTAAGAGCTCATAATCATCAAACCAACGGCACTTGGTTTAACCTAACTACCAAATATATCATGGTGATGGGTGCTAATGCCGAACTAGAGATTGGTACTAAAGATCAACCCTATATTAGTGAAGAAGGTGGTGTAATTACCTTAACAGGAACAAACCGAAATGAATTAATCCCAGGAACCCCTGTTAATTCCAAGGCTATTATGGTAATGGGTGGTGCTACGATGAATTTACACGGTAGCCCAAAAAAATCTTGGGTAAAAATAGGTGCTCAAACAGCTTCTGGTTCTACCTCGATTACCCTAGCAGAAGCTATCGATTGGGAAGTAGGTGATGAAATAGTAATCACTTCTAATAGATTAAACCCAGAAGAAGCAGAAATACGAACCATAACAAATGTTTCGGGGGATGGAAAAACAATTTCTTTTGCACAAGGATTACAGTTTCCTAGAATGGGAGAATTGAAGAGTTATTCAAATGGATCAAGAAGTTGGACTATGGATACCCGTGTAGAAGTTGGATTACTGAGCAGAAATATCACAATACAAGGTGGAAATGATACCACAGACGCCAATAGATATGGAGCCCATGTGATGATTATGAATGGCTCCACTGGAAATGCAGACAACGTAGAATTTTTTAGAATGGGACAAGGAGGAACCCTAGGAAGATATCCTTGGCATTGGCATTTATTAGGAGCTGCGGGCAATGGGCAATACATTTCCAATTGTAGTATTAGAAAAAGTTATAATAGAGCTATTACCGTACACGGTACATGGGGAACTTTGGTAGATAATAATGTAGCCTATGATCATAGAGGGCATGGTATCTTTTTAGAAGACGGCTCAGAAATCGACAATGTGTTTTCAAATAACCTAGTATTATTATCAAAAAAACCATTAGCACAAGATGCTTTATTGGATTCAGATTTTGATTTTTCTGAGCCACAAAATGCTTCTCCGTCTGCTTTTTGGATCACGAATCCGGATAATAATTTCATTAATAATATAGTAGCTGGAACAGAAGGTACAGCCTATTGGTTTGCCTTTCCTGATAGCCCTACAGGTGATTCTGGAAGTATACCCGCTTTGGCTAATTTAAAGCCTAGAGAAACAGAGTTAAAAGAATTTTTAGGGAATAGTGCACATAGTAGTCAATCAGGTTTTGATATTAACGATGCACTTAATCAAAACCATGACTTAAGAAAAAATGTTGGTTTTACAGTAGATAACCCGTTTATAATCAAAGATTTTACTTTGTTTAGTAATAATATTAACATATATGCTGGTATTGGTGGAGGCTTAGAAAATATCATATTTGATAATGCGATGTCTTCAGATGCTAAATTTCATACGATGCTGGCTACTAGAGCAACCCTCCAAAATTCGTTATTTATTTCTGATACGGGTAATGGCATTTTTAATTCTAATGAGCAGAAATCACTTAACCTTTTGTATGATGGTGCACTAAGAATGTTTGATAGTCATTTGGTAGACTGGAATAGAAATGATAGTTCTATATTTGATAATAATGGCGCCGGCACCAAATTTATCAATCACCAATTTAAAGGTATTACCTATAATCACGCGGGCTCTCCAAGAATAAATATTGATCATCAATGGTTACCGCCCAACGACAATACTCATACCTGTCTACAAACCTTTAGTAATGTTATTCAAGATTTGGATGGCTCCCTAACACGCACGGGCGTGCCTAGTTCTTTAGCTAGTGAAATTGATTTTTATATGTTCGATAATTCTTACCAACTTCATAATTGGGATGGCTTGCATAGCGTGCCTAAATCCTTTGCCTTGTTGAGGACAAGCAATGATGTTGCGCTTACTATGACTAGAAAAAAAGTAGGGTGTCCAATTTCAAAAGTTTTCAGTTCTACTGCTTGCGGTGTCGGTCCTAATTCTAATCATCACTTTACACTTGATGATGCTCAGGACCAGTTTGAACATGCCATTTATTATAGTAGCCTTTCTGGAAACAGTATGAATGTAATACTAAATAATGACAGACAGGTTGGAAAAGCTATGACTGTGCGATTTAAAGGTTTTGGAAATTTGAATAATGTAAGAATAGATGGAATAAATGCGAGCAATAGTATTGCTCAAGTTACAAATTCGAATACTACCGCTTATTATGTAGAAAATAATGGTGATTTGTACGTGAAATTTGTATTGGAGAATAAACTTTTGACAACCAATTACATAGTTCGATGGAACTCTGGTAATTTACCTAATTTGAATAAATACAATGAAGAACCGGATCTTATGAATGCCTATGTAACCACCTCTAGCCAATCGGGTTGTATAGCAACAGCTACTGTTCATATAGAAAATAATCCAACTAAGACGCAGGTTCAAGTAAGTTTAGATGGAGGACAAACGTATACACAAACTTTCAATGATAATGTAGGAACAAGAAGCTTTAATAATGTTCCTGTAGGGACTTTAATTTATGCTAGATGGGCTGGACAATCTTGTGGGCAACCGATTGGAATGGTAAAAAATAATCAAGAGAATGCAAGTTGTAATAATGATCTTCCTGATAATACAGCTCCAATAGCAAGTTTTCAGAGCCCAAATGGTGATCAGTTTGATGAAGGAGCTGATTTGGGAGTAGTAGTTAATGCTTCAGATAGTGATGGCGTTATTGCTAATGTTAGATTATATATCAATGACGTTTTGGTACGACAAGAAAATGGAACTCCTTATGAGTGGGGAACTGCAAATGCAGATAATGAAGATCCTTTATTACTCAATTTGTCGGTTGGTAGCTATACCTTAAGAGCTGTAGCAACAGATAATAGTGGTGCAAGCACTACAGTAACGAAAACTATTATCGTTTCAGGACAGAATCAATCCCCAGTAGTAACTTTTACAAGTCCAGTAAATACAACATTTGATATTGGAGAAAATCTTGGTGTAGTGATTGATGCTTCAGATAGTGATGGCGCTATTGCTAATGTTAGATTATATATCAATGATGCTTTGGTACGACAAGAAAATTCAGCACCCTACGAATGGGGGACCGCAAATGCAGGTAATGAAGACCCTTTATTACTTAATTTATCGGTTGGCACCTATATTTTAAGAGCAATAGCTACTGATAATACGGGAATCACAGCAACAGCTACAAAAAACATTACTGTTGTAACTAGTGATCCAGATGAAGTTTGTATAGTATCTGATCTTAAATTTGATTTTAGCGGAACGGACGAAGGGTTTACAAGATATAACATTGCTGCGCATAATACATCGAATCCTGAATACTGGTTATTAAGAGCGGACAATTCTAACGATCCATACATTATCAAAAGTGGGTTAAGTTTTCAAGGTAATCAAGCACCAACATTTCGCATTAGAGCTAAGTCAGAAGCTACGGGTATGTTTCAATTATTTTGGAGTACAACAGATCAACCTAATTTTGCACAAGCACGTTCAGTGATAGTAACTCCAGAAGACACTAATGTGTATGAGGAGCTGATCTTTGACATGAGTGGTTTAAATACTTGGATGGGAAAAACAATTACAGCGATACGTTTGGATTTCCCGCCTGATGTAGCTGCTCCTAAACATACGTTTATTGATTATATCCATGGAATATCAAATGAGCCGTGTGATGATGGTGGCACCCTTACTGAAGGAAATACTGTCGTTCACATACGTAAGCGCAACGCTATCAATTTCGCCCTAGATGGCGGCAATGGTGGAGCTCCTAATAATAACGTGTTTTTATATGCTGCCAATTCAAATAATGTAAACCAGCAATGGATAGAAATTGATCGTGGTAATGGTTATTATTCGTATCAAAAAGTAAATACGGATTTATGTATGGATGGAGGAAATAATGGGGCATTACGTCAAAATATAATCCTATGGAATTGTCAAAATAACAATCAGAATCAGCACTGGAGAAAGGTTAAAATCTCTGGAGATATTTATCGTTTGGAAAAACGAAATTCTAGTGGATTCTCTATTGATGGAGATTTTGGAGGAGCTAATGGAAGGGCTACTTATCTATGGACTAACAGTAATAGTAATCAAAATCAACATTGGATTTTTGAGGTGTTAGAAGAAGATAAAACACCGATAGATAATCAAGAGTTGAGACTCTACCCTAATCCAGTTCAAAACACCTTGTTTATCTCTGGAAATACTGCTGGAAAAGTGGTTACGGTGTATGATATATTAGGAGCTACCAAAATTCGCAAAGAGTTAACAGAAGGAGAAAATATTATTTCTATGGAATCTTTTTCTTCGGGACTTTATATGGTCAAAGTCATAGATTTTGATAATAGTGCAAATTCTAAAGTTTTTAAAGTTGCTAAAAAATAGGCTAATTCTAATCAAATAGTATCTATTTGATTAGAATTATTAACCTAAACAATCCAAGAGCGGAGTCGGCACTATATAAAGTAGTAAAACAAATTAATAGAACTATAAGGATCTCTTAGCAATTTGCTAAGAGGTCTCTTATCTATAAGCATTGTACAATTGGATTTAAAGATCAAATAGCCTAGGAAGCCATAAACTTAACTCTGGAATATATGTGATTAAAACCAATACTAGAATCATAATTAAAAACAAAGGCATTAAAGGACGAATTACTTTCTGAATACTTAATTCTGCTACACTACACCCTACAAAAAGTACAGAACCTACAGGAGGCGTGCATAATCCGATACAAAGGTTTAGAATCATAACAATACCAAAATGTATAGGATTCATTCCTAAATCTGTTACAATAGGTAAAAAAATTGGAGTAAAAATCAATACTGCTGGAGTCATATCCATAAAGACTCCCACAAATAATAAAATTAAATTGATAAGTATTAAAATAATAATTGGATTATCACTAATTGAAAGTAATGCATTACTAATTTCTTGAGGAATGTTTTCATAAGACATTACCCAAGACATTGCAATAGAGGTTGCAATTAGCAATAACACGATTGATGAGGTTTTTATAGTTTCTAATAATATCGGAGCAATGCTTTTAAGCGAAATTTCTTTATAAGCAAGAGCTAATATAAAAGTATAAATAACTGCTATTGCAGAAGCTTCTGTGGCTGTGAAAATTCCAGCTACGATTCCTCCAATAACAACTACAAGTAAAAGAAGACTCGGTAATGCATCTAAAAATCGTTTAAGAAAAACCTTAAGACTAACAAGTTTTTCGGTAGGATACTTTTTGATTACCGAATAAATACCAGCGACTAACATTAAAGCAAATCCAATCAATAAACCTGGGACATACCCTGCTACAAATAGAGCAGCAATAGAAACACCACCACTAGCTAGAGAATATATAATTAAAACATTACTTGGTGGGATTAATAAACCTGTCGTAGAACTAGTTATATTTACAGCAGCACTAAAAGATTTATCATACCCTTCTTTTTCCATCATTGGATTCATAAACCCACCAATAGCTGAAGCAGCTGCAACTGCAGAACCGGATATTGCACCAAAAAGCATACAAGCAAATATATTTACAAAAGCCAATCCTCCTGGTAAAGGCCCTACAATAGCTTTTGCGAAATTTATGAGTCGTACCGCGATACCGCCTCGATTCATAATTTGACCTGCTAGTATGAAAAAAGGAATTGCAGAAAGGGTAAAACTGTCCAAAGATGTTGCCATTCTTTGCGCTAACGTGGTTACTGATGGCATAAATGGCATGGCTACAATAAGGGTGAATAATCCAGATAGACCAATGGCATACGCTACGGGAACTCGAATTGAGAGTAATACAAGAAAACTTAATGTTAGGATTAAAACTTCAGTATAATTCATAATGCAAGATCTTTTTTACGTAATAGTATGACTAAAGAATAATAGCATATCAATATGCCGCTTATAGGAATTACCAAATAGATAAACCCTAAAGGAATTTCTAGTGTAGCTGATTTTTGCTGAAACACAAATGTCAGCCAACAAAGTCTTGCTCCACCAATAACCATAACAAGAAATCCAAAAATTAATATAGATCCTTGCACAATACTTTCATATAATTTTTGTCTTTTAGCTACAATATGAGAAGGTATCAGATCTATGGCAAGGTGTAAGCGTTTTCCCGTGGCGTATGCCGCTCCCAATAGGCCTAGCCATATTAAGGAGAAGCTCGAAATCTCATCAGTAATAGTACTAGGAGATTTTAATAAAAATCTTGAAAACACCTGCCATATAACACTAAATAACATCAATGAAAATATTAGAATTAGCGCTTTTTCTAAAAATGTATCTATTGTTTTTCTCATTGCTTTGTGTTTTTGATATTCTTAATTAAGGATAGCATATCAGGATTATCTTGAAACATTTTTTGAATACTTTCTGTCTCCTGTTCGAACAAAGTTTTGTCAGGAGTTATAATTTCGACTCCAGATGCGGTAATAATATCCAAGGATTCCTTTTCTGATGCAGCCCATAACTTACGTTGTTCTATTGTAGATTCTCTCGCAGCTTCTTTTAACCAGATTTGTTCTTGTTCCGATAATCGTTCCCAAGTATCTAAACCAATTAATAAAACATCAGGAACGGCAGTATGTTGATCAAGACTAAAGTATTTACATATTTCATAATGTTTAGAGGTATAAAAACTGGGTAGATTGTTTTCTGCGCCATCGACAACACCTTGTTGTAGAGCTGTATATAATTCTCCCCATGAAATGGGAGTGGGAGATCCTCCTAAAGAATTGACCATTGCAACAGCCATATTACTTTTTTGGACTCTTATTTTCAAACCCTTAAGATCTTCTGGAGTTGTTATTGGCTTCTCTTTTGTATAGAAACTACGACTTCCTGCATCATAAAAAGTTAATCCTCTTAGTCGATATTTATCTCCTTTAGTAAGCATTTCATCTCCAATAGCTCCATCAAAAACTTGAAAAGCGTGTTGTCTATCTCTAAATAAATATGGAATACTAAAAACCTTGTATTCTGTGATAAAGTTTTCTAATACAGCTGCAGAAACTTTTGTGATGTCTAGGCTTCCAATTTGTAGCAATTCAAGACATTCACGTTCTGCGCCCAATTGACCACTTGGGTATAATTTAACTTCTAAAGTTCCGTTTGATTTTTTTTTAAGTTTTTCACCTAAAATAGTCATTGCTTTATGCACAGGATGTTTGGTGTCTAATGTGTGCGCTAGTCTTAGTATTTTGACTTCTTTTTTCGTAGAACAAGATCCTATTATTAATAGTCCTATAAAAAGTGGAAATAGTATCTTGATTCTCATAATATTAGTTGTTTTTAATTTCTTTAATGCTCACCAATACTTCTTTTATATCCGAAGAAAGTTTTAAGAAATCTTTGTTCTTAATATTGTTTTTACTAAAAAGTAGAGATCCCATTCCAACGCAACTTACTCCAGAATCAAACCATAATCTTAAATTTTCCAGAGAAGGCTGTACACCTCCGGTAGGCATTATTTTAGTTTTAGGTAATACAGTTTTAATAGCTTTGATGAAATCTACACCTAAAACATTACCAGGGAAGGCTTTAATTAATTTTGCTCCTAGTTGTTGAGCCCTATAAACTTCTGTAACAGTGGCACATCCAGGAATCCATAACACTTCTTTTTTATTGCAATGATTAGCGATTTCAGGAATTAATGCCGGAGAAACTATAAAATCTGCTTGGGCGTTAAGAAATTGTTCAACCTCAATTTTCGTAAAAATGGTTCCTATACCTAAAATTAGATCATTGTATTTTAATGCATATTTTCGTAATTCAGTAAAAACAGACAGTGCTTTTTCATTTCTATTTGTGAATTCAAAAACTCTTATACCTGCTTCATATGAAGCATCTAATACTTTTTTAGTAACTTCAATATCTTGATGATTAAAAACAGGAATTAATCCGGTTTTTTCCATTATTGTGATGATGTGCTCTGCAGAGTTTTTCATTTATCTTAATAGTCTTCCAATGTTATCCCCTTGTACTAGTTGTTCTATTTCTTCTACAGAAACTAAATTTGCATCTCCAAGAATTCCATGTTTCAATACTGCAGAAGCCACGGCAAATTCAAGAGCATCATCCTCTTCTTTGTGCATCAATCCATAAATTAATCCTGCCATAAAAGCATCACCACCGCCAATGCGATCTACAATGTTTTCCATAGTATAAGTTTTAGAGACATTGTACTTATTATTTCTCCAAAGTATTGCCGATAACTTATTTTGAGATGCAGAAAGGATTTCTCGTTGGGTATTAGATAGCGTATGCACAGTAGTGTATTTCTGCTGTACTTTTTTACATCCTTCTTCAAAGTTGTTTGCTGAAATGTCTAGGCAATTTTCAAAATCAGTAAGCCCACCTACGATAACATTAGTTTTGCTAATAAGCTCAGGCATTATTTCTAAAGGTGATTTCCCATATTGCCATAGGTTTCTTCTATAATTAATATCTCCACTTACTGTTATTCCTAATTTTTGAGCCGAAGTCAAAGCATCGAGACATAGTTGAGCTGCGGATTCAGAGATCGCCGGTGTGATTCCTGTCCAATGAAACCAATCTACATCTTTTAAAATTTCGTCCCAGTTAAAAATAGTAGGGTTTAATTTTGAAAAGGAAGAATCAAAACGATCATATATGATTTTAGAAGATCGTTGCATAACACCATTTTCTAAAAAATAAAGCCCCATTCTTCCATCATTGAATTTTATGTTATTGGTGTCAACTCCTGACTTTTTTAAGTAGTTGCAAGCAGTTTTTCCTATGGAATGATTTGGAAATGAAGTGATATGAGTAGCGCTGACATTCCATTGTGCAAGAGAGATTGAAACATTAGCTTCTGTTCCGCCAAAATGTACCTTATATGTATTCGATTGCTCGAATCGCTCATTCGTGGCGGTAGTAAGACGCATTAGAACCTCACCTAAAGTAACAACTCTTTTCTCCATTTTATTCTATTAATATTGGATTTGATAATTTTTCGCTCATTTCGGAAACTATTTTATCAAAACCTTCATAGGTATTGAATTGGACATTGGATTGTTCCCATCCGGCAAGGAAGTAAAAAGTAGAAGGTTTTTTGTTAGAAGCATTCATTACAGTGTAGTAGGTTGTTGTAATATCTGTGTTTTCCTTTGGAGCTTCTCCTTCGTTTATAAAATCATCTTTAGGGATTATGATCGCCATACCTAACAAATCATTGTTTTCTGATTGTGCTCCGAAAGTCTCTAGAACAAAATGGTTTTTTGATTTTTTAGAATATTTATCGTTAGGTTTTAAATTTACAATACCCGTAACCAAATCCATTTGATTGGTCGCACCTCTAAAAAACACTTGACTCTGATACCCCCATTGTCCTTTCCAAATGGTAATTCTATGGACAACATCTATATTTTGATCTCCAATTTTTGAATTCGTATAGGTCATCTCAAAAATTGATCTTATTGGTCCTTCTGTAATAGTTTTAAATTCTGCTTGGTCTTTTCCAGTAAGTCTAATCAGAGAATCATTGTGTTTTATAGCTAATGCTCCAGCTCCTAGAGAGTTTCCAACTTTTAGGACATCCATTCCCCAATCATCTAATTCATGATAATTTCCGTCTCCTAAACCTACGCGATCTAATACAAGTTCGGAGGTGTTTTTTCCAAAAATGTCAATACCATTTCGTGGATCAAAATAGAATCTAAAGCCTATTTTATCATTCTCCCAAGCGGGTCCTTCCATTTGATAAAAAATACTATCGTTGGTTCGTGGATCACCTATTCGTTTTTGTTCTAAAACTTCTTTTACAGTATTCTTATTAGTTCCGATTCCGAATCTAATATTTGTTCTTGGAGTAAACGAAGGAATACTTTCTGTAGCAATTGTTGTTAATTCTAATTTTTGTGTTTGATTTGCTTTAAAGTCTAGAGTTAGACTTAACTCATCCCAAATTCCCTTTTTTTCTAGGTAATCTAATTGAAAAGGAATGATCCTTCCAGATGAATCTTTAATTATAGGAACTCTATTATCAGGGATGCTATCTAACTTGTTTATTATTATGTTTTTAGGGATAATAATACTTTCATCCATTCTATCTATGTTGGAAGTATTCGTAAAGTTGATATATTTTTTATCCAGATCAGATACGGATTCCTTTTTACAACTTATTACTATAAGCGCTAAGGAAATAATGATGCATAAATGTTTCATTACTTTTCGTTTGTAGGTTTACCAATAGTTGCTAGAATACCACCATCTACATAGAGAATATGTCCATTTACAAAATCACTTGCCTTAGAAGCTAAAAAAATAGCCGTACCAGCTAAGTCTTTAGGATCGCCCCATTTAGCCGCTGGAGTACGATTAATTATGAAATCATTAAATGGATGTCCATCTATACGGATTGGTGCTGTTTGTTCTGTTGCAAAATATCCTGGACCAATTCCATTCACTTGTATATTGTATTTAGCCCATTCTGTAGCCATATTCTGAGTTAGCATTTTTAATCCTCCCTTTGCAGCAGCGTATGCGCCAACAGTATTGCGCCCTAATTCACTCATCATAGAACAGATATTAATTATTTTTCCTGATTTTCTTTCGATCATTCCCTGAACTACGTGCTTAGAAACTATAAATGGGCTAACAAGGTCTACGTTAATTACTTCTTTAAAATCAGAAACTTCCATTTTTTCTAGAGGCGTACGTTTTATAATACCCGCATTATTGATTAGAATATGGATAGGACCTACTTCTTCTTCAATTTGTTTAATAGCATTTTTTACTTCTTCTTCATTAGTTACATCGAATTTATAACCTCGAGCATCTATTCCTAATTCTTTATATGAATCTACTGCATTGTTAATTTTTTCTTGAGAGGAATTTCCGTTTACGATAATTTTAGCTCCTGAAAGTCCTAACCCTTTGGCCATAGCCATACCTAAGCCATGTGTTGATCCTGTAATTAGAGCATTTTTATCTTTTATATCAAATAGTGATAGTGACATAATGTGACTTATTTAAGATCTGTAATTTTACATGTATCCATATCCCCATAATCCAAATTCTCTCCGGCCATTCCCCAAATGAATGTGTAGTTAGAGGTTCCTGAACCAGAATGTATAGACCAAGGAGGTGAAATTACTGCTTGCTCATTCTGCATCCAGATATGTCTGGTTTCGTGTGTTTGCCCCATAAAATGACAGACAGATTGATCATTTGGTACTTCAAAATAAAAATATACTTCCATTCTTCTATCATGAGAATGTGCTGGCATTGTATTCCATACACTACCTTTTTTTAATTCTGTCATTCCCATTTGTAATTGACAAGTTTCTACGACACCACCAACTATAAGCTGTATCACTGTTCTATGGTTAGAAGTTTCTAAAGAGCCTAATTCTATTTTATTGGCCTTTTCTTTAGTTACTTTTACCGTAGGATAGCTGTGATGTGCTGGTGCAGAATTGATATAGAATTTAGCAGGATTTGATGAACGCTGACTTTTAAATAATACTTCTTTATTTCCTTTTCCCACATATAAAGCTTCTTTGTATTCTAGTTCATAAGAAGTTCCATCTACTATAACTTCTCCTTTTCCTCCAACATTAATAATTCCCAGCTCTCTTCTTTCTAAAAAATAGTCCGCTTTTATGGGATCGATAGGTTCTAGTTTTAAAGTATCCTTTGGTACCACCGATCCAGCGATGTACCTGTCGTAATGCGAATAAGTAAGATTTATTTGTCCTAACTGCATTAGGTTTTCTATCAAAAATTCATCTCTTAATTCTGTAGTATCCATCGCTTTTACAGCTTTAGGGTGAGATGCATATCTGGATTCGTAAGCAGTAGCCATAATTTTATATTTTAGTTGTTATAGTATTGATTTTCTAATTCCCATTTCCAGGCCTCTTAATTCTGCTAAACCTCTTAATCTTCCGATTCCTGAATAGCCTGGATTTGTTTTTTTATGTTGGTCATCTAACATTTTATGACCGTGATCTGGTCGCATTGGAATATTAAGATCGGATCGACCAACTTTCTTCCTTTTCTTTTGTTCATTTATTAGAGATCTCATTACTTCGTACATATCCACATCACCTTCTAGATGATTAGCTTCATAAAAGTTTCCTTCTTCATCTCTTTTAGTACTTCTTAAATGAATAAAATGTATTCGACTTCCTAAACGTTCTATCATATTTGGTAAATCATTATCAGGACGAAGCCCAAAGGATCCGGTACAAAATGTTAACCCATTATTGGTAGAGTCTACAGCATTATATAAATCCACAATATCTTTTTCTGTGCTTACTACCCGTGGTAGACCAAGGATTGGATATGGAGGATCATCTGGGTGGATGCACATAAGTACTTCAGATTGTTCTGCTGTAGGGATAATATCTTTTAAAAATGAAAAGAGATGTTCTTTTAATTCCTTAGCTCCAATATCTTTATATGTATTTAAAATAGCATTAAAGTCTTTTAAGGAATATCCTTCTTCGGCACCTGGTAAACCGGCGATTATGTTATTTACTAAGAGTTTCTTTTGCTCTTCAGACATTTGTTTTTCTAATATCTTAGCATTTTTAATCTGTGTATCAGTGTACTCTTTTAGTGCATTTGGTCTATTAAGTAATAATAGATCAAAAACTGCGAATTCAGTTGCGTCAAAACGTAATGCAGTTGATCCATCCGAAACTTTGTATTCTAGATTTGTTCTGGTCCAATCAAGAACAGGCATGAAGTTATAGCAGATGATATTGATTTCGCAAGCACCAAGGTTTTGTATTGTAGTTTTGTAATTTTCTATGTATTTAATATAGTTTCCAGATCTGGTTTTTATGTTTTCGTGAATTGGAACGCTTTCCACAACAGACCATTTTAATCCGGATGCTTCAATGATTTCCTTTCTTTTTAGTATTTCTTCTATTGTCCAAACTTCTCCATTTGGGATATGATGTAAAGCGGATACAATACCAGTTGCTCCAGCTTGCTTTATGTCGGATAATGATACTGGATCATTAGGTCCATACCATCGCCATGTTTTTTCTAATTTCATATATTATATATTAAACACCGCTAAAAGCGCTAAAACCTCCATCAATGGGAACGACAATACCAGTTACAAACTTGGAGCCTTCTCCGCATAACCATTCTGTAGTTCCGATAAGATCCTCAGGTTCCCCATACCTGCCCATTGGAGTTTGTTCTATGATAGTTTTACCTCTTTGGGTTGGGTTTCCTTCAGAATCTGTTAATAACGATCTATTTTGATCCGTTAAGAAAAAACCAGGTGCTAAAGCATTTACTCTAATACCCACTTTCGCAAAATGTACAGCAAGCCATTGTGTAAAATTTGATATAGCTGCTTTTGCTCCACTATACGCTGGAATTTTGGTTAATGGAGTAAATGCATTCATGGATGATATATTGAGAATGCAACAATTTTCTTTACCCACCATTTCTTTCGCAAAAACTTGGGTAGGTAATAAAGTCCCTATAAAATTGAGATTAAAAACGAATTGAATTCCTTCTGTATCTAAATCAAAAAAACTTTTAAAATCATTTTGATTGTTTTCTAAATCTTTTAATCTAAGGTGCGTGTTCGAAGTTGTTCCTTTTGGGTGATTTCCACCAGCTCCGTTAATTAAAATATCGCAGCTACCTAATTTTGAATTAATCTCGGATTGTGCTTTTAATAAAGATTCTTTACTAAGTACATCTGCAGCAATACCAATCGCTGAACCACCTTGTTTTTTAATCTCTTGTGCAACTTTTTCTGCTGCATCTTTTCTTAAATCCAAAATAGCAAGTTGTGCTCCTTTTTTAGCCAATGCTAATGCTATTGTTTTCCCTAAAACTCCACCGCCACCAGTGAGTACTACTACCTTATTATCCATATTTACAATAGAAAAAATTCATCTATTTCAAATTTGAAACTTTTATTACAATTAAAATTTAAATTTTAGAGAAGGATCATACGGAAATAAGTATAAAAAAGTACAATACACTGATTTTCAGCACATTAATTTTTTATTGGTTTAAGTGTAAATTTTCTTAAAAAATTGAATATGTTGTTTGTTTTCAAAGGTTTATATTGAGTATTTGATAAATTTTGAAGGTTATTTTTGAATTATTCGAACAATTAACGCCCTTAATCCGAACTATTAGGATAGTAGGTTTTAATAGTTTTGAAACAATCTATTTTCCATAATAGATTATAATCGATAAACTTATTCTTAGAATAGAGAGGTGCATTTTAAGTTTTAACTTATAAACGTATGAGTACTGTTGATAACATATGATAATAGATAAAATAAGTTTTTCTAGGACTATAAAAAGAAATATAGAATGCGAATAAATGACAAAAACAATTCAAGTACTGTTTTCTTATTTTTATTGCTATTACAGGTCATCGGAGCTTCTTCTCAGGAAGAATATTCTTTGTCGGAGTTAGTTGCTAATAAAGGTCCTTATATTCCTAATTATAGTTATGCTGGCTATCAATTTGGAGAGAAGGAAATAAAAATTTCAGATGATATTACTACTGTACTGAACGCAACTGATTTTGGGGTTGTTGCAAATGATGAAAAAGATGATTCTAAAGCGTTATTGAGAGTTTTTGAGAAAGCTCATCAGATAAAAGAACCAGTATTGATTCAATTACCTGCAGGAAGGATAATTTTAAGTGAAGTATTATATTTCGAAAGGAGCAACATTGTACTTAATGGTCAGGGAGTAGGAAATAATGGAACTGAAATTTTCTGCCCAAGGCCAATGATGTACTTAAAAGATCCTAATGATTTAAAGGAACTTAGAGAATATCTGGTTAAACTAGATAAAATTCAAAAAGAAGAAGAAAAGAACATTTTCCTTCCTTTCTCTCAATATTCTTGGTCAGGAGGTATGTTTTGGACTAGAATTCCTGGTGCTAGAGTAAAATCCTATCTTCAAAAATACGATAAAGAGCCTAAAGTTTTGGGAACTATTGATAATGCAAAACGTGGTTCAGTTTCATTTAAAGTTCATAATGATTTAGGGTTAAATAAAGGGGACGTTGTAGAGATACAATGGTTTAATAAAAAGGGCAAAGAGGCAAATATATTAAGAGAATTATATGGAGATACTGAAAATTTAAAAATTGGATCTCATCATTGGAACTATACCAATCTGCCATTAATTCGTCAACAGGCACAAATTGAAGAAATAGTTCGAAATCAGGTCACAATTAAATCTCCATTATTAACAGACATTATTCCTGAATATGAGGTGAGAATAATAAAATGGGATCATTTAAAAGAAGTGGGGATTCAGAATTTCAAAATTACATTTCCTTTTTCTAATCGTATAGCTCATCATGTAGAACAAGGATACAATGGAATTTACTTGACTAGAGTTTTTAATAGTTGGGTTCAAAATGTGGTTATAGAAAATTCTGACAGTGGTATATTAACAGAAGCCATTGCTAATGTCACCATTAAAGATATTAAGACTACTGGGAAAAAGAAGGGTCATTATACAGTACAAATGGGTGGAGTACATAATGTTTTAGTTAAGAATTTATCTGTTCATAATGATGTAATGCATCCTTTAAGCTTTAATACTTTTTCTACTAAAAGCGTTTATCATAACTGTGAAGTTTTTAAAAATCCAATTTTGGATCAACACTCAGGTGTAAATCATCAAAATTTATTTGATTTAATAACTGTTCATTTAAATACATTAGGAAATGACTCATATCCTCTTTTTACTGGTGGTGGAGCAGGTTATTGGAAACCTTCACATGCATCATATAGTACTTTTTGGAATATTAAAGTAAATTTTTTGAATACCCTAGAACATGAAGAACTCATACGTTTAGATGGAATGAACGATGGGCCTAATGCTAGGTTAGTAGGTGTCTCGGGAAATCAAAAGATAGTAATTAACTATAATCCAGATGCCTATGTAGGTTTTGTAAATGAAGACATAAAATTAATTCCTTCGTTATATAAGTATCAACTTAAGAGAAGATTAAAGAATTAAAAAATTAGAAAGCAAAAATGAATTAGTCTTAAACGTTAAATTATTAACATTTATTTAATATTTTGAAGTTTAAAACGTTATTAGGAGGAAATTTTAAGGGAATTGATGAAGCATATATACGTATTACTATTATTTTTTATTTCAACTTTATCTATTGCTCAAGATAATTTTTATAATAAATTTTTACATCTTTTTACCTCAGATGGATTATCACAAAGTACAGTAATTGCTATTCATCAGGATAGATTAGGGCGAATGTGGATAGGAACCAGAGATGGATTGAATAAATATGATGGTGATAATTTTACGGTGTATAGAAACATACTTAATGACTCCACTTCAATTAGTAATAATGACATTTTATCTATACAAGAGGATCAAGAAGGTTTTATCTGGATCGGAACATATAATGGATTAAATAGATACGATCCAAAACTTAATGTATTCAAATCATATTTCCATTCTAGTAAAAAAGGAAGTATCTCAGACAATACAATCTGGTCTATTCATATGTTGGATAATGGAGAACTTTGGTTTGGTTCCTCTAATGGTCTTATGGTATATAATAGGGAATCAGATTCATTTATTACAATCAAGAATAACCCTGCGAATGCTTCGAGTCTTTCGAATAATTATATTTTAAGTATATATGAAGACAATAAAAAAGATATCTGGATAGGGACAGCAAATGGTTTAAATAAGTTAAAAACAAGTAATGATAATGATTTTGTCTTTAAGAGATTTTATAGTAATCAAAAATCAAATAGCTTAAGTGACTCTTATATTCAAGCTATTGTACAAGATGATAAAGATAGGCTGTGGATTGGAACTAAATATGGTGGTCTCAATTATTACGATTTAACTTCTGATTCTTTTGGTAGTGTAAGGAAGACAAATAAAAATCAAATAATTAATAAAGATGTTAGAAGTTTATCTATAGATAATCGAGGAGTACTTTGGATAGCAACCTATGACGGACTTTGTATAAAAAATAATGATGATTCTATTATCTCTATTAGACATCAACAGAATAATTTAAAAAGTCTTAGCAGAAACTCAATTAAAACAATTTTCATTGATAAAAAAGGCTCTACTTGGCTCGGAACCTATTATGGAGGAATTAATATATGGGATGAATCTAATTCTAATTTTATATCGCTTAGAAAAAACACTACCGCCGATACTGAATATGGTGTTGTTAGTAGTATTGTCCAGGATGATAAGAACAATTTATATTTCGGAACCGAAGGAAAAGGAATTAGTATACTGGATATAGAGAAAAATCAATCTTTTGATATACAGAAGATTTCTGATAATAAGCTCCCTAGTCTTAGTATAAAAACATTATTTCTTGATGATCAAAAACTTTGGATTGGAACCTATAATGCGGGTATAGCTTTATATGATATAAAAACTAAGAAATTTATATCTAATTTATTAAGCAAAGATTTAAGAGTGCTTCTTAAAGATGTCGGAGTGTATACGATTAAAAAATCTGGAGATTTTATGTATTTAGGGACTTTTGGAAAAGGTCTTATTCAATACAATTTAACAAACAAAGATTTTAGATTTATAGATCATAATAATATAAATAAGAAATCACTTTCTAATGATAGAATTAGAGTTTTACTTGTTGATAAAGATTCTAATTTATGGATTGGCACACAAAATGGTTTAAATTGTATTAAGAAAGATAGGTTAAATAATGAAGAAATAATTACCGTAAAACGTTTCTTTTTTAATGAAGAACAACTGTCGGGAGATGATATTTTAAGCATATATGAAGACAAAAGAGGGGTTCTCTATGTTGGTACCAAAGCAAATGGGATATTTAAGTTTGAAGATAATAAGTTTAATAAATTAGAACTTAATGTCGTAGGCACAAAAGTTAGCACAGTTTTCAGTATTGTAGAATATGATGATAATGTTATTTGGATAAGTTCTAACAAAGGTATTGTAGCATATAATCCTGATAAAAAAACTTCGATTCTTTATAACCAAACTGATGGTTTAGTCAGTAACGAATTTAATAATAATGCGTGTTTAAGAGCTGAGAATGGAGGTCTCTATTTTGGAGGGCCATCAGGAGTCTCATTTTTAAATCCCAATCAGATAAAGAAAAATACTTTTGTACCGCAAGTGGTTTTGACAGATTTTAATATTCAAGGAAAAAAGATTGAAACCTACGGAGATGAAAAAGTACTAAAAAAGAGTGTTTCATATACAGATAAACTCACGTTATTGCATGATCAAGCTTCTTTTGGGATTAGTTTTGCGATGCCCAATTTTATTAATCCTTCTAATAATCAATACGCGTATCGATTAGTTGGATTAGATAATCAATGGCAGTATACTAAGAATACCGAAGTAAATTACACAATACAAAAACCGGGGGATTACACTTTTGAGGTAAAAGGCGCGAATAATGATAATATTTGGAATGATGAATCTACAAAACTAAAAATATCATTGAAACCAGCTCCTTGGAAAAGTCCTCTTGCTTTTGCTGGATATGTCATAGCAATAATTTTAGCTTTATTTGGGTTAAATCAAATTAATAAAGCAAGAACAAAACTTAAACATGAATTAGACTTAGAGCATCTAGAAAATATTAGAAAAGAAGAAATGAATCGTTCTAAGTTAGAGTTTTTTACTAATATTTCTCACGAATTCAGAACGCCATTGGCTCTGATTATAGCGCCCTTACAGCAATTGATAGAGAATTATCAAGGTAGTAATAAGATGTATAAACGTCTATTAGTTATCGAACGTAATGCGGATCAATTATTGAAATTGATTAATCAATTATTAGATTTTAGAAAATTTGAAAATAAGCATTCTAAATTACAGGTTGCAGAAGGGAATTTGGTAAAATACCTAAAAGAAATTTACTTGTCATTTAATGAATTTGCAAAAGCCGGTTCGTATATCTATACATTTGAAGCTTCTTCGGATATGATAAAAATATACTTTGATCGATATAAATTGGAGAGGGTGTTTTATAACTTAATTTCTAATGCATTTAAATATACTCCAGAAGGAGGAGAGATTCATGTTAGAATTTTTGAGGAAGATAATAATGCGATTGTTGAAATAGAGGATACAGGTAAAGGGATTGATAAAGAGTTTGTGGATAAAGTATTTGATCGTTTTTATGAAGTGGCTGGTGATAAGGATTATCAAAAACAATTTAATCAAGCCAGTGGAATTGGATTGTCGATAGCCAAAAAAGCTGTCGAATTACATCAGGGTATTATAGAAGTTGTGGATACCGAATTAGAAAAAGGAACTGTTTTTAGAGTAAGTCTTAAAAAAGGTAAAGCTCATTTAAACGAAACAGATATTATAAAGGATTTTAAGATTAGTGATGACATTACTCAATATAAAAATCAAATTTTTACTGCTAAGAAAAATAAAGAACTAGATATGGAAATGGTTTTTGAAGAAGACCAAAAGCCATTGATTCTTATCGCAGAGGACAATGATGAATTGAGAAATTTCATAGGAGATATGCTTAAAGACTATTATCAGATAATCAAAGCTGAGAATGGGCAGGTAGCATTTAAAAAAGCAATACAAAAAGTTCCAGATTTAATAATTAGTGATGTGATTATGCCTAAAATGGAAGGAACGGAATTATGTTCTAAAATAAAGAATGATATTAGAACCAGTCATATCCCCTTTATTTTATTGACTTCTAGGACCTCATTAATATATAAGTTTGATGGTTTAGAGTCTGGAGCGGATGCTTATATAAATAAGCCTTTTAATGTAAAAGAATTTTTGTTAACCATACGAAACCTTCTATCATCTGTAGAAAAACAGAAAGAAAAATTTTCATCCAATGAGTTTAAGTCATCAGACATTACGGTAACTTCTATAGATGAAGAATTATTGAAAAAGGCAGTAAAAATTGTTGAAGAAAATATAAGTAATACTTCTTTTGATATCCCATATTTTAGTTCAGAATTAGGTGTAAGTAGAACCATGTTATTTTCTAAAATTAAAGGCTGGACCAATTTAACACCAAATGAATTTATTCATTCTATCCGAATGAAAAGAGCTTCTCAATTATTAGAGCTAGGTCAAATAAATATCTCAGAAGTTTGCTATAAAGTAGGTTTTAGAAACCCGAAATATTTTACTAAATGCTTTAAAAAGCATTTTGATCAGACTCCCTCAGAATACGCATCAAAATTCTTTTCCTAAAAACAGATCGTTTTAACAATGACAAGGCCTGTTAAGTGCTTATTTCCAGCATTTAGTACAGAAATATACCCTTTTTAGGACTTTTAGATATATCGTTTTAAGTAGGTTTGAGTATGAATAGGAAACAAAGCAGATATATCTTTTTACAACTCTTTTTTTCGTTGTGTATCATATTTTTTTGTCTTCTAATTATATATCTGTATTAAACAGATGCATACACTAACATAAATCAATCACTCATGAATGAAAAATTTACATATTTAAAAGTATTGAAAAGATGTATTCCAATTTTGTTTTTAATGATGGGATCAGCGTTATCTGCACAAATAGAGATTACAGGAACAGTTACATCAGAAGATGGAGTTCCTATTCTTGGTGCTAACGTTAGCGTAAAAAACAAACCTATTGGGACTACTACTGATTTTGATGGTTTATATACTATAAAGGTGCCAGATGAAAAAGCTGTTTTAGTATTTTCTTATGTCGGGTTTGCGGATCAAGAGATATTAGTTGGTAGTCAAAAAAGTATTAATGTTATTTTATCTGCATCAATAGAATCTTTAGAGCAAATCGTTGTTGTCGGTTATGGTTCTCAGCGTAAGAGTGATGTAACAGGTTCTGTATCTTCCGTAAAATCGGATGAATTAACGGCTTTCCCTGTTTTGAATGCAGCACAAGCACTTCAAGGACGTGCAGCTGGTGTTGTAGTTCAATCCAATAATGGAGGTGAGCCTGGATCTGCTGTTAATATCCAAGTTAGAGGGAATACCTCGATCAACGCTAACAGTGATCCTCTTATTGTTGTAGATGGTTTTGTGGGTGCTATTTTTCCGCAGGCGAATGACATAGAATCCATAGAAGTACTTAAAGATGCTTCTGCAGCTGCTATTTATGGTTCTAGAGGGTCAAATGGAGTTGTTCTAGTCACTACAAAAAAAGGTAGAAAAGGAAAGTTATCTATTGATGTTAATTCGAATTACTCGGTACAAAATATTACTAATGAACTAGATTTATTAAATGCGGATCAATTTGCAGCGTATCAGCAAGAATTAAATCCTGCCTATGTTCAAGGGCCTGCCAATACAGATTGGCAAGACTTACTATATAGAAGCGGTAGTACTTCGGATCATCAATTTTCTTTTTCAGGAGGAAGTGATAATATAAATTTTTATGCTTCTGCAAATTATTTTAAACAAGAAGGTGTTATTATTAATTCAGAATTCGAGCGAGTAACTTTCCTATCCAACATAGATGCCCAGATGACCGATAAGTTAAAGTTAGGGATCAATCTTTTTGGTAGTCGAGGAGCTCAAGATGGTGTTCCAACACAATCTACAGGTCAAACTGCTAATGGAGGTGGTGATGATGTAGTTTCTTTAGCCTTTAGATTTGCTCCAGATTTAGGAGTATTGAATGAAAATGGGGTAAATACGATTAACTCTGTTGGTGATGATGTTGATAATCCTTTTGCTATTGCAACAGAAGGGATCAATGAAACTAAGACAGATAATTACAGAGCTAATTTATATGCAGATTATGAAATTCTGAATGGGTTGAACTTTAAAACTACATTTGGTTTTAGTACTCGAAATCAAACAAATGGGCTTTTTAGGCCTTCTACTTTACGAATTACTGCTGGAGATGTTGGAGGAAGAGCTATTATATCAAATGTTAGAAACACAAATGTAATCAGTGAAAATTATCTGACTTATAATAAAGAAATCGGTAAATTCGATTTAACGTTATTAGCGGGATATTCTTATCAAAAAAATACTACAGAAACTTCTTCTTCAGGAGCAGAAGGCTTTGTCTCAAATACATTCTCTTTTTTCAATCTATCAGGAGGAACCACTGCATTAACCCCTACTTCATCTTTTTCTGAAATAGAAATTCAATCTCAGTTTGGAAGATTAAATCTTGACTATGATGATCGTTATTTGTTAACTGCTACGGTAAGAAGAGATGCTTCGTCGAATTTTGCTGTAAATAATCAAAGTGCTATTTTCCCTTCTGCAGCCATAGGATGGAAAATTTCTAATGAAAGTTTTCTGAAAGATAACAGTACTATCTCCAATCTAAAGTTTAGAGCTAGTTATGGTGTGACGGGTAATCAAGCAATTAGTGCTTATCAGTCTTTAGCTAGATTCCAAACAGTATTAGGGATTATAAATGGAAATGTTGTTGGAGCTGTTGTTCCAGATCAAGCTGCAAATCCAGATCTACAATGGGAATCTTCTTACCAAACCAACATTGGGTTGGATTTAGGATTTATAAATAATAGAATTTCTCTTTCTCTGGATTATTATAATATAGACACAGAAGATTTACTGTTAGCCGATGCTAGTCAGCCAGAATATCTTGGATTTTTAACCACAGCTAGTATTAGAAATATTGGGGAGGTTAATAATAAAGGATTTGAAATTTCTTTAAATACAAGAAATATTGTTAAAGAAAACTTTACCTGGACTACAGATTTTAATTGGTCTACCAACACCAACACTGTTGAGGCCTTAATAGGAGGTATCGATGTATTTTTAGATGCATCTCCAGGTTATTTTAACACTGACAACACACACCTTTTAAGAGAAGGAGAAGCTGCTGGAGTTTTCTGGGGATACGAGTATAGAGGTGTATATCAAGGAGGAGACTTGCCAGAAGGAACTGCAACTTTTGCAGGAGCACAAGCAGGAGATCAGTTATTTACAGATATACCTGATGAAAATGGTACCGCTGATGGTGTTATCAATACAGATGATCAAAAAATTATTGGGGATCCTACACCAGATTTCACATTTGGTATTACTAATAATTTCACCTATAAAAATATTGATTTAAATATCTTTTTTCAAGGAGCTGTAGGTGGCGATGTTGCAAATCTTACTGCAATTCAATTAGATGCTGGAGATTCTAATGCTTCTACCGATATATTGAATGCTTGGACACCAACAAACACTAATACAGATGTACCACGTGTAGCATTAAGAACCGATAAAATTCTTACTTCTCGTTTTGTAGAAGATGGTACATATGTGAGATTAAAAAATATAGCTTTAGGGTACACTATACCAAATGCTGTAACTGAAAAAATGGGTATCGATAAAGTGAGGGTTTCTGTTAGTGGTCAGAACTTGCTTACGTTCACAGATTACTCTGGTTTAGATCCAGAAGTTAGCTTTTTTGGATCTGGTGGATCTGGTGGCTCTACAAATGCTAATACTACAAGAGGTTTTGATTTTGGGAATTACCCAACCGTGAGATCTGTTAATTTCGGAATCAACGTAACCTTTTAACTAGTTGACTAACAAAATATTATAATATATTAGTAATAAAAATAAAAACATATGAAAACAATTAAAATCTTATTCTTATTGTCGACAATAGTCTCAACAATAGGATGTTCGGATTTGGAAGAAAATCCGGTAGGAATTTTGGCTCCAGAAAGTTTTTTTAGTTCTTTAGACGATTTACAGGTAGCTGTAAACGGAACTTATGGTCGTGTGGGTCACGAAGATATTTGGGGAAGAAAATTTACGTTAACCATTATGGTACGTGGTGATATGGTAGATATTGGAGATCCGACCACTGCACAGAGAAGAATTGACCACAATGATTTTACAGTATTGTCAGATAATGGAATGATTGATGACTTTTGGCCAGCAATGTACCAAACCATTGCTGCAGCAAATCAAGCAATTGCGGGAGCGGAGTTATTAGATGCAGATGAGGCTGAAGAAAATGAAATTATTGCTCAAGCATATTTTATGAGAGCATTCACTTATTTTCATATGGTGAGACTTTTTGGGGATATCCCCTATTTAGATACGCCTGTTACTGATATTCAAACAGCATCTTCTATAAGTTCTACACCAACAGCTGAAGTATATGAAAACATCATTGCAGATTTAGAATTCGCTGAAACCTGGTTGCCTAATACGCAAACAACAAGAACATTACCAGCAAAGGCTACAGCTACTTCTTATTTATCTTTGGTATACTTAACTATGGGGAATTATCAAATGGCCTATAATAAGGCTAAAGAGGTAATTGACAACGAAGGAACCTATCAATTAGGCTTAGAGGCTAATTTCCAAGATTTATTTGATTCCTCCAAACAAGATGCTTCACAAGAACCTTTATTTGCAATTGATTTTCAGGCAATAAGAAACATTAATCAGACTGATGATGGAACTGATTATGCGCCACCATTAACAGGAATTAGATCGGATGAGCAGTATGACCTTGGCGGTGGTTGGTCTGTTGCTGTGCCTTCTTTAGAAGTTTTTGATACCTGGGATGACCGCGATTATAGAAAAGCAGTGAGTTTTGATGCTACCGGAATTTTTAATGGTAATGTAGAGCCATATACTGTATTTAGGGATTTTAATACAAGAGCCGTAAACCGTCCTCATATTGCTAAATATACTCGATTCATAGGAGCAACAGCTAATGGGAATGGTCGTGCATCAGAAACTAATTATGCTACAATGAGGTATGCAGAAGTATTGTTAATAGCGGCAGAGGCATTAAATGAAATCAATGGTGGAAGCGAAGAAGCTCACCAATATGTAAATAGAGTAAGAGCTAGAGCTAGAAATGGTTCTGATTTCCCGGCTGATGTCTCTGGTTTGTCTCAAGACAATTTTAGAACCATGGTATTAGAGGAACGTAGATTAGAGCTAGCTTTCGAATTTAAAAGATGGTATGATATCGCTAGAAGAGAAATGGGAACACAAGTGTTTGGATCAACTGGACTCGAAGGGCTAAAAGCTAACTTTGATCCAACTCGTGATTATCTATTACCTATTCCAAATGAAGAAATACTAAGAAATCCTAACTTATCTCAAAATGACGGGTATTAATTGATGATATCTATGATAAAAGAAAAAAGAAAAACATTTCCCGGATTAATTATCACTTTACTAATATGTTTTACCGCTTGTAAAGATATTTCTTCGGATAGTAAACAAGAAGAAACGATAGCTGAAGAGGATAAGATTATTCAATATTCGGATAGGTTTTCATATTTATTAGAGTATTCGGTAGATTCTTTAGCTTTTCCAAGAAGTGCCGATGATAATGGGATTATTAAGAAAGTTCCATCAAAGGATTGGACCAGTGGTTTTTTTCCAGGTACTCTTTGGAAAATTTATCAATTAACTGGTGATACTAAATATAAAGCTAAGGCTAAAGAATGGACAACTTTTATTGAAAAGGAAAAGTATAATGATAGAACCCATGATATGGGCTTCAAAGTGTTCTGTAGCTTTGGTAATGGATTTAAGATAACAAATAATGCAGCTTATAAAGATATTATTATAGAAAGTGCGCAAACGTTATCCACTAGATATAATACTACAGTAGGATCTATACGTTCTTGGGATTTTAATAAAGAAGAATGGCAATTTCCGGTAATCATCGATAATATGATGAATCTAGAATTACTATTTGAAGCATCTAATTATTCAAAGGATACTACATATTACAATATGGCAAATCAACATGCTAGAACTACTCTAAAAAACCATTTTAGAGATAATAATAGTAGTTTTCACGTAGTAGATTATGATACGATAACTGGAGATATTAGAGCAAAGGTTACTCATCAGGGATTTAGAAATGAATCTTCTTGGGCTAGAGGTCAAGCTTGGGGACTTTATGGGTATGCGATGGCTTATAGATATACCAATAATGTAGAGTTTTTGGAGCAGTCTAAAAAGATAGCTGCTTTTTTAATGGATCATAATAATCTACCAGAAGATGCGATACCATATTGGGATTTTGATGCGCCAAATATCCCAAGTGAACCCAGAGATGCTTCAGCTGCCGCAGTTATAGCTTCAGGAATGTTAGAACTATACGAATATACAAAGGATAAAAAACATCTAGAATTTGCAGATAAAATTATAACAAGTTTATCCTCCAAAAAATATGTGATACAAAAAGAATCTAATGTGCCATTTATATTAAGTCATAGTACAGGAAATTGGCCCAAGAATGATGAGATTAATGGACCAATTAATTATGCGGATTATTACTTTTTAGAAGCAGTTCTAAGAAGAAAGAATCTTAGGTAAAAGCATATAAATTCTATGGATAAGACTGTTTTTTCTTTTTTTAAATCGGCACAAATTGTATCGCTTGTTTTTTTATCTTTTTATTGCTCTGCACAAGTAAGTAGATTAAAAGAAAATATAAATGATAATTGGCAATATTTAGAGTTGAATATAGAGCATATTGATCAAGTTAATAAACAAACTGATTGGGTGGATATTAATTTACCGCACACTTGGAATAATTATGATACTATGGATCTTGATCCAGGTTATCGAAGAAGTGCAAGTTGGTACAAAAAAAATCTTAAGTTCGAAACAATTAATCAGGATGTTGCTTATTCCTTGTATTTCGAAGGAGCAAATATTACTACTCATGTATATGTAAACGGTAAATTAGTTGGAGATCATAAGGGAGGCTATATAGGATTTTCTTTTGATATTTCTAAAGAGTTGAAAATAGGAAACAATGAGATAATTGTTAGGGTTGATAATAGTTATGATCCTGAAATAATACCTTCTCAAAAAAGTGACTTTTTTATCTATGGAGGAATAACCAGAGATGTATGGTTACTTCAAAAGTATAAAACTAATATTTCGGATCTAAAAGTAAATACGCCATTTGTCTCCACCGAGAAAGCTTCACTAAAATTGGATCTAAATATTGTAGATCTCAAAGAAAACGAAAAATACGAAGTAGAAGCTCGTCTTTTTGATCCAAATGGAAAAGAAATACAAACAGTTAGAGAAAAAGTATCAACGAATCAATTGATATTAGATTTTAAAGATACTATTAAACCATTACTTTGGGATATTGATACTCCTAATTTATATAACGTTGATGTTGCATTATTAAAATCTGAGGAACAAATCGATAAGTTGTCAGAAAAAGTAGGTTTTCGTTGGTTCGAGTTTAAAAAAAATGGGCCATTTTATCTTAATGGGAGAAGAGTATTATTACGAGGAACACATCGTCACGAAGAACACGCGGGATATGGAGCAGCAATGCCTAATGAATTGCATCGCAATGATATTAAAGCTATAAAAGAGATGGGTGCTAATTTTATAAGGTTAGCACATTATCCTCAGGACCCAGAGGTTTATAAAATGTGCGATGAGTTAGGGATTTTAGTTTGGGATGAATTACCTTGGTGTAGAGGAGGAATTGGAAATGAAAATTGGAAGATCAATACCAAAAACATGTTATCTGAAATTATCAATCAGAACTATAATCATCCAAGTATTATTATATGGTCGTTAGGTAATGAAATTTATTGGCTACCGGATTTTAAGAATGGAGATAATGAAAAGGAATTAAATGAATTTTTAAAAGAATTAAATATACTATCATCCACATTAGATCCAACAAGAAAAACTGCTATTCGTAAATATTATTCTGGATCAGATATAGTAGATGTATTTTCACCATCTATATGGTCTGGTTGGTATTCTGGCAGCTATACTACCTACGAAAAAGCTTTAAAAAAATACATAAAAGAATACGATCATTTTCTCCATGCAGAATATGGAGGGTCTAGTCATTATGGGAGACATACAGAAAACCCAATAGACGGCAGTGGAGCTATGGATCCGGATGGATGGACAGAAGCTATTACACAAACTTCTGTTACTAATATTGCCAAAATAGGTGATTGGAGCGAGAATTATATTGTAGATCTTTTTGATTGGCATTTAAAGATAGCAGAAACTAATCCATCTTTTGTAGGTAATGTACAATGGGCGTTTAAAGATTTTGGAACACCGTTAAGACCAGAAAATGATATTCCTTATGTTAATCAAAAAGGGATTATGGATAGAGAAGGGAACCCTAAAGATGCATATTACGTTTTTAAGAGTTATTGGGCAAAGGATCCATTTGTATATATAGAATCTCATACCTGGACAGAAAGACAAGGGCCTAAAGATACCTCACGGACCATAAATGTATTTAGTAACTGTGATACAGTAGAATTGTTTTTTGAAGGAAAATCTCTAGGACAAAAGAAAAAGGATATTAATAAATTTCCAGCTTCTGGATTAACCTGGGACCTACTTTTTAAAGAAGGTACTAACCAGCTAAAAGCAATTGGATATAAAGATGATAAAAAAGTCACAGATAGTCTTAAAGTAGACTATAGGTATAAGAAAAATGATGTAGCTAAGTCGTTATCACTTTCTTATAAAGAATTAAAAAATGGTAATTATTTAATTACTGCTATTGCAAAGGATAAAGAGGGATTGAGATGTTTAGATTATGAAGAGAGAGTCTATTTTCAATGCTTATCCGGAGGAGTAAATAAGAAATATCTAGGCACACCAATGGGCAGTGAATCCATTAAAATGTCTAATGGAAAGGCACAAATTGAAGTGGTCCCGAATAAAGAAAACTCTACTATTGAAATGATGGTGTTAAATCAAAGTTTTAAAGGAACATATTTAACTATATCAAAGAGATAATTAGAGTTCACATTTTGTTAGTTTTTGAATTGTTTTTAGGGGAGGTGTCTTATGATATCTCCTCTATTGTTTTTTAAAAAGGGAAATACGTTTTAGCATTATGGTAACAAATGTCGGAAACAATTTTTCCTAACCATTTTTCATCTTTAGGTAATATCCCATTTTTTACATCATCTCCAATTAAATTGCAGAGAATACGCCTAAAATAATCGTGTCTTGGAAAAGATAAAAAACTTCTAGAATCAGTCAACATGCCTACAAAACAACTAAGCATACCTAGATTAGATAAAGTGTTTAAATGTTTTTCCATTCCATCTTTTTGATCTAGGAACCACCATGCTGCACCATATTGAACTTTTCCTTTGATAGTACCATCATTAAAATTACCAACCATAGAAGCAAAAACCTCATTGCCTGATGGGTTTAAGTTATATAAAATAGTTTTTGCAAGTTGATCTGTTGTATCCAAAGAATTTAAAAATCCACTTAAATTTTTGGCTTGGGAGTAATCACCAATAGAATCAAACCCCGTATCAGGACCAAGTTTTTTTAGAAGTCTCTTATTATTATTTCTAATTGCGCCTAGATGGTATTGTTGTACCCATCCTCGTTTATGATAACAGGTGCTTAAGAAATATAAAACTTCAAACTTGAAATAATTAATTTCCTTAATCTCTAAGACTTTTTTAGCTTTAATTTTTTTGAAAATATGTTCTATATTATAGCTTCCTTTCTTAAAGTGAAATAAGTTCTCTAATCCATGATCAGATAATCTACAACCAATCTTATGAAAGTAATCAATTCTATTTTCGAGTGCAGCTAAGAGATCTTCAAAGTTTTTAATTTGGGTGTTGGATTTGATCTCTAACTCATTAAGATACTCCAAATAACTTTCGTTATTTTCTACTGCATATGATTTATCAGGCCTGAAAGTTGGAAGTAATTTCATTACCTTTTCTTGGATAGCATATGAATTGTGAAAGCTTAGAGAATCAACAGGATCATCTGTGGTGCAAACTACCTCCACATTATTCATCTTTAATAATCCTTGTACGGAGTGACTGGAACTTTGTAATTGTTCATTGGCTGATGCGTAAATTTTCTCAGCTGTTTCTGGGGATAATAATTCAGAGATAGAAAAATGCTTCATAAGCTCCATGTGTGTCCAGTGAAACAAGGGGTTTCTAATACTGTAAGGAACTGTCTCTGACCACTTCAGGAATTTATCTTTATCACTAGCTTTACCTGTAATATACATTTCATCAATACCTAATGTTCGCATAGCACGCCATTTATAATGATCTCCTTCTAACCAAACTTCACCAATGGTCTTGAATTTTTTGTTTTCACAAATGTCTTTTGGAGATAAATGATTATGATAGTCTATAATAGGTAGATCTTTGGCATAAGAATGATAAAGAATTCTTGAAAATTCATTTTGTAATAAAAAGTCATTATGGATAAAGGTAGAAGTTGCTTTCATGTTCCCTAGCTAGTTTGAATTAAAACATAGTTGCAATATAACTACCGTAAGGTATTCAAAGATTTTTTTTTGGGTAATGAATTGTTCAATTTCTATAATATTATTTTCTCGATAAAGAAGTAAAGTAAAGTTTATAAATGGTTAGATTGAATTTCTCTTTATTTTTTTGATAAAAAAAGGCCTCAAATTATGAGACCTTGTTATACTTTATTTATGTAAATATTATTTTACATTATGAATATGTACATCTCTTTGTGGGTAAGGAATTGATATCCCTGCAGCATCTAATGCATTTTTAGAATCCTCTAGCGCACTAAAGTAAACATCCCAATAATCTGCAACATTCGCTTGTGGTCTTACTACAAGGTTAATAGCATTATCTCCAAGTTCGCTAACCGCAACAGTAGGAGCTGGATCTTTTAAAACTTTTGGATTATCAGTAAGAACTTTCATAATAACATCTTTTGCTTTTTTGATATCATCTCCATATCCAATTCCAATGTTAAGATCTACTCTTAGTGTTCCTTGAGAGGTGTAATTGATAATATTTCCGTTCGACAAAGTTCCATTAGGAACGATCGCTTCTTTATTATCTGGAGTTGATAATTTTGTGGTAAAAATTTCAATCTCTTTTACGACTCCAAGAACACCTTGGGCTTCTATTAAATCACCAATTTTAAATGGCTTAAAGATCATAATGAGTACACCACCCGCAAAATTTGCTAAAGACCCTTGTAAAGCTAAGCCAACTGCTAAACCAGCTGCGGCGAGTATTGCTGCAAAAGAAGTAGTTTCTACCCCAACCGTACCAAGCACAGCAAGTATTAATATAATTTTTAGAATCCAACCTAAAAGATTAGTCAGGAATTTTTGAAGGCTTTCATCATATTGTCTAACCTCCATTACTTTAGAAATACCTTTCATTAGTTTTTTTATGACCCAGGAACCTATGATCCAGATCAGAATAGCACCTATTACCTTTGGTCCAAAATCAACGATAAATTCAATACCTTTATCTAACCATTTTTGAATATCCATATACAAGTTTTTTAAATTAGTGATTTGTAAATCTTAAAATTAATGATTTATGCTTTTGATAGCTTAATACAATATGTAAGAATGCTAAAAATTCGACAAAGGGTGATTCAATCCCTTTAAAAGGTTAATAATCCTAAAATTTTTATAAGAGTTCCTACAAAACTTCTACATTCTTCATTTTAATTGTACATTACGCAACCTCAAAACACAAATTTATGTCAGAGTTTTTATACTTTTTTAAAGAAGGTTTCTTTCACGTTTTAGATTGGCAAGCATATGATCATGTCTTATTTTTTATAGTTCTTATTATTGCTTATACTTTTGATGACTGGAAAAGAATATTAACCTTAGTTACGTTATTTACTTTAGGTCATACCGTTTCTTTATTTTTAGCTGTTTATGATATAGTTTCTGTAAATTCAAAATTGGTTGAATTTTTGATCCCGATTACCATATTAATAACCGCTTTATTTAATGTGTTTACAGCAAAGAATACAACTAAACAAGATAAAATAGGTGTGTTATATGCAACCACTGCATTTTTTGGGCTTATTCATGGACTAGGTTTTTCAAGTTATTTTGATATGATTAGCAGTGCTAGTGATTATAAAGCTCTGTCAATATTAGAATTTGCTCTTGGTATTGAAGTTTCTCAAATTATTGTAGTACTAATAGTTCTGATTATTAGTTTCCTTGTTCAAACAATTTTTAGATTTTCTAAACGCGATTGGATATTGGTAGTTTCTTCTATAGTAATTGGGATGGTAATCCCTATGATAATTTCAAGTAAAATATGGTAATTAATTATCAATTAGGGTTGTATTTGACACATAGTCATAATATATTCGTACTTTATTAATAATAAGTACTATCCAATTTATATATATGCCCCAAAATAAGCAATTAAAATATGATAAGGCCTATCTTAGAATAGCAAGAGAATGGGGGAAGTTATCTCATTGTGAGAGAAAAAAAGTTGGTGCGGTTATTGTAAAGGATAGAATGATTATTTCTGATGGATTTAATGGAACTCCAACTGGTTTCGAAAATCCTTGTGAGGATGAAGAGGGATATACGAAATGGTATGTGTTACATGCAGAAGCAAATGCAATTTTAAAAGTTGCTTCTTCAACACAATCTTGTAAAGGAGCTACGTTATATATTACACTTTCTCCTTGCAAAGAATGTAGTAAGTTAATTCATCAGGCGGGAATAAAAAGAATTGTTTATCAAAATGCCTATAAGGATAATTCTGGGCTTTTGTTTTTAGAAAAAGCGGGTGTAGAAATAGAAAAGATTACTGATTTAGACGATTAATGGGTTATTCAAAAAAATACTTGCCATTATTTATTGGTTTGGCGATGGGAGCGGGAGTTTTTTTAGGAAGTAAACTCAATTTTAGCAATCCATCTGCTAAGCTATTTTCCTACAATGCCAAAAAGGAAAAACTAAATAGACTTATAGATTATATCGATTACGAATATGTTGATGAAATCAATACAGATAGTATTGTCGATGTAACAGTAAATAGAATCCTCGAAAACCTTGACCCACATTCAGTTTATATTCCTCCAGAAGAGTTAGAAGGTATTACAGAAAGTATGCAAGGAGATTTTATTGGGATTGGTGTGAGTTACTACCCATATAGAGATACTATTTCTGTTATTAATACGATTAAAGGCGGCCCTAGTGAGCGATCAGGAATTTTGGCTGGAGATAGAATCCTTATGGCGGATCAAGATACGCTGTATGGAGAACGTCTGCGAAGAGATGGATTGGCAGATAAATTAAAAGGAGAACTAAATAGTCAAGTACAATTAAAAGTTTATAGAAAAGGTACTGGTATATTTGATGTAGTGGTAAAACGTGGTCGTGTACCATTGAGAAGTGTGGATGCTAGTTATATGTTAAAAGATAAGTTAGGATATATAAAAGTGAACCGTTTTGCAGAGACAACCTATAAAGAATTTAAACAAGCACTAGATTCTTTACAAGATCTTGGGGCAGATAATTTAGTTGTAGATCTTAGAGATAATGGAGGAGGTTTTATTGCTCCAGCATTAAAAATGGCTGATGAGTTTTTGCAGGATGATGAATTGATTATGTTTACTAAGAATAAAAAAGGAGCGATTGAAAATAATTACGCCACACGTAATGGAAGTTTTGAGAAAGGAAATGTTTACGTGTTAATTAATGAAAATTCTGCTTCTGCTAGTGAGATTTTTGCTGGTGCAATACAAGACAATGATAGAGGGACTATTGTAGGGCGACGTTCTTATGGTAAAGGTTTGGTGCAAAGAGAAATGGCGTTAGGAGACGGTAGTGCAATTCGATTGACAATTTCTAGATATTACACACCTACTGGGCGATCAATTCAGAAACCGTATGAAAATGGTAATAAAGAGTATTTTAATGAATATTTAGAAAGATATAAAAACGGAGAATTACAGAATGCAGATAGTATACAGGTTGCAGATTCTTTGAAATTTAAGACTCCAGGAGGTAAAACGGTATATGGCGGTGGCGGAATTATACCTGATATTTTTGTTAGCAAGGATACTACAAGAGTAGGAGAAACTTTGGATTATATGCTTAGATCAGGAAGAATGGGAGGGTATATATTCGAAGAATTGGACAAAAAGAGAGCATTTTATAATGAATTGACGGAAGAGCAATTCAAAGAAGAAATAAAAATAGACGATGATTTTGCAGATGGATTTCTTGTGTATACAAGAAAAAATGGAATAGATATTAATCTAAAAAATTATCGAGAACAATTAAAGAAATATTTAAAAGCTATTATGGCCCAACAACTATTTGGGACTAGTGAATTTGAAAAAATCATTAATGAAGATGATAAAATGATTCAAAAAGTTTTATCTATTTCTGATTAAAACCTTAAATCCAATATAGAAATGGAATCATTACCTGGTTTTTTAGCAATTTCTTGTTTCTGTTTTTTCTTAGTAGCAGCTGTAATTACATTGATCAATAATAGTGCAGCTATTTTATTAAGTCATGGGATTTTTGTACAATCATCTTATCCAGCCACTTCATTGCTAAAAAGACATATAAAAAGTACATCAGATATTAGGTTTAAGAAATCACTGAAGAAAGCTTTAGTGTTAAGAAAATTACACCAACTATTTATAATGTTTTCATTAATATCTGGAGTTTTTCTGGTGATATTAACATTTAAATGATATTTTTAAAAACAGAAAAAGACGTTAAAATCTTATCTAGACCCCAAATATGCCTGAATTAAAAGAATACTTATTAGCAATTGCGCTTTGTTCTCCACTTTTTTTCTTTATTGTGGCAGTAGGGTTTCGGTTGTTGGATAATAGTGCATCATTATTTTTGGATAATGAGATTTTGGTAGATTCTTCTTACGTATCAGGTGATTTAATTAGAGAACATATCGAGAGTACAGAAGATATGAAACTAAAGAAGTCATTAAAGAAAGCATTGATTTTTAGAAAACTACATAATCTTTTTATGATTCTGGCGGTAATTTCATTACCACCAGTAATCATTGCTTGTTTTCTTGTAACATTTATAGCTTAAAAAATTCTATCCATTTTTGTGTTTTTGCTGTATAGCTCTCGAAACCAAAAGTATCGTAAGCAATACAACTACACATGCCGAACCTAGAATACTGATTAATGCTGTTTTGCTATCTCCTTGCAGAATATTGCTAAAATCTAAAACTGTAGCATTATAAATAATCAAAGAAATGGCTATCACGATTAAGGCGTAAATAAAGTACTTCATTTAAAATAGTCCTTTTATATTAGTTGCAAATAACTTTACTGCAATTGCAAGCAAAATTACACCAAATATTTTTCTAATAACATTAATTCCTTGTTTACCTAGTACTTTTTCTATTCTTCCAGAAGCCTTTAATACAATATATACAAAAATAATATTGACAACGATAGCGATTACTATGTTTATAGGTTGGTACTCTGCTCTAAGAGATAGTATAGAAGTCATAGTTCCGGCTCCGGCAATAAGTGGAAATGCTAAAGGCACGACTGCCGCAGTTTCAGGTTCATCATCTTTATATAACTGAATTCCTAAAATCATTTCTAATGCTAAAAAGAATATGATAAAAGCACCTGCCACGGCAAAAGAATTAACATCAATCCCAATAAGATTTAGAATCTCTTTACCAACAAATAAAAATAATATCATTAAAACTGCTGCTACTAGAGATGCTTTTTCACTTTGTATGTGACCTACTTTTTTACGAAGGTCAATAATAATAGGAATACTTCCTACGATATCAATTACCGCAAAAAGTATCATACTAGCAGTCAATATCTCTTTTAAGTCAAAGTTCATTTTAGTTGATTTTTTATGGTTAGTGCCAAAGTACGTAGACTTAGCAGTATAAAAGTAGCATAAAAAGATAAATAATCAGTAAAATTTATCTCTCATAAAAACTATCTTCGCAATATGTTTCAGTTAGGCAAAACCATCGTTTCAGAAGAAATCATCGAAAAAGATTTTGTGTGCAATCTTTCTGCTTGTAAAGGTGCTTGTTGTATTGATGGCGAAGCGGGAGCGCCATTAGAAGAATGGGAAACCCAAAAATTAGAAGAAATTTATCCTATCATTAAACCTTATTTAAGAAAAGAAGGTATTGAAGCAGTTGAAAAACAAGGAACTTTTATAAAAACGGAACAAGGAGAATTAGAGACTCCTCTAATTGAAGGAGCTGATTGTGCTTATGTTATTTTTGACAAAAAAGGAACAGCATTATGTGCAATAGAAGAAGCTTATAATCAAGGAGAAGTTGATTGGAAAAAACCGATATCTTGTCATTTATATCCAGTTAGAGTGCAAGATTACACAGAGTTTTCTGCTGTTAATTATCACAAATGGGAAATATGTGATGATGCATGTACACTGGGAAAAGAACTTCAGGTACCTGTGTACAAATTTGTAAAACAAGCATTGATACGTAAGTTTGGAGAGGATTGGTATATGGAGCTAGAAAAAGTAGCAGAGGATCTTAGAAAATAATTTTTCTTATTTTTATTGTTATTAATGTTTACCTATTAGGGAAAAGGAATACTAACATTAAAACCAAAACAATAATTTTATGAAAACAATTCAAGTATGTATCGGACTATTTATGCTCGCTGTTGTTCCTTTTGGATGCAGTGATGATGATATAGTAGATGACATCGTTGTTCCGGATGCAGAAGAAACAGGAACATTCTTAGAGCAAGATCTTCATGTATTGTATTTAAGTAGACAAGATGACTTAATTGCCGAAGATATTGTGTCAATTGAAGAAGAGCTAGTTAATGATCCTGATAATCAGGATTTACAGGGACAGTTAGAAGAATTAGAAGGAAGAAGAGAGGCTAATACAGAGCAGATCAATTTTCTGAATGAGCAAATTGAAGGAATAGTTGGAGATCTTGCTGTGAGACCTAGAGTGCCTAGACTTCCTCCAGTTCCACCACCACCACTTCCTTGCACGTGTTTTACGGATGTAGAGTTTAGTAGATTACAACAAATTTTATTAGCAGGTAATGCTGATGGATTCTCTGTGACTGTTTTTACAGAAAATCAAGAAGTAATAGCAGAATTTGGTAATCTTACAGATTTTGAAGATACAGGTTTACAAGTTATTTCTTTAAATGAACCTATAGATTTCCAAGGGAACGTAACAATTCAAATTTCTAAGTTTTTTGAACCAATTGGTGATATAACTACCTATTCTATAGAAGGGAGTATTAACCTTTAGTTACCTTCATAAATAATAATTAAATTAGCTCTCAATCACTTGAGAGCTTTTTTTATGAAATATATTCTTGTTTTAGCAGCCATTTTTACTGGATTATCATGTTATTCTCAAACAGAAGAACAATTAGCAGATTATGAGTATTTCTTAAATAAAGGAGGCACTTTTTTGTACGCAAATAAAGATAGTGCTTATGTATATTTATCAGAAAGTTATAAAGTTGCTGATGAAAGTAATTATCTAGATGGTAAGTTAAATACGTTAACTTACTTAGTCCAAGCAAATGGATACCATTTTGATTTAAAAAAATTAAATCAGAATTTAAAAACTTTTGAAGAGGTGTTAAAAGATGAAGAGTCGGTTGATACCCTAGAGTATGGAGCAATTTATCAAAGAAGATTTTTATTAGAAAAGGGACAATACTTTTATAAAATTAATAATTACCAGACAGCTTTAAGGTATTTTAATAAACTAGTTAATGATTTAACTGGTTCAAAGTCTAACGGAGATGATTTAATGAATGAATTAAATGAACTCTATTCTGCATATTCTTTTATAGCAGCTGTGTATGAAAAAACCGGAAAATATAGTTTATCAAAGGAATATCATAATAAAACCTTATCAATTACCGAAGCATATCCTGAAATAAATTGGAGTAGACATATTCTTAATACTAGAATGAGATTGGCTAGAGTTTATGAAAATGAAAGTGATTATTTAAGTGCAAATGAGCTATTAAATGAAGTACTACCGGTTTACATTTCACAAAAGGAAAACCCAAGATTTAAGAATAACATTCTTTCTACGTATCAGCGCTTATCAAGGAATTATTTATTACAGGATAGTATAACAAAAGCAATAGATGTGCTTAAAGAAAGCGAAGTGTACTATTCTGAAAATGATCCTTTTAAAAGATCTGCTGATATGCTGTATGGTGATGTTTATTTAGAAAATAAGCAATTTGATGAGGCTGAAGCTTTTTACCAATCATATCTAATAAAAACAAAATCTTATAGACAGAATGAAAAACATCAAGATATAGCAGAGGCTTTTTCTAAATTAGGGCAACTATATGTAGCTAAGGATAATCCGAATAGAGCATTAGCATTTTATCAAGAATCTTTGATGCAGATAGCACCAAACTTTAACGATAAGGATATCAAAAATAATCCTGATCCTAAAAAAGTACTGTCTAAACTAGAGCTGGTAAAAGTGTTGAAAGAAAAGTTAGAAGCACTACAATTATCGTATCAAAAAAGTAATA
Source organism: Aquimarina sp. Aq107 (assembly GCF_943733665.1). Classification (NCBI taxonomy): domain Bacteria; kingdom Pseudomonadati; phylum Bacteroidota; class Flavobacteriia; order Flavobacteriales; family Flavobacteriaceae; genus Aquimarina; species Aquimarina sp. Aq107. The sequence continues at coordinate 4,317,605 of NZ_OX030782.1, read as the reverse complement.
AAATTGAAGATCTTAAGATAGCCTTTTCCACTTCTCAGGAAATTATCAAAACACTAGATTTATTAAAACCTGAGTTTGAAAGTAAAGTGGATAAGCAGTTTCTGATATCGGAGATGTATCCAGCTTTTCATAGTATGGTGGCCGTTGCATATGATCTTTATCAGGCTACTAAAGAGCCTACATATATTGATAATGCTTTTTATTTCTTTGAAAAAAGTAAAAGTGTATTGCTGTTAGAAGCAGCGAGAAGTACACAAGCTAGTTCTTATGGTGGAGTTCCGGAAGATATTGTGGATAAAGAGCAACAGTTCAGAGCAAATATTATTCATTTAGAGAAAAAATTCTTTAATCAAAAATCTAATATGGTAGTTTTTGATTCCCTATTCCAGCTTAAAAATAAGTATTATAATTTCATTTCTGATATAGAACAAAAATATCCTAAATATTATGATTTAAAGTATAATGCGGATGTAGTGAGTTTAGAAGAAACTGCCAACCAGTTAATAAAAAACAAAGCACTATTAAGTTATTTTTCTACAAACACAGATTTGTATTTGATTACAATAGAAAAGAATAAGAAAAATATATATAAAATACCTTTAGCCTCTGAATATCAGGATAGGATTACGCATTTTTATTCTCTATTATCAAAGGTTAATATTAAAGATGTATCCGAGATTTATAAAACAGGAAATTCAATTTATAATCAGATTATAAGAAGAGCTTTAGAAGAGATAGATGCTAAGGAGCTTATAATTATTCCTGATGGAGTTTTGAATTATTTGCCGTTTGAGGCTTTATCCGTATCAAAGGATGTAGCTAATTATTTAATCCAAGAGTATCAAATCTCTTACACCAATTCTTCAACATTACTTAGAGAGCAACAAAATAAAATAAAGAGCGATAAAAATAGGTTGTTGGCTTATGCTCCAAGTTTTGATATAGCTGATAAAAATATTTCACAAAATAGACCAAATTTTGGACCGCTACTATATAATAAAGATGAAGTGGATCAAATAACAAAATTCTTTGATGGAAAAGCTATTACAGGTGATAATGCATCGTTAACATCATTTTCTGAAGATTCTCAGACATATAATATGCTTCATTTTGCTACACATGCTGCCACCAATGATGAATATCCAGACTATTCTTATTTAGCGTTTGCTCCAGATGATAAAGGAGATACTAGTTTATTGTATGTTAAAGATTTGTATGGTTATAGTATTAATTCGGATTTAGTGGCATTAAGCGCTTGTCAAACTGGTTTAGGAAAACTTCAAAAAGGAGAAGGTATGCTTAGTTTGGCGAGAGGTTTTAGTTATGCAGGTGCTAAATCTTTGGTTACTACATTATGGAAGATCAATGACCAAACCACATCAGAGTTGATGCAGGAGTTTTATAAAAACTTGAATAAATCGTTATCAAAGGATCAAGCACTAAGAGAAGCTAAGTTAACCTATCTTAAAACTGCGGATGATGAACTATTAAAACATCCGTATTATTGGTCTGGATTTATGATTTCTGGGGATACAACTCCGCTCAAAAAAAAGACCTCATACCTTTGGTGGTTGTTATTGCTTGGTATTCCCATTTTTATAGTAGCAGTAAGAAAAATAAAAAAATAGATCGTGTAGACTTATTTTAATTGACTTAAAAGTTTGTCGACATCACTTTTCTTAAAACTTCCAGTTTTAGACATTTCTTCTAATAAACTAATAGCTTCTTTTTTTCTATTCTCTTTTAGATAAGCTAATGATAAATACCACTTTCCTCTTTCAGATAATTGATCTCCTAAAGAAATGTGTTGCTCTAATAATGGAATTGCCTCCTGAGTTTTATTAGACGCCAACAATGAATTTGCTTGGTATAATAAGAAGTAAGCACTTTTTGTTGTTTTAAATAGATTTCCAAATTGCTCTGCAGCTAATTCATAGTTTTTACTTTCATATGAGGTAAATGCAATAGTCTCTTCATTGGTAGCTTCATCTCCACGAACAATAGGAGTAACTACATTTTTATAGGGTTCAAAATTTTCTGCATACAATTGATCGGTATCCACACCAAAAGGTTTTAGAAATGTAATGCCACCAATAGCAATTGCCAATAATATAGATGCGGCTACCAATAATTTTTTATAATTAAATAACGGTATTACTTTGGTTTCCTTAGCTTCAATTTTAGCTTCAAAACCTGCTAGGCTATTTCTTAATCCATCTCTGTCTTCAACACCAGCAACTAGATTAAGATCTTTAAGAAACTCAACATCTTTTCTAAAAGTAGTGTCGTTTTCTAAAAGATTGTCGAACTGATCTTTTTCCGCAGGAGTCAGTTCTGATTGTAAATACTTGTCTATTAACTCTTCTCGTTCCATTTATGCGGGGGTTTTAATTGATTCTTTTAGGGATTTTAAACAACGGGATTTCTGGCTTTTTACTACATTTTTGTTCTCATAGCCTAAGCTTTCAGTAATCTCGTCAATGGTTAGTCCCCGATAATAGAATAAGGTTAACATTTCTTGACAACGTTTTCCTAAATTTTTGAAATGTTGCCGTAATAATTCTTGTTGTGGAGTTAATTGAGGCTCCTCAAAAACCTCTTGAACATCAGATGTTTCTTTATAATCTACGCTATTTTCATAAGAAACCGTTTTTTTTCTGTTTTTTGAGTTGATCATAGATCATATATTTTCCAATGCTAAACAAATAGGTCTTAATAGAACTTTTAATAGTGTCTAGTTTACCATTAATAGCATGTTCGCGTAAGGCTATAAAAGCTTCTTGATATATATCTACAAGAGAATCATGATCTAGATCATATTTTTTTGCAAACTGCAAAAAAGCGTTGCGATACTCTGTGTATATTTTTTCTAAGGCTTGATTATGTCCTTTTTTTAACGTTAAGAGTTCTTCCTTCATACTTTGTGACCTGACAATAGGGTAATAGGTTCATCTTATTTTCCGAAGATAAAGTTAACCTTTTTTCTAAAACGCACACAAAGAGATAAAACCAAACAATTAGTATTATGAAAACTACAAAACAAATAATAGGAATAGCAGTGTTGTTTTTTATGATGTGTATACCTCAGAATATAGAAGCACAGTTTTGGAAAAAAGTAGCAAAAACTGCAGAAAGGGCGGCAGAAAAAACTGTTTTAAAGAAGACAGAAGAAAAAGTATCCAAAAAAACAAGTAAAACAATAGATGATACTGTTGATGGAAAACCTAAAAAGAAGAAAAAAAATAAAAAAAGTAAAAAGAAAGAGGGTGCTATTATTTCTTCTGAAAATGAAGTAGAACATGAAATAAGTGAAACAGATACCAAACCTTCTTTTGCAGCATATTCCAAGTTTGATTTTGTAGCTGGTGAAAACGTAATAGCATTTGAAGATTTTAGCCAAGATGAAATAGGAGATTTGCCAGCACGCTGGAATTCTTCGAACTCAGCAGAGGTTGTAACGTTAAATAATACAGAAGGACGTTTTATACAAATAGGCGCAGGAAAGGGATCTTATGTTCCTGAATTTATAGAAGAGTTTCCTGAGAATTTTACATTAGAATATGATGTAGTGTTTGATTACGATGTGTCGGAATATGCATATCAACGGGATTTAATGGTGGTGTTTTCTGATGTAGGAAATCCTGGGTATGAATTACAAGATCATACTCCTGGTAAAAATGGTTTTGTTTTTTCGATTCGAGGAGGTAACAGTTATGGAGGCAAAGTAGATGTACATAAATATTGTTCTGATAGTAAGTTAAACTTGAGTTCAGATAAACAGATAGCTCAGTTAGATAAAAAGAATAATAGTAGAGGAGAAAAAATGCACATTTCTATTTGGAAACAAAAGCAACGCATGAGAATATATATTGATGAGAAAAAAGTGTTTGATATTCCAAGAGCATTTGAGAAAACTACGGTGCTTAAAAACGTAAAATTCTTTTCTCAAACAAAACCAGAGAACACATTCTATTATGTTGGTAATATAAGATATGCAGTAGGGAAACCTGATATGCGTAATAAATTAATTACAGAAGGGAAATTGGTCACTTACGGAATTACGTTTGACACAGGAAAAGCATCTGTAAAATCTGCATCATATGGTACAATTAAAAAAATTGCAAAGATCCTTTCAGACAATCCTACTATCAAAGTGTCAATAACGGGTCATACAGATAAAGATGGAGATGAGGTTTTTAATCAAAAACTATCTAAAAAAAGAGCTGTTTCTGTAAAAAATGTTCTTGTAGATAAATTTGGGATTGATGGATCTAGGTTAGAAACCAATGGTAAAGGAGAAAGTGATCCTATTTCTAAAGAAAATACACTCGAAGCTAAAGCCAAAAATAGAAGGGTAGAATTTAAAAAGCTTTAATTTTTTTAAAAAAATAGTATTCGAAATGTTTACCTAAGTGGTTCGATGAATACTAAGAAGTAAATTATCTAACAATTAAAAGAAAAAATAATGAAAACAAAATTTAAAAGTATAAGTGTAATAGTGATGATGGCAATTGCAATAATGTTTCAGTCTTGCAGCAGTGAGGATGATGGAGTAATTATTGAAAATGAAGATCAATTAGAAAATATTCAGGGTCGTATAGAACAGTATCAAGAATCTATTGAAAATATTGAAGCACCTGATGATATGGAACAATATGCTCAACAGAATACATATGCTTCTAATGCAGTATTTACATTGGCGGCTTTACAAGTACAGGCATTGGCATATTCATCTGTTTTTCTTTCAATTCCAGGTGATGCAGAACAACAAAGTGTTATAGGGAAAAATGGAAGAAATACGCGTACTTGGGTTTGGAGTTATGGTGGAGTTACATTGTATTACACGGTAACATCGGATGCTACTTATGATTATTTTACATACGATATAGAGGAATCTGGTGTTCGTAGAACTTTCTATGAAGGTAAAATAAGTAAAGATGGTAATTTCTATGATGTAAGATTCAATGGAGAAGGAGGAGACTACGTATTAATGACGTTTAGTAAAACAGGAAGCATTGTAAACTTTAGCATAAAAGATCAGAGTAATAGTGGGATAGAGCTTGTATACAATGAAGCGGATCAATCCGGATCTATAAAAGCATTTGAGTCAGGAGTATTGACTGAAAGTTTTGTTTGGTTATCTGATGGGACAGGTACATATACAAATCATACTACTGGAGAAACTTTTTCTTGGCCATAGAAGAAATAAAATAATAAAATGCTGTTTTAGAAAAATCATATGTGTTATTCACATATGATTTTTCTTTTTTTATTGTTTTAATCAATAAAAAGTGATTTTTATTTACAATTATTAAGATGTGGTTTTGCCGTAAAATTGCTTGTTTTTTGGTTTTGTTTTTTTAGTATAAAAAAACCTTGGTAACAGGTGAAAAATAAGTGGTTTTTGAGGTTACTAACAACGATGTTTATATCTTTTTTTTAATACTTAAGTATTTGACTATCAATTTTTTAAGTAAAATATGTGAATTGTTGATTTTTATAGGTTAATTCCCTTCGTGTTGAAAACTTTGTTGAAAACGTTTCCTAATTTTTTGTGAAACTTCTAGAGCATTTTTTGATCTTTGTTAGTCCGTAGCGGAAACAAAAAAACATAGAACTAGCTTAAAGAAAAAAAGATGAATGCAGTAGAGCCAATTTTACAAGAAAATAAAGACAGATTTGTTATTTTTCCTATCAAACATCATGATATTTGGGATTGGTATAAAAAATCAGAAGCTAGTTTCTGGACAGCTGAAGAAATTGACTTACATCAGGACATTACAGATTGGGCAACCAAGTTGACAAATGACGAGAGATATTTTATTAAACATATTTTAGCATTTTTTGCCGCTTCTGATGGAATTGTAAATGAAAATTTAGCAGAGAATTTCGTAAATGAAGTTCAATATAGTGAAGCAAAATTCTTTTATGGTTTTCAGATCATGATGGAGAATATTCATTCAGAAACATATTCGTTACTAATCGATACATATGTAAAGGATGAAAAGGAGAAAGATATTTTATTTAAAGCAATAGATAATTTTCCTGCAATTAAGAAAAAAGCGGATTGGGCATTAAAATGGATCGAGTCGGATTCTTTTGCTGAGCGATTAATAGCTTTTGCAGCGGTAGAAGGTATTTTCTTCTCTGGAGCATTTTGTTCTATTTTTTGGTTAAAGAAACGTGGTTTAATGCCAGGTCTTACTTTTTCTAATGAATTAATTTCTAGAGACGAAGGAGTACATTGTGATTTTGCAGTACACTTACACAATAAACATTTAGTTAATAAAGTGCCGAAAGATAGAATTAGAGAAATTATTGTAGATGCTCTTAATATAGAAAGAGAGTTTGTTACAGAATCTCTTCCTGTAAGTTTAATTGGTATGAATGCAAACCTGATGACTCAATATTTAGAGTTTGTTACTGATAGATTACTGTCCGAATTAGAATGTGAAAAAGAATATGGAACTGCAAATCCATTCGATTTTATGGATATGATTTCATTACAAGGAAAAACAAATTTCTTTGAAAAACGAGTGTCAGAATATCAGAAGGCAGGAGTTCTTAATAAAGATACAGAAGAAAATAAGATAAGTTTTGATGCTGATTTCTAATCCTTAGTAATCATTTCAAGATAATAATATATTCATTCTGAGCTAGTCAGAAATAGTTGTACTATTTGAATTAAAACTAGCTCAGTCTGATAAAGCTTTCTAAAAGCTTTCCAAAATAACAAAAAAGGCGAAAGTCAAAATAATTGTATTTTACTAGTAGAAATACTCTGATTGTCATAATACAGAGGCTTCTTTTTAGTATCTGATTTCGGGGGAGATCATTTATAATTATAGGTTTTCTGTAAATAGAGGAATATAAACACAAATTAATATCATAGTTCTTCGGAAGAAGAATTTTATAAAAACCAAAAACGTATGTATGTAGTAAAAAGAGACGGTCACAAGGAGCCAATTATGTTTGACAAAATTACCGCAAGGGTAAGGAAGTTGTGTTATGGATTAAACGCTCTTGTTGATCCGGTAAAGGTAGCGATGCGAGTGATAGAAGGCTTGTATGATGGGGTAACTACTAGTGAACTGGATAACCTTGCTGCAGAGATTGCTGCAACGATGACAATAGCACATCCAGACTACGCTAAGTTGGCTGCACGTATATCTGTTTCTAATTTACATAAAAATACAAAGAAGACATTTTCTGAAGTTGTTACGGATTTATATGAATATGTAAATCCAAGAACTGAGAAAAAAGCACCACTGATCTCTGATGAGGTATATGAAGTGATCATGGCGAATAAAGAGAAGTTAGACTCTACAATTATCTACAATAGAGATTTTGGTTACGATTATTTTGGTTTTAAAACATTAGAGCGTTCTTACTTATTAAAAATTAATGGTCAGATTGCAGAACGTCCACAACATATGTTAATGAGAGTTTCAATTGGAATTCATCTAAATGATTTAGATGCAGCAATTGAGACCTATGAATTAATGTCTAAAAAATACTTTACACACGCTACACCTACGTTATTTAATTCCGGGACTCCAAAACCACAAATGTCATCTTGTTTCTTATTGGCAACAAAAGATGATAGTATTGATGGAATCTATGATACGTTGAAACAAACAGCGAAGATTTCACAATCTGCTGGAGGAATTGGATTGTCTATACATAATGTTAGAGCTACAGGATCTTATATTGCAGGTACTAATGGGACATCGAATGGTATAGTTCCTATGTTACGTGTATTTAATGATACCGCGCGTTATGTAGACCAAGGTGGAGGAAAGCGTAAAGGTTCTTTTGCTATTTATGTAGAACCATGGCATGCAGATATATTTGATTTCTTAGATCTTAAGAAAAACCATGGTAAAGAAGAAATGCGTGCTCGTGATTTATTCTATGCAATGTGGATTCCGGATCTATTTATGAAACGTGTACAAGAAGATGCAGAATGGACATTAATGTGTCCTAATGAATGTCCAGGATTATTTGATATTCATAGTGATGAATTCGAAAAAGAATATTTACGTTTCGAAGCAGAAGGAAAAGGGCGTAGAACTATAAAAGCTCGTGAGCTTTGGGAGAAAATTCTAGAATCTCAGATTGAAACTGGAACTCCATATATGTTGTATAAAGATGCGGCAAATCGTAAATCTAATCAACAGAATTTGGGAACTATTCGTTCTTCTAACTTGTGTACAGAAATTATGGAGTACACTAGTCCTGATGAGGTAGCAGTATGTAATTTGGCATCTATTGCGTTACCAATGTTTGTGAAAAATGGAGCATTTGATCACGAAGAGCTTTTTAGAATTACAAAACGAGTAACAAAAAACTTAAATAAAGTAATAGATCGTAATTATTATCCTGTAAAAGAAGCTGAGAATTCTAATATGCGTCATCGTCCTATTGGATTAGGTGTACAAGGACTTGCTGATGCTTTTATTCAGTTACGTATGCCTTTTACTAGTGACGAGGCAAAGAAATTGAATCAAGAAATTTTTGAAACTTTATATTTTGCTGCAGTAACAGCCTCTATGGAAGAAGCTACTGCTGATGGTCCGTACCAATCTTATGAAGGATCACCAATATCTAAAGGAGAATTCCAACATAATTTATGGGGAATTAAAGATGAAGAATTAAGTGGACGTTGGGATTGGGCTAGTCTTAGAAAAGAAGTGCTGGAGAATGGAGTTCGTAACTCATTATTAGTTGCTCCAATGCCAACAGCATCAACTTCTCAGATTTTAGGAAATAACGAAGCGTTTGAGCCTTACACAAGTAATATCTATACAAGACGTGTGTTATCTGGTGAATTTATTGTAGTAAATAAACATTTATTAGAAGATTTAGTAAAATTAAATTTATGGAGCGATGATCTTAAGGATGCTATTATGCGTGCCAATGGATCTATCCAGAATATAGATATCATTCCTCAAGACCTTAAAGAATTGTATAAAACAGTTTGGGAGTTAAGTATGAAGGATATTATAGATATGTCTCGTCATAGAGGATATTTTATTGATCAATCGCAGTCACTAAACTTATTTATGGAAGGTGCTACGATGGCAAAACTTACTTCAATGCATTTCTATGCTTGGAAGAGTGGATTAAAAACAGGTATGTATTACCTGAGAACAAAATCTGCAGTAGATGCAATTAAGTTTACGCTTAAGACTGAAAAGAAAGAACAACCGCAAGCGGAGCAAGTAGCAGTGGCAGCGGCTCAGGTAATGGAAGCGCAATCAGCTTCTAAAACAGAAGAGCAGCCAGAAGCTGTACAGGTTTCTGCAGAAGGTACTTCTTTAACTCCAGAAGAATTGAAAGCGTTAATAGCGCAATCAAAAGAAGCTGAAGGAGATGATTGTTTAATGTGTGGGTCTTAATTAAGACCATTTAAATAGGGCAAAAGGGAAGTTTTCTGTATAGAAGCTTCCCTTTTTTGTTTAATTGTAATTTTTATTTCTAAAATAGCGCAGTAACAAATCCATTGATAATGACACTTACGTAAGAGAAGAGCTTCTTTAATTTATATATAAAATTAAAAAGTATCTTGTAATTAATACCCTTAGATTTATATAACTTACGATTATGGAAGAAATAGCTATCCAACAACCATTATTATGTTCACAATGTAATACCGAAATCAATTTAGAATCTAAATTTTGCACAGAATGTGGTTTTCCAGAAAATGGTGATGAAAAAGAAAAAGCTGTTTATCATGCTAGAAAGGCAATGAAGAAAAATCAAATAATAGATGATCACAAAAGGATTAATTCGGCTAGAAAAACATTGTACTGGATGGCTGGAATTAGCTTTGTTGTTGGTTTGATTTATTTTTTTAGAACTCAAGATACAGGAGAGTTAATAGCACAAATGGTAATAGCAGCTATATATTTGATGCTCGCATATTGGTCACAAAAGAAACCTTTTGCTGCAATTTTATCGGGATTATTACTTTATCTAACCATTTTGGCAATCATAACTATTGCAGAACCTACTACAATTTTTAAAGGTATTATATTCAAAATTGTTATAATCGCTTTTTTAGCAAAGGGGGTATATTCGGCTTCTCAATACTCCAAGAAGTAAGTTAAATAATATGATTTGTAAAACGTGTAATACATCTTTGGATAATGCGAGGAACTTTTGTCCAAATTGTGGAGTTTCAATAAAAAAAATAGCACAAAATGAAAAAAGCCAGCATCTTAATTTAGTAATTGCTTTTTATATAGTGATGCTTCTTTTTCTTGTGATTAATTATTTTGTTTATCAAGATGATAGTTCTTTAGTTCAAGAGATTGCAATCGAAAGTATTTTTGCACTATTAATGATTGGTTTTACTTTTTTCGATTTTAAGAATATTATAAAATTATATAGGTTTCCCAAAATTCAACCCTTAGCTTTTTTAGGATATTTGTTAGTGCCTATTGCCAGTGGTTTTGTGGTGTATTATGCAGTAGAATTTATTAACGTTCAGTTATCTGATGAATCATATAACTACTATTTAGGGTGTATTGATTATCCTAATCCTATGTTTTGGGCGATTCTTTTTGTTGCGATCTTTCCACCAGTTTTTGAAGAGTTAGGGTTTAGAGGCTTTTTGTACAATCAATTAAATCAAATAACCAGTACCAAAGTTACTATAATTCTTACATCCTTTATTTTCGCGTTGATTCATTTTTCTATAATATCATTATTATGGATTTTTCCATTCGGGCTTTTGTTAGGTTATTTAAGATATAAATACAATACTTTATGGATAGGGATGATAATTCATTTCATACATAACTTCATAGTGTTATATTTGGACTATTATTATTACAATAGCACATTGTTAGAATTCTGATTGTATGATGAACTGGGAACAGCTCCTATCCTTAAAAAGACAGGGAGATACGAATAAAAGATTACGTAAAGAACAAGACGAAACTCGATTAGGTTTTGAGGTGGATTATGATAGAATTATATTTTCTTCTGCGTTTAGAAGTTTACAGGATAAAACACAAGTAATTCCCTTATCCAAAACAAGTTTTGTACATACTCGATTAACACATAGTTTAGAGGTTTCTGTTGTAGGACGTTCTTTAGGTAGAGTAGTAGGGAAAAAGATTTTAGAAAAACATCCGCATCTTTCTACCATTCACGGATATCAATTTAATGATTTTGGAGCTATTGTGGCGGCTGCTTCTCTATCTCATGATATCGGGAATCCTCCGTTTGGACATTCTGGAGAAAAAGCAATAGGAGAATATTTTGCTACCGGAAAAGGTAAAATGTATAAAGAATATTTGACTCCAAAACAATATCAAGATCTTATAGATTTTGAAGGAAATGCAAATGGTTTTAAGATTTTAACAGAATCTAGACAAGGTATAGAAGGAGGTTTACGACTATCCTATGCTACGTTAGGCGCCTTTATGAAATATCCTAAAGAGTCTTTACCTAAAAAACCAACCTCGCATATTGCACATAAGAAATTTGGCTATTTTCAAAACGAAACAATCTTTTTTAAAGAAGTAGCAGAAGAAATGGGGTTATTTTCTCAAAAAATAGGAGATGAAATCACCTATAGCCGTCATCCATTAACTTTTTTAGTAGAAGCAGCTGATGATATTTGTTATACCATTATTGATTTTGAAGATGGTATTAATTTAGGATTGATACAAGAAGAGTATGCGTTAGAATATCTTATCAAGTTAGTAAAGGATACAATCAATACATCAAAATATAATAGTCTTACGACTACAGCTGATCGCTTAAGTTATTTAAGAGCATTAGCAATTAACACCTTGATCCAAGAAGCGGCTACTATTTTTCTAGAAAATGAAGAAGAAATATTAAAAGGAGATTTTGATGAGGCACTTATTGATAAAAGTAAATATCAGGCTCAAATCGATGATATTATAAAGATTAGTATCGATAAGATATATCAAAGTCAGGAAGTAGTAGAGAAAGAAATTGCAGGATACGAGATTCTTGCTACTCTTTTAGATAGATATTGTGTGGCAACAGATCATTTTATGAATCAAAAAGCTTCTAATTATGATAAATTAATTCTAAAAGCTGAAGGAAATAATTTCGACTATACCAATGATGACCTATATACTAGATTAATTAGTATAAGTAATTATGTAGCAAGTCTAACTGATGGGAATGCACTATTAAAATTTCAGAAGATTAAAGGGTTGCAAGTTTAGAATAAACCTACTTTATGTTCAATTAATATTTCATTTTATTAAGTAGCGCATAAATTAATAAAAAATGTTGCGACGAAATTTTAAAACTTATTAAAGAGTAATAATTTGTACGGATTAGCTTGTAGATTTATTAATATCAGGAACTATCTCGAGAGGCTCCAAGATAGAAGTTACTTGTTGAAATTTTAAAAGGTCAAAGAGCTATAAATTTGACTTTTAACATTTAGAATTTGTTTTTTCCTTACTTTTAGGCAGCATAATGAATTAAAAATATAATTCTATTTCAAATAATTATAAGGATGAAGAGATTCTACTATAGTATTTTATTTTCTGTATTATTTTTCAGTTCGTTTACAATTTACGGACAATCATCGAATCTTCAGCTTATTAAAGATTATTTGATAGAAGAAGGTATGTCTTCAGAAGATGTTTCTGAACTTCGGATTCAGAGAGAATCGTTTTCTAAAAGCTTAAAGGCTACGAATGTTTATGTTATTCAGGAATACAAGGAAATTCCGATTTATAATGCCATTGGAAGTTTTGTTATTAAAAATGGAAAAGTACATGTGTTCAATGGGAAGTTATATAATAATCTTTCTAAAAAGATAAACACAATAACTCCCAGTATTTTGCCACCTGATGCGGTACGACAAGTTGCTTCTAATATAGGAATTAACACTTCAATTAACCTAAAAAGTATTAATAATAAGAAAGGTAGTTTTGTTTATAAAGATGAAAATATTTCTCAAGAGGAAATACCTGTTCGGTCTATGTATGTTTTTAAAAATGATGAATTAATACTCTCTTGGGATGTGAGTATATTTATGATCAGCGGAGAACATTGGTATAGCATTAGAGTAGATGCTACCACGGGAGAGGTGTTGGATAAAACAGACTGGATAACAGAATGTTCTTTTGAACATAATGAAAATTATAATAGACATAGAAGTCATGTTTCTGAGAATATTTTTGGGCTAAAGCAAGAATATAATCTTTTGATGGAAGGAAGTTATAATGTATATCCTATACCTGCTATAGAGAGTCCAAATCATGGAAATAGAGTCCTTGTTACAAATCCTGCAGAAGCTACAGCGTCCCCTTTTGGTTGGCACGATACTAATGGAGTAGATGGAGCTGAGTTTACAACAACAAGAGGAAATAATGTAATAGCCTCAGAAGATGTAAATGCTAATAACGGTATTGGAAATCTTGCAGAGGGTGGTGCAAACTTGATATTTGATTTTCCTTTTGATGAAGATGCGTTAGTTGAAAATTTTGAAGAAGCATCAATTACAAATCTTTTTTACGCTAATAATGTTGCACACGATGTTTGGTATCAATATGGTTTTGACGAAACAGCAGGAAATTTTCAGTTTAATAATTATGGAAAAGGAGGATCTGGCAGTGATGAGGTGTTTGCAGATGCCCAAGATGGATCTGGATTTAATAATGCAAATTTTGGAACACCACCAGATGGTTTAAATCCAAGAATGCAAATGTTTTTATGGAACCCAACACCTGATCCAGCGGTAAACACTTTCGTGGTTAACGGAGGGACGTTATCAGGGTCTTATGTTACCGTCGATAATTCGTTTAATCCGGGTCATGTTGATGCGCCTGAGTTTCCTAGCGGAGTTACAGCGAATTTAGTACTTGCTATTGACGATGATTCGTCTGTAGATGCTAATGATATTTGTTCTGATATTATAAACGCATCTTCACTTAACGGAAGGATTGCGGTTGTACGAAGAGGAAGTTGCAATTTTGATGATAAAGTGGCTAGATGTCAAGTAGCAGGAGCTGTTGCGGTTTTAGTTGTAAATAATGTAGGAGGAGACCCAATAGCTATGGGAGGAGATGATGGTAGCATTACTATTCCTGCAGTTATGATCGGAAGAGATGATGGAGAAGCTTTGATTACAGAAATGGCTTCTAATACAATAAATGTTACACTTTCTGATGTTGGAAGAAACTTTTTTGCAGAGGATAGTAGTTTTGATAATGGTATTGTTGTTCACGAATACGGACACGGTATTTCTAACCGTTTAACAGGTGGAGCTAATAACTCTGGTTGTTTAACTTCCTGTGTTCAATTTGATCCAGATGGAAACTGTACACAAGCTACGGAACAGATGGGTGAAGGATGGTCAGATTGGTTTGCATTGATGATGACTATCGAATCTGGAGATGCAGCAGAAGATAGTAGAGGAATAGGAACCTATGCTGTGGGTCAACCAACTACTGGAGGAGGTATTAGGCCTTTTCCTTATAGTACAAATATGACGATTAATCCAGTAACGTATGAGGATACAAATGATGTAAATAATTTTTCGGCACCCCACGGAGTTGGATCTATTTGGGCATCCATGATTTGGGATCTTACGTGGGCATTGATCGAGAGAGATGGGTTTGATCCAGATTTATATAATGGTACAGGTGGAAATAATCTGGCGATGCAGTTGATTGTAGATGGATTAAAACTTCAATCCTGTAATCCTGGTTTTGTCGATGGTCGAGATGCTATTCTTATGGCAGATGAAATGGCAAATTCTGGAGCCAATGTATGTTTAATCTGGGAAGTTTTTGCAAGAAGAGGTTTAGGTTGGAGTGCTACTCAAGGTGATTCGCTTAGTAGAACTGATCAAATTGAAGCATTCGATATTCCACCTTCTTCAGAAGTTTCTTGTTTTCTTAGTGTAGAAGATTTTGACGAAAATATTTTCAGAATCACGCCAAACCCGTCAAGTGGCAATTTTGTTATTAATGTATCCAAGGGTTATGGAGAGAGTAATGTAAGGATTTTTGATATTGATGGAAGAGTGGTTTTTGAGCAAGATATTCTTCTTAATAATTCCTACAGTATTAACGCACCAAATTTAGGTACAGGAATTTATATATTACAAATAGTAACTGGTGAAGGAGATAGATTCGCTACTAAGATCGTAATACAATAGTTTAATTCAGATTGATAATAGTCTCTCTTATTTTTTCTACAGAAATACCACAAATTTCTTGTAATTCTTCTGTAGTTCCTTGATGTATAAAGTGATCCGGTACTCCAAGGGTGATTACCCTATTTTGAAAATTATGATGATTCGCAAAATCTATAATAGTACTTCCAAAACCTCCTTTGATAACACCATCTTCTGCCGTTATAACAGTAGTATGTTTTTGTAGTATTTCTTTTAATAATTCAGAATCTAAAGGTTTTATAAAGCAAAAATGGTAGTGACTTATTGTTTTGTCGATGTGTTTTAACGCATCTATAATGTTATTCGCTATTGTTCCTGTCGATATGATAGCTATTTTCGAAATTTCATTTCTTAAACACTTTCCTTTTCCTATTGAAATTTCTGTCATAGGAACTTTCCAATCTATTATTTTTCCTCTACCTCTAGGATATCTAATTGCTATTGGATTTTTTAATCCTAATGTACTCGTATAAATAAGGTTTCTTAACTCAATTTCATTCGCCGGTGCTGCTATAATCATATTAGGAATACAGTTCAGATATGCAATATCAAAAACACCGTGGTGTGTTGCACCATCTGCTCCAACTAACCCAGCGCGATCAATACAGAAAATTACAGGTAGATTCTGTAGTGCTACATCATGGATTAATTGATCATAAGCACGCTGTAAAAATGTAGAATAGATGGTACAGAAAGGTATTAATCCTTGAGTTGCCATTCCAGCAGCTAACGTGATTGCATGTTGTTCGGCAATACCAACATCAAATGCTCTATCTGGCATTTCTTGCATCATATATTTTAAAGAACTACCGGTTGGCATTGCGGGTGTTATCCCAATAATCTTTTCGTTTTTTCTAGCCAGTTCTAGAATAGTATACCCAAATACATCTTGAAATTTAGGAGGTTGTTGAATATCTTTTTTAGGAATTAATTCTCCCGTATGCGCATCAAATTTTCCGGGTGCATGATAAGTAACCTGGTTTTCTTCTGCTTGTTTAAGCCCTTTTCCCTTAGTAGTTATAATGTGTAAGAGTTTTGGACCTTTTATAGTCTTTAATTTTTCGAGTGTTTTTAATAAAGTTGGTAAATCATGTCCATCTATTGGGCCAAAGTATTTAAAATTCAAGGCTTCGATAATATTATCGGTTTTAGGTTTGTAACCAACTCTAGCTTTGGTTAAGTATTCTTTCAAAGCTCCTACACTTGGATCAATTCCAATTGAATTATCGTTTAAAATAATTAGCATATTGGCATCTGTTACTCCAGCATGATTTAACCCTTCAAAAGCCATTCCACTGGCGATAGAAGCATCTCCAATTACCGCAATATGTTGTTTGACACTATTGCCTTTCAGTTTTGAGGCAATAGCCATTCCCAAAGTAGCAGAAATAGAAGTAGAAGAATGTCCAACACCAAAAGTATCATATTCACTTTCACTTCGTTTAGGAAATCCACTAATACCGTTTAATTGTCGATTGGTATGAAATAAACTTTTCCTTCCTGTAAGTATCTTATGAGGATATGCTTGATGTCCAACATCCCAGACTAATAAATCATTTGGAGTATCAAAAATGTAATGTAAAGCAATCGTAAGTTCTATAACACCTAAACTAGCGCCTAAATGCCCTTCTTTACTGGCTACAATGTTAATCACAAAGTTTCGTAACTCTTTCGCTAAATCTGGTAATTGATTAGTTGATAGTTTACGAAGATCTTCTGGATAATTAATATGTGAAAGTAGTGTGTCTTTCATTCAGTAAAAGTACTATTTTGAAATGAGCTGTAACAGTCTCCAATCGGTAATTCTAATGAGATCCCGTAAAATTAATTAAGACAGTTTCTTATAAAGCTGAATACATTGAAAATAAGAAGGATTATATTTATTAGTTTTACTTTAAATTAAAATAAGTTTATGTTTGATCCATACGACGACTCACATTTTATGAGAAAGGCACTTCAGGAAGCCGAAGTAGCCTATGAAAAAGGAGAAATACCTATAGGAGCTGTGATAGTAGTTTCTGATAGAATTATTGCTAGAGCACATAACTTAACGGAGCTATTGAATGATGTAACCGCTCATGCTGAAATGCAAGCTATTACCGCTGCTGCGAATTTTTTAGGTGGAAAGTATTTAAAAGAATGCACATTGTATGTGACAATAGAACCTTGTCAAATGTGTGCTGGTGCCTTGTTTTGGAGTCAGATAGGTAAAATAGTGTATGGAGCAAGGGATGAACAACGAGGGTGTATAAACATGGGGACAAAATTACATCCTAAAACAAAAATGACAGGAGGTGTATTAGAAGAAGAATGTAGTGAAATACTTAAACGCTTTTTTATTGAAAAACGTAATTTAAATTGATACGAATAATATCTTCATGAAAAATACAATTGCAGAACGAATTCAGGATTTTTTGAAACAGTTTCCACCTTTCAGTATGTTAAGAAAGGAAGAATTATTGATGATTTCTGGTCAGATTAGAGTATTGTATTTAGAAAAGGGAGAATATATATTTAATCAAGATGAAAAGTGCCACGATGAATTTTATATAGTAAGAGAGGGAGCAATTGGATTATATAGAAATGTTGGAAATGAAAATGATTTAGTTGATATATGTGACACTGGAGACCTTTTTGGGCTTCGCATTATGATCATTAAAAAGAATTACAGAATGGCTTCTTTAGCGAATGAAGAGTCTATAGTATATGCAATTCCATCATCAGTTTTTAAACTTTTCATTGATCGGAATAATGATGTAAATACGTTTTTGCTAGAAACATTTGCAACCCACGCAAGAAACTATTATACGGAGACAGAAAAGGGAAAAAGAATAGATAATACGATATCCATTGATACTGCAAATGACCTTTCTACTTTGCGAACGATTTCTTATCGCAAAAAACCTTTGACCTGTAATTCATCTACTATTGTAAAGGATATTGCTTTGGAAATGAACAAACGTAAAGTGGATGCAGTAGTCGTGACGGATGAAAATAAATACCCTATAGGTATCGTAACTGATAGTGATCTTAGAGCAAAAGTAGCTACTGGTTTGTTCCCGGCTACGGCAATGGTTACAGAGATCATGAATACTCCAGTTAAAACATATGCTAAAAAATTGACTGTAGCCGAAGCACAAATTGCGTTAATCAAAAATAATATCAGTCATCTTTGTATCACAAAGGATGGAACTCGAAGTTCAAAACTAGTTGGCGTTTTTTCTGATCACGATTTATTAGTGTCTTTTGGGAATAATCCTTCGGTATTGATTAAGGAGATTAAGAGAGCTAAAAAGATACAACGACTTAGATATATTAGAAAGCAATTAGAAAGATTATTAAAAACGTATTTAGAGCAAGACATTCCAACGCTACATATCTTAAATCTTATTTCAGAAGTTAACGATGCATTGGTAATTCGAGCAATCGAATTGTCATTAAAAGAAATGCCAGAAAAACCACCTGTAAAGTTTAGTTTTTTAGTTTTAGGTAGTCAAGGAAGAAGAGAACAGTTGTTGTTAACTGATCAAGATAATGCCATTGTATTTGAAGATGTCAACGAAGAGATATATGAATCTACACAAGGCTACTTTTTAGAATTATCTCGAATAATTACTAAAAGTTTACACACAATTGGTTTTGAATATTGCCCAGCAGAAATGATGGCAAGCAACCCAAGATGGTGTATGTCTGCTATGGAATGGGAGATGCAGTTTAGAGATTGGATGACAACTCCAACGGAACAAAGTACTTTATTGTCCTCAATATTCTTTGATTTTCAGTTGGTATATGGAGATTCTAATATGGTAAATCGGCTATCTGATGTGGTTTTTGATGGAGTTAATAAAAGTAAAAGGTTTTTAGGATTGTTGGGAGTTAGTGCATTACAAAAACCATCGCCTTTAGGTTTTTTTAAGCAGTTTTTGGTTGAACAAAATGGAGAACATAAAGATACTTTTGATATCAAAACAAGAGCTATGATGGTATTGATTGATGGAGCAAGAATTTTATCACTATATCATAATTTAAAAGGAGTTAATAATACATTACTTCGATATGAAAAATTAGCAACACTAGAGCCAAATAATAAGGAACTTTTCGAGAGTTGTGCAAAAGCCTTTAGAGTGTTACTGAAGTTTAGAACTCGTCAAGGGTTAATTCATAAAGACTCTGGGAGATTTATTAAATTAAATACATTGAGTAAAAGTGATAAACTAAAGCTTAAAAGATGTTTTAAGCCCATACGAGATATTCAAGAGGTATTAAGAGTACGTTTTCAGCTAAAAACATTAATGTAGTAGATGAGTTTATGGTCTCTAAATAGAAACAAAGAGCTTCCAGATTTCTGGAATAATTATCTTTCACTTTTTGAAAATCGGTTTCAGAAAAAAACTATTAATGAGGTTAGGTTTGTAGCATTTGATACAGAAACTACTGGTTTTGATTATAAAGATGATAGAATTTTATCTATCGGATGTGTTGCTATTAATAACACCGCAATTGATGTCGCCGATCAATTAGAGGTGTATTTGCAACAAGAGATTTTTAATTCTGATACTGTAGAGATTCACGGGATTCGAAAGAATAATAATTTTGATACTATATTAGAATATAAAGCAATTGAGCAATTTATAAAATATATAGGAAACGCTATATTAATTGCACATCACGCTGATTTTGATAGAAAAATGATAAATAGTACTTTAAAGCGGCACGGATTAGGAACATTAAAGAATAGGTTTTTGGATACTGGAGTACTTTTCCGAAAAACTAAACATATTGTATATCATACCCAAAGAAAGCATCTTCATTATAGTTTAGATGAATTATGTGACGATCTTAAAATCTCCAAAAGTGATAGACATACAGCGTCAGGGGATGCTTTTATTACAGCACTAGCTTTTCTTAAAACTATAGCAAGATTAAAAATTCATAAAACGGATAAGCTGTCTAATCTGTTTTAATATTATAGCGTTTAAACAATACTTGCAACTGTTTTTATAGATACCAGTCTCTTCTATAAGAATCAATCAAAATGAGAAAAGAATTATACCTTATTACTTCTTTGGTGAGCTTTATTGGCTTTTCTCAAGATGATACAATTTTAAGAGGTAAAATAATTATAGATACTATTCATCAGAAGTCGGTAAATATTATCAATATTACCCAATCAGTTGGAACAATAAATGATAAAGTTGGTTTTTTTGAAATAAAAGCTAAAAAAGGAGATACTATTGTTTTTTCATCTGTACAACATTATCAGAAATCACATATAGTTACTAAACAAGATCTAAAAAAAGCGAATCTAGCGATACAATTAGAGATTAAAGTAAATGAATTAGATGAGGTTACTATTTCTCAATACAATCTTACAGGAGAAGCCAAAGAGGATATAAAGAAAATTGAAACAATTGAGGATAAATTACCAATGTTTAATGCAAAACTATTGGATACTACTCCTTTTGTACATGAAAAAGGTGCTGCAACTATTAGAAATACAACTATTGATCATAGAAAAAATGCTACCGCTTTTAATTTTATAGCTACAGGTAGGATGATTGCTAGTCTTTTTAAGAAAAAGAGGCCTAAAAAATCTAAACAAATACGTATTCCTGAGATTTCTGATTTTTATAATGGAGCTTTTTTAATTGAGGAATTAAAAATACCTGAAGTTGAAGTGTATAATTTTATAGATCATCTAAATCAAAAAGTAGAAACAAAAGCGGTACTAAAAACAAGAGATGAGTTAAGGATATTAGAGTACCTAATTAATCAAAGTAAAGATTTTAATACTAAAAATCTACGAAAAGAGAAAAACTGAAAATGTATTACACTATTTGAAGAAACAAATGCAAAAAAATATTTTCCACCTCTTTTTTTTTATCTCTTTATTAAGTTTTGGCCAGAACAATTTGTGGTTAGAAGGAAGAATTGTTGTAAAAACATTAGAATTAGAAGCAGTTAATATTGTCAATCTTACCAAAGAGATAGGTACGATAAGTAATTCATTAGGATATTTTAAAATAAAGGCAGAACCGGGAGATCAAGTTGTGTTTTCATCAATACAATTTCAATTAAAAAAGCTTGTAATGACTAAAGAAGATTTGCAATCGGATGATTTTACGGTTTTCTTAGAACCAGAGGTTAATGAATTAGATGAAGTAAGAATATCAGAGTATATTTTATCTGGGGATATACAAAAGGACATCCAAGAAATACCAACGTATGAGGATAGATTACCATTATGGAATGCAGCTCAGATCAAGGAAATGAGGATTATCTGGCAAGATGATGCCCAATCACCAGTAAAAAATATCGCTTTAGGACAAGGAAGTAGTCAAGCTTCAGTGTCAATTGATATAGGAATATTAATTAATTTAATATCAGGAGCCTTTAAAAATAAATCGAAACATATTGAATCTAAAACCCAAATAACAGATTTTTATAAAGAAGAGTTTTTTATAAAAGAATTGGAAATACCTGAAACAGAATTTTATAATTTTTTAGATTTTTTAAATGAAGAGAAAAATTTAAAAACTGTTCTTAAAACAAATGATGATTTAAAAATTTTAGAATTTTTAATAAAACAAGTAAAGATATTTAAGGAAAAGTATACTATAAAGGAATAAAAAAGGCGCTATGATAGCGCCTATGAAACTTAGAGGTTTTTATCTTAACCGTGAATTACGCGAACTTGAGCTGCAATAATTCCTTTTCTTCCTTCTTCTTCTTCATACTCTACTTTGTCACCTTCGTTAAGTGCTTCACCATTTAATCCAGAAGCGTGTACAAAGATGTCTTTTCCTGTTTCATCGTTGGTAATGAACCCGTAACCTTTAGATTCATTGAAAAATTTTACTGTTCCTTCCATTGTAATAAGATAATATTATGAAACATAAAGGTAACTTTTAATACAAAAATATTTGTTATTAAAATGTAAATATTTGCATAATTTTAGTTTTTGTCAGTTTTTTCCTCTTTACCATGATCTCTCATTTTTTGAAGATTTTCTTCGGTCAACATATAATCTTTAACCTTTTTATCTTTCCATCTGTGATATATGAATAAAGGCATTAAAATAAAGGAAGCGCCTAAGATTCCGAGACCAACCCATTTGTCTCCTGTAAGATGATCTCCAGAGTTTTTATGATAATAACCAATAGCGACTAGAGCGACTACTGCAATGAATAATATTCTAATAACATATTTCATCTAAGAGTTATTTTTTTAGTGATTTAAGTACAATTTATTAACAATCAAAGGTTTTCGTAAAAAAATCATCTAATAGTTTTATAAAACATACGTTTTCTAAGATCTAAGGTTTAAATGCGCTCTAAAAGCTTTTAAACCTTAACAAATTAAACTTATACGTATATCAAACACAAACAAAACTTAAAAAATCACACAATGAAAAAGAGTTTACTAATTGCAGTAACTATAATGCTGTATTTCTACAGCGCTAGTTATGCACAATCAGAAAGGGATTTACCATTTGTATGGGAAAACGCAACAGTATATTTTGTTCTTACGGATCGTTTTGAAAATGGGGATCCTTCTAATGATATTTCTTATAATCGACCACAAGATGGACCGCCACTAAGAAATTACGAAGGAGGAGACTTATTAGGCTTAATTAATAAAATAGAAGAAGGATATTTTGATGACCTTGGCGTAAACGCTCTATGGATTACACCGCCAATTGAAAATATTTATGGATCTGTTCCAGGAGCCGGATACGGTTTTCATGGATATTGGGCAAAAGACTGGACCAATATAGATGCAAACTTAGGAACCAACGCTCTTTTTGGAACTTTTGTAGATACTGCGCACGAGCATGGAATTAGAGTGTTGTTAGATGTTGTATTGAATCATGTTGGCCCTGACACAAGTACAGATCAAAATCAATCATGGCCGGACGAATGGGTGCGAAGAGATCCTGATTGTAATTTTCAAGGCCCTAATGGTACAATACCTTGTGAGCTAGTCGATAACTTACCAGACATTAGAACTGATTCTAATGATAATGTAAGCTTGCCAAATTGGTTATTGGAGAAATGGAATCAAGAAGGGAGAAGAGAACGAGAAGAAAATGAACTGAATGATTTTTTTAATAGAACAGGTAAGTCTAGATCTCCAAGAAGTTATATTATTAAATGGCTCACTGACTATGTTAGAAAATATGGAGTAGATGGTTTTAGAGTAGATACTGTAAAACACGTAGAAGAAGCTGTATGGAAAGAGTTGGAGGCAGAAGGTATCATTGCCTTAAGAGAATGGAAAACTAACAACTCTAGCAAAAAGTTAGACGATCTTGATTTTTGGATGACTGGGGAAGTCTTTAATTATAATGCTCCCACAATGGGAAGAAACTTTACAGGAGATGGTTTTAATGTAGATTATTATAACAATGGGTTTGCAAACTTAATTAACTTTGAGTTTAGGTTTAATGCGGATGAAGGTTTGGAAAGTATTTTTAGTAGATATGATAATTTATTACAAAATCAATTAGGAGAAGGAAAAAGTGCAATGAATTTTTTAACCAATCATGATACTGAAGAAGTGTTTGATAGGAATAGACAAAAGACTTTTGAAGCTGGTACCAAATTATTATTAACACCAGGGCCGGCACAGATATATTATGGAGATGAAACTTCTAGAACACTTACTCCAGGTGGTGGTGCTACAGGAGATGCTACATTACGCTCTAATATGAATTTTGATGAACTTACTAATCCGAATTCTGTTGCTTCGCTAACATTAACACATTATCAGAAAATAGGTAAGTTTAGAAGAGAACATATTTCTGTAGGAGCAGGAAAACATACAAAACTACAAGACACTCCTTATACTTTTAAGAGAGAATATGATAAAAATGGCTTTCAAGATAAAGCTCTTGTCTACACGGGTAATGATAATGACTTTACTGGAGTTTTGGATGTATTTGGTATGTGGGAAGACGGAACAGAATTACAAGATTACTTTTCTGGATCGTTAGGAACAGTTACTAATGGCACCGTTAGTTTTGGAACAAGTTTTGGATTAGTATTAATTGGCGAACCTATTTCTCAAACTTTAGGAGTAGATACGATTGATTTACCAAATCTAGCTTTTGCAAAAGTTTGGCCAAATCCTTTTACAAACTCTGTAAAAATTTCTTTTCCAATGACTAATGTAAGATTAAAAGATGTGCAAGTAGAAATATATAATATTCTAGGAAAAAAGGTAATGAGTAATGATGGAGTAGAGGTTCGAGAGAATATTATTAGTATAGAAACACCTAACCTGGTTCAAGGAATGTATTTGATAAAAATAATTTTGGATGGACGAAATGAAATTGTTCAATTAATCAAAAAATAACATCTCTTTTTTTGATGTTTAAATCCCACTAAGATAAATTCTTAGTGGGATTTATTTTATTATCTAAATTCTTTGAAAAGGTATTTATCTAGTGAAATTAATAAGTTTTCTTCGATAAGCGGTTAATAATTTTGATTTGGAAATAAAACCATAATACCTTCCGTTTTTGACTACAGGAAGATTCCAAGCCCCAGTGTCTTGAAATTTCCGCATTGCAGTTTTTGCATCGTCCTCTTCATAAACAATCATAGTTTCTAGTTGGGTCATCAACATAGCAACGGTAGTTTTATGGTACAGAGAAATATCAAACATAATATCCCTGATGTTATCTAATTTTACAATCCCTAATAAAGTATTAGATTCATCAACAACAGGAAATAAATTTCTATTGGATTTAGCAACAGCTTCGCTGAGTAGATGTTTTAAAGTATGTTCAGGATTAACAGGAATGAAGTTAGTTTCGATACAATCATCTAATTTCATTAGCGTAAGAACGGTTTGATCTTTGTCGTGTGTAAGTAATAATCCTTGTTCTGCAAGCTCTCTTGTATAAATATTATGCTCGATACTATTTTTTGAAATAATGAATGATATAGCTGTTGTAATCATTAATGGTACAAATAATTCATAACTAGAAGTAATTTCAGCTATAAGAAAAATAGAAGTAAGAGGAGCGTGTAATACACCGGCTATAAGGCCAGCCATTCCTAATAAAGTAAAATTGGCTTCAGATACTTGAATGCCAATACCGAGATTATTGATTATTTTGGAGACTACATTGCCTAATGCACTGCCCATTACCATAGTGGGGATTATAATCCCTCCAGAACCACCAGCACCAAATGTTGCCGTCATCGCAATTGCTTTAAAAATTGTTATACCTGTAAGCAAAGCAATGATCATCCAGATGTTGTCTGTCATGGTATCAAAAGGAGTATTTCCTATAGCTGCAAGGTGATTTCCATTTAAAAGATCATTAATAAAACTTAATCCTTCTCCGTAAAGTGGTGGAATAAAATATAGCATAATACCAATAGCAAAACCACCAATAAGTAAACGATGAATTTTTTTGGGAAAACGATCAAAAAAATGAAGAATTCCGAAGTACATTTTAGTAAAATAAATAGAAGCAACTGCTGTTCCAATTCCGAGAATAATGTAAAAAGGAGTATCGTAAATATCAAATTTTTCTAGAACATCAAAACTGAACAATACTTCATCTCCTAAAAAGAAATAAGAAGTAATAATCGATGAAACGGAAGCAAATAATAATGGTAATAATGAAGTTAAGGTAAGGTCAAGACTAAATACTTCTACGGCAAACACTAACCCAGCAAGAGGAGATTTAAAAACAGCGGAAATCGCTCCTGCAGCAGCACAGCCAATTAATAAAAAACGCGTTTTGGTGTCTAACTTAAATAGTGAGCTAAGATTAGAACTTAATGTAGAACCAGACCCAACAGCGGGGCCAAGTAATCCTACAGAACCACCAAAACCTACAGTAATTGGAGATAGAAGGAGTGGTAAATAACCACTTAATGGCTTTATTTTTCCATCTTTTTTAGAAAGAGAATATAAAATCATTGGAATAGCAGATTTTACACTCTTTTTGACTATGAATTTTGTAATAATGTAAACGATCAGGAGCCCAATCATTGGAATAATAAAATAAAAAGATGTTTGCCATGAGATAATATCACTTTCCAAAACTACCTGTATTAGGTGTGTAATGTTCTTAAGTAAAAGAGAAATGAGACCGGCACAAAAACCAACAAAGACACTTAAAATAAGAACAAAGTTTTTATTGGAGATATGACGATATCGCCAAATCAAAAACCTATGTAGTAGCGTCTTTTTTTTAGCTGGCATCTATGGATATTCAAGGTTTAGATTAAAGGTAATAAAAAATCCCGCTTTCGGCGGGATGTTTTATTTTATAAATCTAGTTTTATGTTTAATTCCTTGAGTTGTTCTTGATCAATATTAGCAGGAGCGTCTATCATTACGTCTCGACCACTATTGTTTTTGGGGAAAGCAATAAAATCTCTAATGGTTTCCTGACCTCCAAGTATCGCTACCAATCTATCAAATCCAAAAGCTATTCCTCCGTGCGGAGGAGCTCCATATTGAAAGGCATCCATTAAGAAACCAAATTGTTCTTTTGCTTCTTCGGGAGTAAAACCTAGATGGTCAAACATTAATGCTTGCGTTTCTTTATCATGAATACGAATAGATCCACCACCAATTTCGTTACCATTTAATACCAGATCATAAGCATTTGCTCTAACATCACCTGGTTTAGTATCTAAAAGAGGTATGTCTTCTGGTTTTGGAGATGTAAAGGGGTGATGCATTGCATGATATCGTTCTGTATCTTCATCCCATTCTAAAAGAGGGAAATCAACTACCCATAATGGAGCAAATTCCTCAGGATTTCTTAATCCTAATCTTTCTGCCAGTTCCATTCTTAATGCACTTAACTGTCCTCTTACTTTAGTTGCTTGCCCTGATAGTACACAAATAAGATCTCCAGGTTTTGCACCAGTAGTTTCTGCCCACTTGGATAAATCAGATTGGTCATAAAATTTATCCACGGATGATTTGTAACTTCCATCTTCATTACATTTTACATACACCATTCCTAGTGCTCCTACTTGTGGACGTTTTACCCAATCTATTAGTTTGTCAATTTCTTTTCTAGTATAAGAAGCTCCTCCGGGAACAGCAATTGCAACTACTAATTCGGCATCATTAAAAACTTTGAATTCTTTATGTTGAGCTACCTCGTTTAGTTCTCCGAATTTCATTCCAAAACGGATATCTGGCTTATCATTACCATACGTTCTCATGGCTTCGTCATAAGTCATTCTTGGAAAATCAGTAATGTCCTGACCTTTAATGTCTTTAATTAAATGACGAGTAAGTCCTTCAAAAATAGTTAGAATATCCTCTTGTTCAACAAATGCCATTTCGCAGTCAATCTGAGTAAACTCTGGTTGTCTATCCGCTCTTAAATCTTCATCTCTAAAACATTTTACAATCTGAAAATATTTATCCATTCCTCCAACCATCAATAGTTGCTTAAAAGTCTGTGGAGATTGAGGTAAAGCATAAAACTGACCTTCATTCATACGAGATGGAACAACAAAATCTCTAGCTCCTTCTGGGGTTGATTTTATCAAATAAGGCGTTTCTACCTCTATAAAACCATCTTCTGATAAATAGTTACGAACTTTCATAGCAACTTGATGACGAAACATCAGGCTATTTTTTACAGGGTTTCTTCTTATATCAAGATATCGATACTTCATTCTGATATCTTCACCTCCATCAGTTTCATCTTCAATAGTAAAAGGTGGAACTAATGCTTCATTTAAAATTTGCAATTCTTGCACTAAAATCTCGATATCACCAGTAGGGATATTTGGATTTTTAGATTCCCTTTCTATTACAGTTCCTTTGACTTGTATTACAAATTCTCTCCCAAGAGTTTTTGCATGCTCCATAACATCCGAAGGAGTGCGTTCTTCATCAAAGATTAGTTGCGTTATTCCATAACGATCTCTTAGGTCTACCCATATCATGAATCCTTTGTCTCTTACTTTTTGGACCCATCCAGATAAGGTTACTTCTTTATTGATATCGGAGGTGCGTAATTCACCACAAGAATGACTTCTATACATAGTTGTTTGTTAAGGCTGCAAAAATAAGAAGTTTAATATTAATTGTAATTGAGTTTCTCTGAAAATGAATAGTATAATTATTAATAGTTTATCTTAAAAAAGGACTACGTATTTACTGTATAATATTTACGGTTTTTACTTATAACTTATTGATAATCATTGTTTTCTAAACTAACATATGTTAGTTTTAACTTTTTTTTATAAGAATGTTTTAATAGATTTAACCAAACTTATAAACAAATCATTATGAAAAAACAAACACAAACTAGCAAGGGGCTTTTGCTATTCTTGTTTTTCTTTCCTGTCATGCTTTTTGCTCAGGAAACTATTACCGGAAAAGTAGTTATTGAAAGTACCGGTGAAGGAGCACCATTCGTAAATATCGTAGAGAATGGTACGAATAATGGTACTGCCAGTGATATTGATGGTAATTTTTCAATTACCGTAGGTTCATTACCGGCACGATTAAGAGTATTTGCTCTTGGTTTTTCGACTAAAATGGTAGATGTTTCTAAAGCAGATAATATCACAATTCAAATTAGCGAATCTACTGAGTCACTAGAAGAAGTGGTGGTTACTGGATTAGGTTCATCTATAAAAAGAGCTAATCTTGCTAATGCTGTTTCTACTGTATCTTCTGAAGAGTTAGTTGGTAATACTGGACAAACAACTGTAGACGGTGCATTATATGGTAAGGTAACAGGTGTTAATATTACCGCTTCGTCTGGAGCGCCAGGAGGAGGCACTGCATTAAGATTAAGAGGTATATCATCGATTAATGGAAATAATCAACCACTATTTATAGTAGATGGAGTATATATTAATAATGTAGAGGTACCTTCGGGGCTTCGTTTTGCATCGGGAGCTAATAGAGAGAATGAAGAGAATGCTGGAAACCGACTGGCGGATATAGATCCCAATGATATAGAAAATATTGAAATATTAAAAGGGGCTTCTGCTGCGGCAATTTATGGAACGAGAGCAAATGCTGGGGTAGTAATTATTACTACTAAAAAAGGAAAAGGTGGAAAAACTAAAATTAGATTTAGTCAGGATACAGGGATCAATGTTATACAAAATAGACTAGGATTGCGCCCTTGGACGGCTACAAGTGTATTTGATGCATTTTTCACACCTAATCCAGATGATCCAGAGGCTGAAGCAAGATCAAGAGCTGCGGCAGAAGCAGAAGTTGCTGCTTTTAACAATGCTATTCAGAACGGTGGATTAATTGATTATGAAGATGAAATCTATGGAAATGTAGGTTTTATCTCAGAAACAAAATTAAGTGCTAGCGGAGGTAATGATAAGACTCGGTTTTATATAGGTGGTTCTTACCGTGATGAAGAAGGGATTATCCAAAGGACAGGTTTTGATAGATTTTCCATTCGAAGTAATATAGATCATAAAATCTCGGACATTTTCGATGTTTCTTTATCCTCTAACTATGTAAGAAGTAATTCTAGTAGAAGTTTTACAGGAAATGAAAATGAAGGGGGATTAAGTTTTGGTTATACTTTAGCATTTACTAGACCTTGGAATAATTTATTTCCAGATGCAGATGGTAATTACCCTAACAATCCAAATTATCCTGGAAATCCAATTTTTGTTAGAGATCAAGCGAAAAATGAAGATTCTAATAATAGATTTATTCAAGGGGTCAAATTCACCACTAAATTACTAACTAAAGAAAATGATAGAGTAAAATTTGTAGTGAATGGAGGAGTTGATTATTTAGCAAATGAGACTTACGTATATGTTCCTGAAACACATCAGGCTCAGGTGGGGAATCAAGAAGGTTTTGTTGCAGAAGGAAGGAATAATTTTACTCAGTTTAACCTATTAGCACTGGCCGTGTGGGATCATACCGCATTAGAAGGGGATTTTAATCTTACCACACAAGGAGGAGTTAGTTATTTAGAACAACAAGCAAATTTAGTAAATAGTAGAGGGTCTAATTTATTTGGAGGACAGACTAGTGTTGATCAATCTGTAAATCAGGTTATTGAACAAGAAAGATCAAATCAGAAAGATTTTGGTTATTTTGCTCAAGTCGAAGGTAATTATAAGGATCAAATTATAGCTACGTTAGGATACCGTTTTGATAAGTCTACATTAAACGGAGATCAAAACAAGTTCTATGGTTTTCCTAAAGCTTCTCTTGCTGTAAATGTAGCAAACTTCGATTTTTGGAATATTGAAGCAATTAATCAATTAAAAATAAGAAGTGCTTATGGAGAAACAGGATCTTCTGCAGCTTTTGGTTCAATATATACAAGATTAGAGCCAAGTAATATTGGAGGTAATGGAGGCTTGAGTGTTGAATTTCGAGGTGATAGAGATATAGAACCTGAAACTTCAGCCGAATTTGAGGTAGGTTTAGATCTAGGACTATTGGATAGTAGAATTTCTTTTGAAGCTTCTTATTATAATAGAAAAGTTAGCGATTTGATATTATCTAGAAATGTACCAGCTTCATCTGGTTTTACTACTGAAACAACAAATTTAGCAGATTTGGTAAATCAAGGTTTAGAATTAGCGGTAAGAGGAGATGTTTATAGAAGTGATAATTTCTTTTGGAATACTGGAATTCAGTTTTACTTTAATCGATCCGAAGTTACCCGTTTAGACGTTCCTGCATTTGCACAACCTGGTGCTGGTTTTGGAACTGGTTTAGGTACCTTTTTTATTGAAGAAGGACAGCCTGTAACACAGATTGTTGGTAATATAGATCCAGATGGAGATGGTCCATTAGAAGCAAGTTTAAAACAAGTGGGAAATGTGGAGCCAGACTTCCAGATGGCATTTAATAACCAGTTTACATTATTCAAACAAATAGATGTTTCATTTTTATTACAATGGAAAGAAGGTGGAGAAAACCTAAATTTATCTAGATTTCTTACCGATTTGGGACAGACCTCGCCGGATTTAGAAACTCCAGAAGGACAAGCTAGATTGGGAACAGCTGCCAATGCTGAACGTTTTATAGAAGATGCGGGATATGTAAGACTAAGAGAAGCATCGATTTATTATAGATTCCCTTCAAATATTATAGAAGGACTTTTTGGAGAAGTAGTGGAAGGTATAAAACTAGGAGTGTCAGGTAGAAACTTATTTACAATTACTAATTATAGTAGTTATGATCCTGAAGTTTCTGTAAATGGAGGAGCAGGTTTATCTAGTGGTATAGAGGTAACTCCTTTCCCTAGTTCGCAACAATTTTACTTCCATTTAAATGTTAATTTTTAAAATAAGCGATAATGAAAAATAGATTAATAATGAAAACGAAATATCATATGATGCTTGTTTTACTGGTTTTGGTAGCAGCATCGTGTTCTTTTGATGAGGATATAGATCCTAATGGGCCAAGTCTTGAAGGTGTAGAATCTAATGCTTCTTTACGACAACTTAATGAATTAATAATTGGAGTTCAAGCTAGTTCGAGAGAAGGTCTTGGTATAGAAACAACGACTAGTGGTACGTTAGCAAGAGAGCTATATTTATTTGATGCAGATCCTAGAAATACGGGTGATTTATTAGGGAAAAATGGAATTCAATTGGATGATAATTCTTTTTATAGTACCGCTCAGTTTGTTGGAAGTTATAGATGTATCAAAAATGCAAATGTCTTATTAGAAGCATTGGATAACACACAGGTTATAGAGGAAATGGATAAAAATGGATATCGAGGTTTTGCTAAAACTTATATTGCATATGAGCTTATTCAGATTTTGAAATCCTATGGTACGGCAAGAATTGATGTAGCAGATCCGGATAATCCTGGTCCTTTTTTAGAATTTGATGCCGCACTTGTAGAAATTAGAAACTTGTTAGACGAAGCTGAAAATGATTTAAGTGGATTTACTTCTTTAGATCAATTCTTATTCCCTATTTCAGGTTTTGGTAATTTAATAGATACATCGGGTGAGATGGGAGATGATGTACGTGATGATAATAGTCAAATCACTATTGATGAATTCATTTTATTTAATAGAGGGGTAGCCGCCCTTGCTGCAGTATATGCAGGAGATGGAACTGGTGCTCTTTCAGAACTATCAAACTCTTATTTTGATCTTATGGGAAGTTTAACCAATGGGCCTAAATATGTTTTTGGATTAGGAGCTGGAGATCTACCTAATGGTGTTTTTCGTTCACCTTCCACATCCGCTGAGGAACCAAATAATGCGGATCAGATTATTGTTCACGATAGTTGGATAAATGATGCTGAAGCAGGTGATACACGAGTAGCATCTAAAGCAGCGGTTAGACCAATGCCAAGTGCTCAGGATGGACTCAATGGAACAAATGAAACGAGATTATATGCATCGAATGTAACACCAATTGACATTCTTAGAAATGAAGAATTGATATTGTTATATGCAGAAGCAAGTATATTGGCTAATAATTTACAAGATGCAGAGGATGCATTGAATGTAATTCGTAATGCAGCCGGTTTAGTAGATTATGCTGGTGCTCAAACATCAGGAGATCTAACAACGGAACTTTTAAATCAAAGACGTTATTCTTTATGGGCAGAGAATCATAGAATGTTTGATTTAAGAAGATATGGATTGTCTAATACGTTACCTATTGATAGAGCAGGAGATCAAGTATTTAATGTTTTACCAATACCGTTGTCAGAAAATCAATAATCATTTTATATTATTTTGAAATTAGAAACGCCGCAATTAGCGGCGTTTTTTGTTATGTTAGTTTTAAAGATAGATCTAAACAGTTATAGTAAATAGATTTTTAGTTATTTAATTAATGCGCCAAATAAAATAGGGGGAGGCGTAAAAGAGATGATACTGAAAAGACAATTGAAGGGCTTATTTAAGAGGTTTTTATTTCCCTTTTAACCTTATTTTTTCCTTTTCATACATTTTATTTTGCTTTAATATTCTTATCAAGGTTTATTTGGGGCATCAATTAATTATAAACACATAAAATGAAAACATTATCTCTTTACATTTGTCTATTCTTACTATGTATATCCTGCGCTAAAGATGATGACGGTCAGATACTAAACAATCTTAATGATATTACTTTGTTTAGTATTAATGGGCAACAAGGTACTATCGATACTAATACGATTACTTTTGAGTTAGATTCAGGAACAGATATTACAGCTTTAACTCCGGATATTGAGCATACTGGGTTACGTGTAGTTCCTGCTGATGGAGTTGCGCAAGATTTTACAAACCCGGTGACTTATACCGTAGTTGCAGAAGACGGAAGTACTCAAGAATTTACGGTAATAGTTACAATCAGTTTAGGAACAGCTACAGGAATAGAATTTATAACAACCTGGTTTGCCAATGAAATTACCATTCCTACAAATCCAGAATTCACCTATAATTACAATGTGGATTGGAACAACGATGGTATTGTAGATGAATCTGGAATAACAGGAAATGTCACCCGTATTTTTGATACCAATGTGGAACGTACTATACGTATAACTGGGACTTTTCCTGCAATAAATTTTGGAGGAGGTGTTGAAGGAGATGAAGCTAATAATATTATCTCTGTGGATCAATGGGGAACAGGGATATGGCTTTCTATGGAAAGTGCATTTGCATCCTGTGAAAATCTTAAAATTCTGGCTACTGATATTCCTGATTTGTCAAGCGTTACTAATATGGAAGGGATATTTGCGAATGCTCTTATTGTCAACCCTGATGTTAGCGATTGGGAAATAGGTAATGTAACCAGTCTAAGAGGTGCGTTTTTTAATGCAGAATCTGCAAACCCTGATATAAGTAATTGGAATATTTCTAACGTTTCTAACGCAGCTATTATGTTTGAAAATAGTGCTTTGTCAACAGAAAATTATGACAAATTACTTATTAGTTTTGCTAATCAAACACGGCAAAATAATGTCTTTTTTGATTCTTTTCCAGCCACTTTTTGTTCTGATGAAGCTGCTGCTGCAAAAGCCATTTTAGTCAATGAAAGTAATTGGCGTATTATTGACGGCGGTCGATGTGAATAATATCACGATTATAAAAGATTATCAAACGACAGCCATTTTAATTGTGTTCTGTTTTAATAATCTGAAGATTCTTAGATTCTGGGTTTAAAAAGATATTGAACCCTACCGATAGATAGGTAATGTCTAATATAGTGGTAATATATGGTAAAAAATATTGACTATAAATGTTCACAATATCTTTTGATAATTATGTATTAATTTTAAATAAAAAACACTGCATATTTGCAGCGTTTTTTATTTAAAATTAAGTTTTTATTTATGTTGTAGATGGTATTGGAATTTCACCACCCTCATCATCTTCAAGATCTGGTTCTTCAGTAATTATTGTTTTAGCATCTCTTTTTTTACTAAACCAAACCTTTACCTTGTGTACCATAAAGAACAAACAAGGTACTATAATTAGAGTAAGGAAGGTAGCTATAATTAATCCATAAATTACTGCCCAAGCAAGAGGTCCCCAGAAAATAACATTATCTCCACCGATATAAATCTTAGGGTCAAAATTGGCAAATAATGAGAAGAAATCAATATTAAATCCAACCGCTAAAGGAATCAGACCTAATACCGTAGTAATTGCAGTAAGAATTACAGGTCTAAGACGTGCTCTTCCTCCCTTTACGATTAGTTTCATTACTTCATCATTAGCAAGATGTTCATTTTCCGGAATATTGAGTTCTACTTTCTTACGATCAATCAATAATTGTGTATAATCAAGAAGTACCACCCCATTATTTACTACAATCCCTGCTAGAGATATGATTCCCATCATGGTCATCATAATTACGAATGCTGCCCCAGTGATTAGAATTCCTCCAAAAACTCCTATAAAACTTAAGAAGATAGCAATCATAATAATGGTTGGTTTAGAGATAGAGCTAAATTGGAAAATAAGTATTAACATAATAAGTCCTAATCCAGCAAAAAAGGCTCCCATTAAAAACTCCATTTGCTTATTTTGCTCTTCGATCTGACCCGTATAGTTGATTTTAACACTGCTTGGTTTCCTTTTAAAACTCGCCATTTCCGTTTCTATTTGTGCTACAATAGCTCCAGCATCTGTATAACCAGGTTGTAATCCAGAATATACAGTTACTACTCTTTTGGTATCACGATGCTTGATCGCACTAAAAGAAGAAGTGTTCTTTTTAGAGGCCACTGCAGAAACAGGAATCTCTTTAAGTCTACCGGTTGCCTGATCTCTAAACGTAATATTTTGATTAAATAAAGCGCTGGTGTTATAGCGATCATTTTTATCAAAACGAACATAGATATCATAATCTTCTCCTTCTTTTTTGTAGACACCTGCTTTTTCACCAAAAATAGAACGACGTAATTGATTTCCTACCTGACCTGCTGCTACTCCAAGTTCTCCAGCTTTTTGGCGATCAACCGCTACTTGCATTGCAGGTTTTCCTTTGTTTACGTCTATTTTTAACTCTTCGATACCAGGAATATTTTTTTCATTGATGAAGTTTCGCATACGTTCCGCGATAGTAATCAATTCATCATAATCCTTTCCTTCGATTTCGATGTTTATAGGATATCCAGCTGGTGGACCTACAGCATCTTTTTCTACAGAAATAGCAACACCAGGATAAATTCCTTTTAATGCTTTTTGTACTTTGAATCGTAATTCTTCAGAATCTTTTCCTTTTCTGAATTTAAACTCTCTCATAGCGGCAATGATCTTACCACGATGTGGCATTTCTGCACTGCTACCGCCATCTGTTTGAGGATTTCCAGCACCTTCACCTACTTGCGATACGGCGGCCTCTACCAAAAAGTTATGATCTTCGCCTTCTATATATTCCTGATCATTTATGATGGCATATACACGATTCTCAATTTCCTTAGTGATTTTATTCGTTTTTTCTATATCCGTTCCTTGTGGATATTCTATATATACAATGATTTGATTTGGGGTATTATCTGGAAAGAATTCTACTTTAGTTCGCTGACTTCCAACGGATGCACCAAATGCTCCAAATACTACAAACAATAGTAGGAATGTTCCAATAACAAATGCATAGGTTCTCCATCCTCTTAACGCAAACGAAAGAAAGCGTTGATAAGTGTTTTCTAACCAAGTCAAAATCCTTGTTTGGAAAAAAGTAGCCATTCTTTTTAAAAGGTACTTGTAGATCCAGAACATGATCGCGGTAAATATCATTAAAGTACCAAGACCTCTAGCTGGACCACCAACAATCATTATAAATATTCCAAATCCACCAAGAATTAAACTTAGACGTATCAATTGTTTTACGGTTAATTCTTTTTCTCCAATGTCCATGAATCTAGAAACTAACATGGAGTTAAAAAAGATTGCTACAAAAAGGGATGATCCTAATACAACGGATAGAGTAATTGGGAAATAAATCATAAACTGACCCATTACACCTGGCCACATACCAAGAGGCACAAAAGCAGCAACGGTTGTCAGAGTCGAAACAATAATAGGAAATGCAATCTCTCCAATTCCTTTTTTTGCAGCTTCAATTCTAGACATGCCTTCTTCTTCCATCAAACGGTATACATTTTCTACAACCACAATACCGTTATCTACTAGCATTCCTAATCCCATAATTAATGCAAAAAGAATCATGGTATTCATAGTATATCCTAATAATGATAAAATCATAAAGGATATAAACATTGACATGGGTATTGCAAATCCAACAAACAAGGCATTTCTAAACCCTAAGAAAAACATTAATACACCCACAACCAGAATAATTCCAAAGATGATATTGTTTACAAGATCATCCACTTGATTAATGGTTTTAGTAGATTGATCATTAGCAATACTAATATTTAAATCCGTCGGGAAAACATTTTCTTCTGCATCTGCAACGATCACTTTAATTTGATCAGCAGCTTCTACCATGTTCTTCCCAGAACGTTTTTTAACTTCTAGCATTACTACATTATCACCAAACTCTCTAGCATACGTAGTTTTGTCTTCTTCTTTAAAAGTAACTTTTGCAATATCTCTAAGGTATACTGCTCCATCTTGAGATTTAACAACAAAATTATCCAGTTCAGAGGGTTCATCTATCTCACCAAGGATTCTGATAGTTCTTCGTTGTCCACTGGTAATCATATTTCCAGCAGACATGGTAATGTTACCATTTCTAATGGTATTCAGAACATCGTCAAAACTTACTTTTGCAGCCATCATTTTATAGATATCAACCGCTACTTCTACTTCTTTTTCCTGTGCACCTCTAATATCTACACCTTTGATCTCTTTTAGATCTTCAATTTCATCCTCGAGATATTCTCCAAACAACTTGAGTTTGTCAACTGGATAATCTCCAGTAATATTGATGTTCATAATTGGAGTTTCTTCAGAGATACTCAAATCAAAAACATTAGGCTCTACTTTAGCTCCGTTAAATGTAGGCCAGTCTTCATTTGATTTTTCTGAGTCTACTTCGTCCTTAACTTTTTGTTTGGCCTCTGCAACAGTAAATTTTTCTTCAAACTCTACGGTAATAATACCATAATCCTCTTGTGATGTAGATACTATTTCTACAACTCCACCAAGATTCTTTAATTTATCTTCTAGAGGATCTATAATTAATCTTTCTATATCTTCCGAGGTATTTCCTGGATATGGAACACTGATATAAATTTTGGTTTCATTTATTTCTGGGAAATTTTCTCTGGGCATAGAGAAATATGCTGATAACCCAAGAATGAAGAAAATCGCCATCATTACATAGATAGTAGTTGGGTTGTCTATTGCCCAGGACGATAATTTAAATTCTTTATCTACTTTTTTCTTATTTACTTCCATAAGACTTTAGTTTATGATTTCTACTTTCTGACCATCTTTAACACTTCTTGCACCTTCACTTATAATATCATCTCCATTAGTGATTCCATCAAGAATTTCGATATAATCTCCTTGGGTTCTCCCTGTTTTTACAATCGTACGTTTAGCTTCTGCTATATTTTTAGCGTCTTTTCCAGCCGTTATATAAGCGTACTGGTCTCCTTCAGAATTTTCTGAAATAATACTTTGAGGAATTAAGATTGCTTTTTCGCTTGTGTAATCGTTGATTTTTACCTTAGCAGTAAGATTAGGTTTAATAACCCCATCTTTATTAGGTACTGATATTTCAACCGTAAAAGAGCGGTTATTTGGGTTGATGTAGTTACCTACTTGACGAATTTTAGTATCGATTGTTTTTCCTAAAACTGGAAAATAGACTTTAGTTTCTTTCCCTTTTACAATACTCGAAATATAACTTTCAGGAACTTCTACCTCTATATACATATCATTTAGATTTACAATACGTATCAATTCCGTCTGTCCTGGAGCAACAACACTTCCTTGCTCCGCCATAACATCATCTACTATCCCTGAGAATGGAGCTGTCACCGTTGCTTTTGCTAATTGACGTTTCATTTGGTCTACACCATTTTTTGAAGACTCGTAATTTGTTTTAGCTTGCAGGAACTGAATTTCAGAACCAATTTTTTGTTCCCATAGTTTTTTCTGACGCTCATAAGTTGTTTTAGCTAATTCTGCTTGAACTTCCATTTGAGCAACTTGTTGGCTTAGCCCTCCATCATCTATCCTAGCTAAAATCTGACCTTTGGAAACTCGTTGTCCTTCTTTTACCATAACTCGAACAAGTGTTCCAGCAGCTTCGGGATATAAAACGATATTCTTTTTGGTTTCGACACTTCCTTGAAGCTCTAAATAGTGATTAAATAATGTGTCTTTAGCTGTAATTGTCGTTACCAAAGGAAGTTTTTTGATACTGTCAAGAGACGAAATAGCTTCATCCAATTGCTTTAGCTTATCAGCTATAGCTTGTTGTTCTGCTACGATTTCACTTCGTTTTGCTCTGATCGCGGTTAGATCTCCTTTTTCTATAACTTTTTCAATAGACTTGCCATCTTTTTGTCCGCAAGAAGCAAGAATAAGTAACATGGAGAATATGAATACTAATTTTTTCATGAGTATGTTTAGTTATTTGGTGTATTAAGTATTGTTTCTAGTTTGGCCTTGTTGTTTATAATGGTGAGCATAGCTTGCAATAGTTCTTGTTGTACGCTGTATAATTGTAGTTGTGCTTGCCTTAATTCAAAACTTGAAGCCAATCCTTCTGTATATTTTATTTGGTTTTTGTTTTCTATTCTTTCTGCTAACGAAAGGTTTTGTTTAGAGGTTTCATAAGTTTCCAACGATAGTTGATAATCACTTACCGTCGAATTGTACTGAAGTTGGATTTGTTGTTGCTGTTCAATAAAAGATGTGTTTGCTTGTTCAAAAGCAATTCTTGCTCTTTGTGTTTTAGCACTTCGTCCTAAAGAACTAAAGATTGGAATATTTAAGCTTACTCCTAGAATAGAAGACTGAAACCATCGTTGATCATTTTCTAGAAACGTGAAAGAATCACTATTGGCTTGGGTACCATAGTTGACAAAAGCTGATAATGTTGGTAAAGCTCTACTTTTTTCTAATTTCAATTCCAGTCTTCTTTGTTCAGTTAATAAATATCCTAGTCTGTAGTCAACATTATTTTCAATCATAAAAGGTTTTAGTCCAACAGATGTATCGGTATTTTTAATAGTTAAATTATCAAGATTTTCAGATAAAACAGTGTTAGAATCTACATCTATCCCAATGGTCAGATTAAACATTTGTAAAGCAATTTTTGATAATCGTTCTGCATTATTTAATTGATTGGTAATTTGCAGTAGTGTGATT
Source organism: Aquimarina sp. Aq107 (assembly GCF_943733665.1). Classification (NCBI taxonomy): domain Bacteria; kingdom Pseudomonadati; phylum Bacteroidota; class Flavobacteriia; order Flavobacteriales; family Flavobacteriaceae; genus Aquimarina; species Aquimarina sp. Aq107. The sequence goes on along the minus strand of NZ_OX030782.1, from coordinate 4,277,658 downwards.
TGTAACTGCTCTACGTCCTCTTCCTCTGCTAACCCATTTTCGAAAATCTTTTTTCTTTCTTCATAGTTTTTTTCTAATGCAGCTTTGTTATTCTGAAGTATTTTAACACTTTCCTGAGATACTAAAACACTACCATAGGCATTAATAACACTCTCTCGAACATTAAGTTGAGTTTTTTCTTGAGAATCATTAGTAAACTGCAAAAAACTTTTAGCAGCTTCTAAACCAACAAGATAAGATCCGTCAAAAAGTAATTGCGATAATGTAGCACTTGCTGCTAATTGTTGTTTAGTTCCAAAAACTACTGGTATAAAACCATCAAGTGGGTCAGGAGAACCATTAGCGGTTAAGTCAAAGAATTCTTCAACAGTATTAATAGTACTTTCTCTACTGTCAAAAGCTGATGCTGGCAGTAAAGAAACAGGTTGCTTTAATTGATTTTGATAATCAATCGCAGCATTAATTTGTGGTAAACCGGTTGCTGTGGTTTCCCATTTTTGCTTTAAAGCTTTAGCTACATCTCGTCTAGCATTGATAGACTGATAACTATTTTCTAATGCAAATTCAATTGCTTCATCTAATGTAAATGAATATTGGGAAGAAACAGGAGTTTCCTGCGCAAAAGAAAATGTCGTAAATAAGCTAAAGAAACATATCGACCAAAGGTTGTTTCTCATAATTTATGGTTGTTTTAATAGGTTGTCTAAAATTTTTAATCCTTTTTCTGTGGCGATACCACGTACGTGATATTCTAAATAATCTGTCATTAATTTTGATACTGGAAATTGTTGGAGAGGAAACATTTCTTGGTCCTTTATTCCTGTCATTCCCATAAAATATAATCTTGAAATAATTTCTATATCTATGTTTTCTCTAAAAACTCCTGTTATTATACCTCGTTCTAGGTTTTCGATCACGCATTCTTGCATAGTTTCGAATTGTCTTACTTTGAGACTACTATGAATTCTGGGATAGTATTTCTGAAGTTGGTATTGAGGAGAGGTTTTTTCATCTTTCAAATGATACATGACAAAAGCCTTAATTGCATATAATTCTTCTATCGGTTCTTTGTTTTCTTCTAAAATTGAATCTATACCATCACTAATTGTACAAAATAAATGATCGGTAGTTGCCTCAACTAATTTTGTTTTATTTTGAAAATGCGCATAGATCGTCTTCTTAGAAATCCCTAATTCTGAAGCTAAGTCGTCCATAGTAACGCTCTTAAAACCAAAGCTCAAGAACATGTCATTTGCTTTCTCAATTATTTTTTCCTTCATCTGGGGTTTAAATTATTTTGTGCAAATGTACATGAGGAAACTTTAAAAACATTAAAAGTTTCCTAAGTTTCACAATTTTTTAACAATGAAATAACTTGAACCGTCATTTATAGGAGTTGAGTTGTTTAATACGTTTGCGTAATCTATGACGAAAAAGGTTATCCAATTAGGACAACTTTTCTTATTAATTGTGGAATATTACTTCAGATTCAATATGATACAAAATGATGTTTGTTATATAGTTTTTAGGTGATCTTATATATGCTCTAAAGTTGTTATTAGATTTTGTGCTTTCATAAGTATTGAATATTGTTATTATTAAGAGGTGGGCAAAGGTTTTAAAAGTGTTTTTTTTATCATTCATATTGTCTTGTGTTAATTTTATAGTATTACTATCAGGGATTTATCGATATCTGAAGACTTTTAGTTTCAAGAAAATAGGGCATATTTATTTAGGGAAGAGATAAGGTTTTTAACTAAACAGATTTTTAATTTTTATTTTACCTTAGCGCAAAAAATAGTAGTGAACAGCATTTCAGATTATCAAAGATATTTTTTAGATTATTTATCAGAGAATACTATACAAAAGGAACCCAAAAACCTTTATGAGCCTATTTCATATATTCTTACGCTTGGAGGAAAAAGATTAAGACCAGTTTTGGTGCTGATGACTTCCGAAATTTTTGGTGGGTCCTACGAAAAAGCTCTTGATGCAGCTTTGGCTATTGAGGTTTTCCATAATTTTTCTTTGGTTCATGATGATATTATGGATGATGCACCTTTAAGAAGAGGAAAAGAAACTGTCCATGAAAAATGGGATATTAATACGGGGATTCTTTCTGGAGATGCTATGTTGATTAATGCTTACCAGCTTTTTGAAAATTATGAAGGAGATACTTTTAAGCAGTTAGCACAATTGTTTACTAAAACTGCAATTGAGGTATGCGAAGGGCAGCAGTACGACATTGATTTTGAAACAAGAGATGACGTTACAATTCCAGAATATCTAAAAATGATTGAGTATAAAACTGCTGTACTGGTTGCGGCAGCTATGCAAATGGGCGCAATTATAGCGGATGCTTCTAGTACTTGTAAATCTGCGATTTATGATTTTGGGAGATTGCTTGGTTTGGCTTTTCAATTACAAGATGATTACTTAGACGCTTTTGGTGATCCTGCTACCTTTGGAAAACAAGTTGGTGGGGATATTATCGAAAACAAAAAGACGTTTTTGTATCTTAAAGCAATGGAGAATGCAGATAATAGTGTAAAAAAGCAGTTAGAAGGACTTTTTTCTTTAAACCCAGAAGATCCATCGGAGAAAATACAAACTGTGAAAAGTATTTTTGAAACTACTGGAGCAAAAGAAAAAACAAGAATAGAAATTGAGAGATATACAGAAAAAGCTTTTGAGGTCTTAAATAATTTATCGATTTCACAGGATAAAAAGAAAATTTTACAAATTTTTGGAGAACAATTAATGAACAGAAATGTATAAAAAAAACCTGATTTACAATTAAATCAGGTTCCGCTTAGTTGAGACAAAAAAATTGCGTATTAATATTAATAGAGTAGTTGTAGGTTACTACGATATTAACTTCTTTTGTTTTTTGTGATTTTTATTGAGTTAAAATTAAAATCGGTATTAGCGATAAAGTTTTCTCCCGTTTTTACATTCATAAATTTCCATTGATATCCTTGTTCGGTTTCTTTTACATCGGATCTTGCTATAGAAGAAATAGGTACGCCTAGATAATTCTGAATTATACTATTAATTTTACGGTTAATTTCTTTGGACGCAGAATTTATGCTAGCTTCGTTTTTAAGAACTTTTTCTGGAGTGGATGTTATAGCATCTGTTTCTTTTAATGTTTCTTTAGAACTAGAGCAACTAATAATAGAAAACCCTAAAAGAGCAATGAGTAATTTTGTTTTCATAATGAGTTTGTTTAATAATTTAAAATTACTGGTTTAACATAATAAAATTATGCTTTAAACATTAAACTAAAGTGTAATATTGGATGATTTGTTGATTTTTTCGATTAAAAACAATTATTAAGAAAAAAATAATGAATATCTAGTGTAATTGTAAATAAGTAGTTATTGTTATGAAAATATTTATACCTGTATTGTTATTGTTTTTTCTGAGTACTTCATATGGACAGGAGAGTTTTAATGAGGTTAATGATTCTTATGAAATTTTTTTAAAAAGAATTATTGCAAAGGATACTTTAATAAAGAATAGAACAAAATATTATGAATGTTCAGAGGATTTATCAGGAAGAATCGAGCTTTATTATTTGAATGATAAATTAAGGTTAATGACTCATATTTATAAACAAGGTTTTGGTAATGATGTTTTTTTAGAGAATTATTTTCTAGATAGAGATAAATTAAAGTTGAAGACTTCGATTTCGGAAATAATATATATGAATACTGTTTATAAAGAAAGTAGTCAAGGTGTTTCTTCTGCAAGTGCAGAAAAAGTAATTGAAGTTACAGAACAAAGAATGTATTTCGAAAATAAAGAAAATGCAGAATGTTTCGAAAGAAAGCATGGCAAAATACTTGCTGACTGGGATCAGAAATATTTTGATGCTCTTCCACTTGAAAAAAGTGCCTGCATAGAAGACATAGAAGATGTTCGATACAAATACAGGATTCTTAGAAAAGCAGAAAAGAAACTAGAAAACTATTCTAATAGAAAACGTCGATGTATTTTTTATATCTGGTAGAATACAATAATATCTTTTAAAAATCAGATACTTGAGTATTCGGTTTCTTCTTGTTCTTTGTTATTTTAACAGACTCAAATTTAAGGTCAGTAGATCCTATAAAACTTTTACCGTTTCTTACATTCATAAATTTCCAGTGATATCCAGAATTAGTTAGAGTTATGGGTGAAATAGCAATAGAAGATATCGAAATCCCAAGATGTTCCTCGATAATCGTATTGATTTTTCCTTGGATTTCAGGGTCGTTTACCTCACTTAATCCCTTTTTTTCTTTTTTTACATAATAAGGATTATTGTTGGGGTCAAATTTTGTAGTTACTGTTTTTTTGTTGCTAGAACACGAGGATACTGCTATCGCAATGGATAGCATTAATAAATAGTTTTTCATTTTATTTTGGGGTTTTAATCGTAATTGATATTAAAAGTAGAAAAAATACAGGAAAACTATAGAGCTTCCGCTATATATTAGATAACCGGCATTTTTTTCTAGATAAAAAACGTGTTTTTCTCTGTAGTATTGTGATTCTTAGAAAAATACTCTCACGAAAGGAGCATAAGCACTAGCATAAATACTTTTATTATCGTCATATAATACATCATATCGTAAACCGACACTAACAAAACCTATTCTATAACCAGCTCCAATAAATAAAGCAGGATACCAATAATCATCATTGATATCTTGACCTTCGATTTCAAAACTTCTACTTACTCCCATTTGTTCGAACTCTGCAGATAACTGTAATGAAGGAAAAGGGTTATAAAGAGTAATAAGACTAGCACCATAATTTGTAGCTGTAAAATTACGTGAATCGGTGTATCCAAAATTAAGTCCAAATCCCATACTAAACTGATTGTTAAAGTCATAAATAGCAGAAGGAGCTAAGATTCCATTAAAAGTGTCGTTTGTAAATCCAATTCCTATATTACCCCCAATTCTTACTCTAGACCAAAAATTGTCTTCCTGAGAATAACATTGTTGTAAGGAAAATAACATTGAGGATACTAAGAGTATGATTTTGATTTTATGAATAAGAAACACTTTCATTGTTAAAATGGTAAAAAAATGTTACAATAAATATATATAATTCGATACTCAATATACTGTAATTATTGTATTTTTGTGATGTTTTATAATAAAAAGACGGTTGAATACTTACATATGGATAAATATTCATTTTTGAATGCGGCTAATACCGCATTTTTTGCAGATTTATACGATCAATATTTGCAAAACCCAGATAGTGTAGAACCTAGTTGGAGAGCATTTTTTCAAGGATTTGATTTTGGACTAGAAAGTGCAGATGACTCTGGGGAAACAATTTACATAGAAAAAGAATCGGGAGATACTACTGTAGCTGTTCCCGAAAATCTTCAAAAAGAATTTCAGGTTGTGCGTCTTATAGATGCATACAGAACTAGAGGTCATTTGTTTACCAAAACAAATCCGGTAAGAGAACGACGAAAGTATCACCCTTCTCTTGCTCTAGAGAATTTTGGTTTAAGTCAAGGCGATTTAAATACGGTTTTCAATGCTGGAGAGATTATTGGAGTTGGACCTAATACACTAAGTAATATAATTGTTCATTTAGAACAAATATATTGTGATGCCATAGGTATCGAATATATGTATATTCGAAATCCTGAAGAAAGACAATGGATACAGGATCGTGTAAATTTTAATACCAATAGGACTAAATTTTCTACCGATCAGAAAAAGCACATTCTTAAGAAACTGAATCAAGCAGTATCATTTGAAAGCTTTTTACATACCAAATACGTAGGACAAAAACGTTTTTCCCTAGAAGGAGGAGAATCTTTAATCCCAGCATTAGATGCTTTAGTAGAAAAAGCAGCAGATATGGGAGTAAAGGAGTTTGTTATGGGTATGGCACATCGTGGTCGTCTTAGCACACTAACCAATATTTTTGGAAAAAGTCCAAAAGATATATTTAGTGAGTTTGATGGTAAAGATTATGAAGAAGCTGTATTTGATGGTGATGTGAAGTACCATTTAGGATGGACTTCTAAACGAAAAACAGATTCTGGAAAGGCTATTAATATGAATATTGCTCCTAATCCATCTCACCTAGAAACTGTGGGAGCGGTAGTAGAGGGAATTACTAGAGCTAAACAGGACAAGTATTATAAAGATAATATATCACAGGTTTTACCAATTGTTGTTCATGGAGATGCCGCTATAGCTGGACAAGGTTTGGTGTATGAAATTGTCCAAATGGCACAATTAGATGGATATAAGACAGGTGGAACTATTCATATTGTAGTAAACAACCAAATAGGTTTTACTACGAATTATTTAGATGCTCGTTCATCTACTTATTGTACAGATGTTGGTAAAGTAACCTTGTCTCCTGTACTTCATGTAAATGCTGATGATGCAGAAGCTGTTGTGCACGCAACAAACTTTGCACTTGATTTTAGAATGAATTTTGGGCGTGATGTATTTATAGATTTACTAGGGTATAGAAAATACGGTCATAACGAAGGTGATGAGCCACGTTTTACGCAACCTAAGTTGTATAAAGCAATAGCTAAACATAAAAATCCTAGAGATATTTATGCAGCGAAATTAATTTCTGAAGGAATTATAAGTCAGGATCATGTTTCAGGTCTTGAAAAAGAATATAAAGCATCTCTGGAAGAAGAGTTAGAAGATTCTCGAAAACAAGAAAAGACAGTAATCACTCCTTTTATGCAAGACGAGTGGGCTGGATTTACGAGAGTTCAAGAAGATGAGATGATGGAAGTTGTGGATACCACATATTCTAAAGAAGCACTAACTGAGATTGCTGAGGTTATTACTAAATTACCGTCGGATAAGAAATTCCTTCGTAAAATAGAGCGTTTAATTGATCAACGACATAAAATGTTTTTTGAGAAAGATCAGTTGGATTGGGCTATGGGAGAATTACTAGCATATGGATCACTACTTAAAGAAGGATATGATGTTAGAATGAGTGGACAAGATGTCGAGAGAGGAACTTTTTCTCACAGACATGCTGTTGTAAAGGTTGAGGATAGTGAAGAGGAAGTATTGCTATTGAATAACCTAAAAGGAGAACAAGGAGACTTTTATATCTATAATTCTTTACTTTCAGAATATGGAGTTGTTGGGTTTGATTACGGATACGCTATGGCTAGTCCAAAAACTTTAGCAATTTGGGAGGCTCAATTTGGAGATTTTAGTAATGGAGCTCAGATTATGATTGATCAGTACATTTCTTCTGCAGAGGATAAATGGAAGCTTCAGAATGGATTAGTAATGTTATTGCCACATGGATATGAAGGTCAAGGAGCAGAACATTCTTCTGCGAGAATGGAACGTTACCTTCAATTATGTGCTAAAGATAATATGTTTGTAGCTGATGTTACTACACCAGCTAATATGTTTCATTTGTTAAGAAGACAAATGAAAGCTACATATCGAAAACCTTTAATTATTTTTACTCCAAAAAGTTTATTACGTCATCCTAAAGTAGTTTCTTCAGTAGAAGAGTTTGCTAATGGAAGTTTCCAGACTGTAATTGATGACCCAGTAGCTAAGGCAAAAGATACTAAAACATTGGTTTTCTGTACTGGTAAGTTTTATTATGACTTATTAGAAGAAAAAGAAAAATTGGGTAGAAATGATGTTGCTTTGGTGAGACTAGAACAGTTATTTCCACTTCCAGCAAAGGAAATGGACACACTAATTAAAAAATATAAGGCTACAGATATTGTTTGGGCTCAAGAAGAACCGCGTAATATGGGTGCGTTAAGTCATATTTTAATGCATTATGATGATGCAGCTTCATTTAGATTTGCAAGTAGAAGGCCTTATGGAGCACCTGCAGCAGGTAGTGCCACGAGATCTAAAAGAAGACATCAAGAAGTAATTGATTTTGTTTTTGATAAAACAAAGAACAATCAAAGAAGAAAAAGAAAATAGTAAAGTAACTATAAATCGAAATATTTTCGCGAAAGCGATATAAAGTATAAACTTAGAATTATGGCTTTAGAAATGAAAGTCCCTTCTCCGGGAGAATCCATTACAGAAGTAGAAATAGCTCAATGGCTTGTAGAAGATGGTGATTATGTAGAAAAAGATCAAGCAATAGCAGAGGTAGATAGCGATAAAGCAACATTAGAGCTTCCTGCAGAAGCTAGTGGTATTATTACACTAAAAGCAGAAGAAGGAGACGCTGTAGCTGTTGGTGAAGTTGTATGTCTTATTGATACAGATGCGGCTAAACCAGAAGGAGGTTCTTCTGCACCTAAAGAAACTTCAAAAACGGAGGAAAAAAAGGAAGAGTCACCAGCGCCTGCAAAAAAAGAAGCTCCAGCTAAAACAGAAACATATGCTACCGGAACTGCTTCGCCAGCTGCTAAAAAGGTATTAGCGGAGAAAGGAATTGACGCTTCTCAAGTAAAAGGAACAGGACGTGATGGGCGTATTACCAAAGCGGACGCAGTTGATGCAAAACCATCAATGGGAACTCCTGGACCAGGAAGTAGAGGAGAATCGCGTAAAAAATTATCAATGCTACGTCGTAAGGTAGCGGAGAGATTAGTTTCTGTAAAGAATGAAACTGCTATGTTGACTACTTTTAACGAAGTAGATATGCAACCGATATTTGATTTAAGAAAACAATATAAAGAAACATTTAAAGGTAAGCATGGAGTTGGTCTTGGATTCATGTCATTTTTTACGTTAGCTTGTGTAAGAGCACTAAAAATGTACCCAGCGGTTAATTCGATGATCGAAGGTAAAGAAATGATTTCTTATGATTTCCAAGATATCAGTATTGCTGTTTCTGGGCCAAAAGGATTGATGGTTCCAGTAATTAGAAATGCTGAAAATTTAAGTTTTAGAGGAGTTGAGTCTGAGGTTAAAAGATTGGCGATTAGAGCTCGTGAAGGTCAGATAACGGTAGATGAGATGACAGGAGGAACTTTTACAATTACTAATGGAGGAGTTTTTGGAAGTATGTTATCTACTCCAATTATAAATCCACCGCAGAGTGCTATTTTAGGAATGCATAATATTGTAGAAAGACCAATTGTAAGAGATGGACAAATAGTTGTAGCGCCGATTATGTATGTGGCATTGTCTTACGATCATAGAATTATTGATGGTAAAGAATCTGTTGGATTTTTGGTAGCTGTTAAGGAAGCATTAGAAAATCCTGAAGAATTATTAATGGATAATAATATAAAGAAAGCGCTGGAAATGTAATATAAGACGCTTTGTATAACCAATATATTAAAACCTCATTTCTTTTGAATTGAGGTTTTTTTTGTTCGATATAAAAACGAAATAATTAAATATTATATGGTTACTCTCTTTTCTAAAGAGTGATTGATTAAAGTTTTTTTTAGGTTTTAAAACCTGAGTTGTTAATAAATTAACTAAATTGACTTTTTCGTATTGTTTTTTAATACTTCATTATTTTTTATAACATTATTGTTTATAACGACTTTGTGAATTTTTCAAAAATGATAGATCATAAAATGTAATAATCAATTAATAAAAAAATAATGATATCATTTACAATAGAAGAAATTAATACTATTCTACAAGGGGAATTAAAAGGGAATATCAACCAAATAATAACTGGATTAGATGAATTAAAGAACGCAAAAAGTGACCAAATTACCTTTGTTAGAAGCGTAAAGTATGCACGTTTATGGGAGATGTCTAATGCTTGTGTTGCTATTGTGAATGATAACTTAGATATTGAACCGGGTCCTGATCGTGCATTTATAATGGTAAAGAATGCGGATATAGCAATGTCTAAATTATTAGACATTTTTCGTCTTAAAGATCCAGTTTTCGATGTTGATGTTCATCCGACAGCAGTGATTCATGAATCTGCAGTTATGGGTGCGGGGAGTAAGATAGGTGCTGGTTGTTATATTGGTAAAAATGCTGTTTTAGGAGATGGTGTCGTGCTTTATCCCAATGTAACAGTTTTTGATGATTCGATAATAGGTGCTGGTACAGTTATTTGGTCTGGAACGGTAATTAGAGAGCGTACTGAAATTGGTACCGATTGTATTTTCCATAATAATGTAAGTATCGGGGCAGATGGTTTTGGATATATACCTAGTGAAGATGGTCGGGGACTTATAAAAATCCCTCATATCGGAAATGTTATTATTGGTAATGGAGTTGAAATAGGTGCTAATTCTTGTGTAGACCGTGGGAAGTTTAGTTCCACAGTATTAGGGGATGGTTGTAAGATTGATAATTTAGTGCAGATCGGACACAATTGTATACTGGGACGTTTTTGTATCATGGCAGGTAGCAGTGGTCTGGCGGGTTCTGTTACATTAGGTGATGGAGTTGTTATTGGAGGTAGCGCTTCTATTAAAGATCATGTAACAATTCATTCCGGAGCTACAGTGGCTGCAGGTTCGGGTGTTATGAATGATGTTCCGGCAGGGAAAACTGTTTTGGGATATCCTGCTTGTGATTCAAGAGAAATGCTTAAGCAATGGGTTACTTTGCGGAAACTTGCTAAATAGATTATAAAACTCGATTATTTTAAATATAAAAGGTTCAAAAACTAATTAGTTTTTGAACCTTTTATATTTAAATTCAGTTTTTTACTGTTTTATAATTTTTGTTGTATAGCTATTAGTATTGTTATTGATTTTTATCAAGTATAATCCTGCTGATAAATTACTAATGTCTAGATTGGATTGTTCACTATTTAATTCTTTAGAAAAAACCTTTTTTCCTTGTATTGAATATAGTTCGATACTTGAAGATCCGTTAGAGAAAGGAGTCTTTATATTTAATATTTTATTTGTAGGATTAGGATATACTTTAAAAGCTTCTGAAGTTTCTTCAAGATCGTTCACTGATAGCGTAGCTGATTCTTTTTGATAGAAATCTAAAGCATGCATTGCATAGACTAAAGGGGCATTCCAATTAATAGTAATTTCATTTGTAGAATAAGAACACCAGTGGTCTACATATTTTGAAGCTGGCAGATTGGAAGGGAAACTAATTCCAGAGCCTGTACAATCACCTGTATCCGGATTGTTTTCATTTTGCGGTCCTCCTACAATCATACCTGGAATAGGAGCAGAAATACCATCAGCATCAGATATTCTATGGTGAGGTTCGAATACTTGTGTATCTCCGAATCCAGTTACATATGAGTAACCAGTTCCGTTTCTACCAAAAATATAGTCCATCGCTGTATAAGCAGCGTCTAAATAAGACTCATCTTGAGTCAGTTCATATGCTCTGATCAGTAAGATTAGTTGATTTCCTACTGCTCCGTTACTTCCCCAAGAATAGTCGTTAGTAGACATTGTAGTTTTCATTGGAGAAGTATTAACCTGATTCTTTAATTGATCAGCTGTGCTTATTAAAGTACTATTGGCAGCGGTAACGTTAATTGAGCTTGCTAAACTGGTAGTGTATTGAGCTATTGAAATTAGTGCAAGAGGGTCACTATATGGCCAGCTTGGCGTTCCTCCTCCAATAGAACTTACATCAATGTCATCTCGATATGTATTTTCTCTAGTTGTAATAAATAGTTCTACTGCTGCCCATTGAAATTCGTCGGTAACATTCGTATCTCCGTATTCTCCAGTAGAAATATCAGAAACAGGTGTTCCATTCCCTTGGCTATAATAAATAGCAGGATTAGCTTTTGCCCAAGAATAGGCGTCTTTTGCTGCTTGTTCTAATTGTGCACTAAATCCAGGTCTTACGCTTTCGTAATCAGAAAATATTCTTGATGCCACTGCTGTTACAGCAGCAAAATTTAAAGCTGCTGCGGTTGATTTTTGTACAACAAATCTTTCTAAATTATATGCGGCAGGCATTACTCTTCCAGAAAAGTTTTTAGCAGTTAATTTATGGTATACTCCACCGTCATTAGGGTCTTGCATGTCTAACATCCAATCTAAATTCCATAAAACTTCATCTAAGATATCAGGTAAATCTCCACCTTGTTCAGGAATATTATATTGTAAGCTTTGCCATTCCGTTTTATAATGTTCATAAGCAGCTAATAAGGTATATGTGCTAATTCCACTGTTTACAACGTATTTGTTGTAATCTCCCGCGTCATACCATCCTTTTGGTGCAGATATTACTGTTCCCTCTGGTCGTGCAGATGTCGCTGCTGATGAATGCACACGAACTACATCATCTGGAGTTCCCGCTGGTCTTGCATAAATACCTGCATGGGTTGACTCTAATGCCGTAGAAGAACGGTTGTAATAATAGTACTTAAAAGCTTCTTCTCTAAGTTCTGCATACCCATCTGTACTTACGTTAAAGGTGATTTCTTCAGTATCTATTAGAAAACGATATGTTCCTTCGGTGTCCACTTCAGAAATATCTACATTCGCAATATGTTCTCCAGAATCACTCCATAAAGAAGATACTCCTGTAGTTCCAGATAATACTGTATTGTTAGAGTTATCTAGTATGGTGTATGCTTGATTGCTAAAACTACTTTGAGCTACAACACTAATGGTTTTATTTCTACCTGTTAAATATGATACTTGATTGTAGCGAACCTCATATGCGGATGGTGGAGGAGGTGTTTCTAAAGGTTCTCCAAAGGAAATCCAATCGATTTCAATAGTTCCCGAGTATCCTCCTTCTGCAGCATTTACAAAAAATTGAACAAAAGCTATTTTAGAAGGATCTACAGGGCAAGGAGCTGTAGCTTGTGTACAATCAGAACCTCCATAACCTCCATCTTGTAAATTAGAAGAATAATCTAGTTCATAAATAGTAAACTCATTGTCTATTCTAATAGACAACGGGCTTAGATTAGATACAAAACCATCTTCATCTTGGATGTCAATTCTTAAATCCGGGTTGGAGCTACCCTTTACTTTAATATATAGTTTGGTTTGGTTTGATATATTTATTGAGACATCAGAACCATTGTTGTGTAGTGTATATTTAAATGGGCTAAAAGCTCCTGCAGTACCATTAGCATTGATTAATAAATTATCATTAGATAATGACACGGCATAAGCAGAAGTAGGTTCTACACTTGATATGTTTTCGTCAAAATTATCACTGTAGATAATTTGACTGTTGCCTACAAAAGCAATTAAGAATGAAAGGGCGATAGTAAACAGAATTCTTTGTTTCATTGGGACAATTTTTTTTTGAATTTCAAGGGTTGTTTTTACGTTTTAACTTTAAAAATTAATGAGATATTGTATTTAAAAGAAGTTAAGTTATTGTGGAATTGTTTAAAAGATAAAATTTAAAAAGTCACGAAAACTTTATGCTTAATTTTAAGTAACTTTTTTCTTTCTATAAAGTTTGTGATATGTGTTACCAACCTAATTAAAGCTTCATTTAATTATTTAATTCATCATTATTCTCGAGTCAATTATTAAAGATAACGCAGAATAGTAGTATTGTATTTATATCGCAATCTTTACATTTTATGAACATGATGTTTTGAATGATGATTAAGATGTAAAAACTCTTCTAAATACCTAGTTTATAGGTAATTTTTTGAAAAATATTAAAGGTGTAAAAAACCTGTATTATAGATATTTTATATAGAGGAATGAATGTTATTTACTAGTAAAAAAATGCAAACTATCCATTTTTCAAAAAAAAAATATTACAGAACCATTTCAGAATAAGGTATAATAGTTTCATAACCTTTATTAGAAAAATAATTCATGTCAGAAATAGTTCCAGTGGCTAGGACAAAATCTCCTCCCCATCCACCAAGGCTTTTTATGCTTCCTGAATAATCCGAAAATAAGGTAGATTTTATGGTAGGCGTTTTGATAATTTTAGATATTGTTTGTTCGTGTAGATCAATAAGTTTACAAAACTCTTCTAATGAAGAACATTCTACTAGTGAATTGGTAATTTCTCTAATCTTTTCCGAAGCAATATCAAAATCCTTAAGAGGTAAAGATTGATAGTGCTTGATGGATTGTTTACTATCTTGTTTTTGATTAAGATAGACAAAAAACAAATGATCTTTAAAAATAGGATCAAATTCGGCAATACTGATTACAGGAGTATCTTCTTTTCGTATATAAAAAATTGGTGTAGTGTGTTGTGCACTAGCAATATCATAACCGCTTCCTCCAAAACTTTTTTTTAGCAATGTAAAAGCATTGACATCTGCCCATTGAGCAATATTATTTATAAGTGTTGAAGAAGAGCCTAATCCCCATTTTCGATTAAACTCTAAGTGAGTTTCTACGTAACATCCTTTTTCGCCAGAAAGAAAATCAGGATTTAGTTCCTGAGCTACTTTCAGTATTTCTAAAAGTGTTTCGGAAATTCCTAAACCTTCTTCATCTGTTAAGAAACGTGTGTTAGATGAATTAGCTTCTGAAATTGCTAAAGGGAGTTTAATAATGGTTTCGAACCAGCAATCACCATCTTTATCAAAGCTTTTCCAAGAAATATGATCAGAATCATTTTCTTCAACTTTTAACCATTGTCCAAGTTTTGTAGGTAATGCTAGTGCTTTGATGCCATCAAGAACAAGATATTCTGAAGTTAGGAGAAGTTTGCCGTGACTATAAAATGATTTTTTCAACATATAATTTTGTCTTAACCAGAAACAAATTTACTTTATTACTGCATTTAATAAATAAGAATACTCTAAATATATTAGTTATTAACTTATGTTGAATACAGTTTTTCGTAATTGAAGAGAAAACCTAAAAACTACTTAAGTAACCATAGCCAACCAGTTCGGTAGGATTTTTAATAAGTGTAGAAGTGCTATTGGTTAATAGATATATATCATCTGATATGTCAAGAATATGACGATACATATGATCTGTTAGGATGATAATTTTATTTTTCTTTTCTTTCTTAATAAGTCTTATAAAAATCTCTATATATAGAGGCGCAATATTTGAAAAAGGTTCATCTAATAACGCTATTTCTCCTGGACTCATTAACATAAGGTAAGTCTCTATAACTCTTTTTTCACCTCCCGAAAGATCATATATTTTTGGATTCTGATACTTTCGAAATGTATCAAATATGGTGGTAAAAGATTCCCAGCTGAGGTTAAATAAACTAAAAACTTTTTCGAGAGAAATGTTTTTTGGAATTGTATCTTTTTGGGATAAATACTTTACTTTTCCAGAAAGATAGAGAGGTCTGGCTTTGTTCTTTTTGTTAATACGGATCAATTTATTTTGGGGTTTTAGGTGCCCAAATATTATCTTTAGCAAGCTACTCTTTCCTGAGCCATTTCTTCCAAGTATTCCTGTAACTCTTCCTTTTTCAGCTTTAACATATACTCCATTTAGAATGAATTTATTGCTATATGATAATTCTACGTTGTCAATTTCTAGGATCATCTTACAAAGTATTGAAATGAGTAAAAAGTCATAACAGAAACTATACTATCAAATAAAAATCCAAACAAAAAAAGATGTAAATTATGTAGTCCTAGGTTTTCATAAAAGAAGAAACGATCAGTAAACGAAACCTCCATATTGGTATAAGAGACTAACTTATGCCAAATTTTTAGTCCTAAGAAATAAACAAACTTTATTAAAATTATAAAAGCGAGCGTTGTGTTTTTTTCTCTAAATAAAAGTAAAAGTGTAACAAAGGTGAGCACGTAAAAATACTTTTTATAGAATGAGAAAAGTAGATATAGTTTTGTCTGCATAGTTAAAATCAGAAACGCAATTTAGATTGATGACTTTAGTTGTTGACCAAATCAAAACCTAAATACGAGTTTTAATAATAAACGGTATAATTACCTTAGTATGACAAACTATTCTAAAATAAGAAAAGTAGAAGTAGGTTTAATTTCGTAGTTTTTCGATTTGTAGTACTACCTCACTATGTGTTACGGTATTGGTTTTAAAATGCTCAACTAATTTTTCTTTTTCATCATTAGTGGCTTGAAACTGATTAAGGATATTCATTAAATGCATTTTCATATGACCTTGTTGGATCCCGGTAGTAATAAGGGAATTGATAGCAGCAAAATTTTGAGCAAGTCCTGCTACTGCGGTAATTTCCATAAGTTTTTTTGCATTGGGACTTCCAAGTAAACTTAAGGCGAGTTTTACTAGTGGATGCAATGTAGTTAAACCTCCAACTGTACCAAGAGCTAAAGGGATTTGTATTGAAAAATGAAATACATTATTTTCAATTTTAGCCTCTGTTAGACTAGAATATTTACCATCTTTAGAAGCATATGCGTGGGCTCCCGCTTCAATAGCTCTAAAATCATTTCCTGTTGCTAATACGACCGCATCAATACCATTCATGATTCCTTTATTGTGAGTAACAGCTCTGTAAGGTTCTATTTTTGCAATTTGTACAGCTCTTACAAATTTCTCAGCATACTGTAAAGAGGTTAAGTTGTCTATACTTGGTAAATCATCAATAGAGCAAGAAACAGAAGCTTTAACTATGCATTCTGGAACATAGTTAGAAAGGATACTCATGATAATCTCTATCTTTTTTTCAACTTCAGAAAATTCGTTATAGGTACTAGCTTCATTGGTTAGGAAATCAGCAAATTGCTCTAAACAAGAGTTTATGAAATTGGCTCCCATAGCATCAACAGTACTAAAAGTACAGTGAAGTTGGTAGTAGTTTTCTATTTCTGATGATTTGTCTCTAAGCTCAATGTCTATAATCCCACCACCTCGTTTTTCCATATTTTTAGTAATATGAGAAGCTGAGGAAATAAGATCGGACTTGATATTTTTAAAGAATGTGTTTAACTTTTTATTGTCTCCAGAAAATGTAAAATGTACCTGTCCAACTTTTGTAGTAGATAATACTTCGGCATTAAACCCACCTCTGCTTTGCCAAAATTTAGCCGCTTTGCTTGCTGCAGCAACTACAGAACTTTCTTCTATAGCCATTGGAATAGTAAAACGTTCATTATTAATTAAAAAATTCGGAGCTACAGAAAAAGGTAGATAATAATTGGATATGGTATTCTCCGTAAATTCATCGTGTAATTGCTGAAGTTTTTCATCAGAATTCCAATAAGTTTTAATAATATCGATGGTGTTTGTGTCATTATTAAAATGATGTTTAACCAACCAATTTATTTTTTCGTCTTTAGAAAGCTTAGAGAAGCCAGAAACTACTGGAGCCATATTGTTTTTTTACTATCAGGGCTCAAAGATACTATTCTGTTTTGTTTCAAACGATTTTTATGAATTCATAAATACAATATCCTGTAATTTTAGAAGTATATTATTCTATCAATTCGTACGGTTTTATTAATGATATGCTAATAAATATTCGTTTCTCGTATTCCATTTTATGGTATTTAACGTCAATTGTTGTATTTTTCACGGATTTTTTAGTATTCTTGGCGCTAACATTTTTTTATTCAAATTAAGATATGAAGATTACCCGATTGTTTTTTGGAATAGCATTTTTTATAAGTTTTGTTACTATAGCTCAAGACAAGGCATTTACATTAGAAGAAATATGGGGAGGAGCATTTAGAACTGAAAGTTTACAATCCTTGCATTCCATGAATAATGGTACGCAATATTCGGTTTTAGAAAGAGATAATACTTCTGGTGAAACTTCTATTGAAGTTTATGACTATGCCACTGGAGAAAAAGCAAAGACATTAATTAAATCCTCTTTTATAGATGACTTGAAGTTTTTTCAAGGGTATGAATTTAGTAAAGATGAGAAGAGAGTTTTACTTGCAAGTGAGTTAGAACAAATCTATCGTCGTTCGTCAAGAGGAATTTATCATTTGTTTGATGTGGCTTCCAATAGTAGTTTTAAGATTAGTGACAGTAAAATACAATCACCTGCGTTATCGCCTGATGGAAATAAGATAGCATATGTATTGAACAATAATATATATGTCCTAAATTTTGTTACAGGAGAAGAGATTCAGTTAACAGATGATGGAAAAAAGAATGAAATTATCAATGGTATTACCGATTGGGTATATGAAGAGGAATTTGCATTTGTAAGAGCATTTGATTGGAGTTCTGATAGTAATAAGGTAGCATTTATAAGATTTGACGAAAAAGAGGTTCCAGAATTTTCAATGGATGTATACGGTGCAGAATTATATCAAAAACAAGATGTATTTAAATACCCTAAAGCTGGAGAGAAAAATGCTAAAGTTTCATTACACATAGCCGATTTAGGAAGTATGTCTCTAGATAAGGTGAAATTAGGAGAGTATAAAGATTTTTATATACCAAGAATTAAATGGTCTACAAATCCAGATATTTTGAGTGTACAAGTATTAAACAGACATCAAAATAATCTGGATTTAATTTTTGTAGATGCGAAAACGAAAACTCCAAAAATTGTGCTTAACGAGAAGGATGAAGCGTATATTGATGTTACCGATAATCTTACCTTTTTAGAAGACAATAGTTTTATTTGGACTAGCGAAAAGGATGGGTATAATCATATTTACCATTATAAAGAATCAGGGGAATTGATTAATCAAGTTACTAGTGGTTCTTGGGAAGTAACAGATTATTATGGATACGATGCAAAAAATAAAAGTATTTTTTATCAAAGTGTAGAAAATAAGAATATTAATAGAGATATCTATTCAATTGGTTTAGATGGAAAAAATAAGAAGAGATTAAGTACTAAAGAAGGGACCAATGATGCAGATTTTAGCGCAGATTTCAGTCAATACATCAATTATTTCTCAAATGCTTCTACTCCTTTTGAGTTTACTTTAAATAATGCTGCGGATGGAGTAGTAATTCGTGAGATTAAAAACAATCAAGGATTAAAAGATAAACTTGCACAATATGATGTAAGACCAAAAGAATTTTCTACGATAGATATTAACGGCGAAACATTAAATATGTGGACAATCAAGCCAAAGAATTTTGATCCTGCTAAGAAGTATCCACTGTTTATGTATCAATACTCTGGACCAGGATCTCAATCAGTTAGTAATTCTTGGAATAGGAGTAATGATTATTGGTATATGATGTTAGCGCAACAAGGATATATTGTTGTTTGTGTAGATGGAAGAGGAACAGGGTTTAAAGGAGCGAAATTTAAGAAAGTTACACAAAATGATTTAGGTAATCTAGAAGTTCAGGATCAGATCGCAGCAGCAAAACAACTAGGAGCTTTAGATTATATTGATGCATCCAGAATTGGTATTTGGGGATGGAGTTATGGTGGTTTCATGTCTAGTAATTGTTTGTTTAAAGCGCCTGATACTTTTAAGATGGGTATTGCAGTAGCTCCAGTAACGAGTTGGAGGTTTTATGATACGATCTATACGGAACGATATTTGATGACTCCACAGGAGAATGCGAAAGGGTATGACGATAATTCTCCAATCAATTTTGTTGATGGATTAAAAGGAAAATTTTTACTAGTGCATGGTAGTGCAGATGATAATGTACATGTACAAAACACAATGCGCTTGATCGAAGCATTGGTGCAGAAAAATAAAGATTTTGATTGGGCAATTTATCCAGATAAGAATCATGGAATTTATGGAGGTAATACACGATTACATCTGTATAATAAGATGACTAATTTTATTAAAGCGAACTTATAATCATTAAACAACTCATTTAATTAAACTAACATAATGACAAATACAGTAAAAGCAGCTCATCAGAAAGAGCTTTTTGGGCATCCAGTAGGATTATACATTTTATTTTTCACAGAAATGTGGGAACGTTTCTCTTATTATGGAATGAGAGCAATCTTCGTATTATATCTTACAGCTAAAACAATTGATGAAAATGCAGGTTTAGGTTGGTCATCTGGAGAAGCATTAGCGTTATATGGATGGTATACAATGGCAGTATATGTAGCTTCCATTCCAGGAGGATGGATTGCAGATAAGTTTTTAGGTCAAAAAAAATCTGTTTTAATCGGTGGAATTTTGTTAGTTGCTGGACATAGTATTTTGGCAATAGAAGAGATGTGGGCTTGGTATTCTGGGTTAAGTTTAATTGTAGCTGGAGTCGGAATGTTAAAACCAAATATTTCTACTATGGTTGGAGGGCTTTATAAACAAGGAGATATAAGAAGAGATAAAGGTTTTACAATTTTTTATATTGGGATTAACTTGGGAGCATTTTTGTCTAGTATTATTGTAGGATATGTTGGGGAAGTACATGGGTGGCATTATGGATTTGGGCTAGCAGGAATTGGAATGGCTTTAGGGTTATTACAATATCTTTTAGGTCAAAAATATCTTAAAAATGTTGGTAATTTCTTAGGTTCTTCTGAAAATGCAAAGGATAAAGAAACAATGAAAAAACCACTTACTAGTATTGAAAAGGATAGGATTATTGTACTTCTTATTTCTTTTTTATTGGTTATAGTTTTTTGGGGAGCTTTTGAACAAGCAGGTGGTTTAATGAATCTTTATGCAAGTGGAAAAACTGATAGAATGTTTATGGGATATGAAGTTCCTGCATCTTGGTTCCAGTCTTTAAATGCAATGTTTATTATCTTTTTAGGTACTTTGGTTGCGTGGTATTGGGCAAATAGAAAGCTAAAAGGCAAAGTGTCTAGTTCTTTATTTAAAATGATCGTTGGACTAATTATTATGGGAACCGGTTTTTTCTTTATGACAGCAGCTTCTATGGAGTTTGAGTCAAATGGATCTTCTGCTATGTATTGGTTAGTATTGGCATATTTGTTTCATACAATTGGAGAGCTTTGTATTTCTCCGGTAGCATTGTCATTTATTACAAAATTAGCACCAGTTAAATATGGAGCATTGATGATGGGTGTTTATTTTGCGATGACTGGTTTCGGTAACAAATTAGCAGGTTTATTAGGTGAGTCCGCAGAAAGTTTAGGAGAATTTAAGATATTCACTGGTATTGCAGTTTTTTGTGTAGTATTTGGTCTTTTAGTAATGCTATTTAGAAAAAAATTAGAGGTATTGACTCATGGTGTTGAAGATAAAGAAGGAACTATTCATGAAGAAGCTGAAGGTTATGAGTTAGCTGATAATTAAAAATCCTATCTACGTATGAATACAGATATAGAAAATTTATTTAGAGATAAGGTTTTAGGTCATCCAGCTGGACTTTTTGTTCTTTTCTTTACGGAAATGTGGGAGCGTTTTTCATTTTATGGGATGAGAATTCTTTTAGTTATATTTCTTACTCAACCATTGTTTGGAGAAAATCCAGGTTGGGCCAATTGGCCTCGAGAACACGCTTTAGCATTATTTGGTACTTATGCATCTCTATTATATTTAACTCCAATTTTAGGAGGATATATAGCGGATAAGATTACAGGATATAAATGGGCAGTTACTATTGGTTGTTTAATTATGACATTTGGGCATATTTCCATGGCGTTTGAAACTGAAACTACTTTATATATTGGGTTGGGATTACTAGTTATAGGAACAGGATTATTTAAACCAAATATTACTTCTATTATTTCTGAAATGTATAAAGGGAATGATGCAAAGAAGGATGGAGCTTATACTATATTTTATATGGGTGTTAATGCAGGGGCGTTTTTTGGTATTATGCTTTGTGGATATTTAGGAGAAAATTTTAGTTGGGCATGGGGTTTTGGATTAGCTGGAATTTTTATGTTTCTGGGAATGATTCAATTCTGGTTAGCAAGTCCATTATTTGGAAAAATAGGAGCAAAGCCAAATAAAGAAGTTAAAAAAGAAGTTGTTTTAAGTGAAGGAGATAAGCTTAACCCTTTTACTGTTCTAGATAAAATTTTAATTGCAATTAGTGCAACTATAGGGTTTACTTGGCTTATTAATGATCCTATGTCTAAAATTGGAAACATTAACTTATTTGATTTTACTTTAGGGGATTATGAAGGTCCAACTATAGTAATCATTATTGGGGTTTTATTGTTTGTGTTTTTGATTATTTCGAGAATTATTAGATATAGTTCCACCGTAAGAGATAGAATGATAGCCGTTGCGATTTTTGCATTTTTCACAGTGTTCTTTTGGGCCGCATTTGAACAAGCAGCAGGATCATTGAATATTTTTGCTCGGGATTACACAGCAAGAGACCTATCTGGTTCTACTGCGTTGATATTTAAAGTTATAGATGCGGTTTTAACAGTTGTTCCGTTAGCTATAATTTCTTGGGTTCTATATTTGTTATTTAAGAAAACATTTTCTAAGATAGGTATATCTAATGTTGTATTATCGATATCTTTTATTATTATCTGGGGTATCGTAATTTGGAAATTAAATAATGAATTCAGCAAAGACACCACAGAAGTTGGTGCTACCTGGTTCGGGATTTTAAACTCATTCTTTATTATTGCACTAGCACCATTATTTTCGAAATGGTGGGAAAGTAAATACAATCCTAGTGCAGCTTTTAAATATGGTTTTGGGCTTGGATTATTAGGTTTTGGTTTTGCATTACTTGCTTATGGATCCTCAGGAATTCCTCAAGGAGCTAAGACGGCCTCAGTTAGTATGATTTGGTTGATTCTGGCATATCTTTTCCATACACTAGGAGAGTTATGCTTGTCTCCAGTTGGTTTATCATATTTAAGTAAGTTAGTTCCTGGTAGAATGATTGCTTTTATGTTCGGAATTTGGTATTTGGCAATTGCAATAGGCCAAAAGGCTGCAGGAACTTTGGGAGGAATGATTGATGAGGTTACGGCTAACTATAATTTATCAACTTTTTTTCTCATATTTACGATAGTTCCTATTGCTGCTGGAGCTTTAATAATGATTTTAAATCCATTGCTTAAGAAATTAATGCACGGAATTCGTTAATACTAAAACACTACTTTACCCGTTACCCAAAACGGGTAAAGTTTTTAATAAGGAACAGTTTTTGTTTCGACTAATATGTAAATACAAATTTTGAACAGATGAAAAACCTACTTTTACTATTTGGATTTCTACTTGTTTTGCAATCCCAGGCGCAAGAGATCAATTGGATGTCGATGAATGAAGCATTGGAGGCGCAAAAGAAAACACCAAAGAAGATTTTTATGGATGTATATACCGATTGGTGTGGGCCGTGTAAATTACTAGACAAAAAAACTTTTCATAATAAAGATGTAGTAGAATACGTTAATTCTAATTATTACGCTGTAAAATTTAATGGAGAAGGTACTGAAGAGATAAAGTATAACGATTTTACCTATACCAATCCTAATCACAATCCTGACAGAAAAGGTAGAAATAGTCAACATTTTTTTGCTAATGCCTTAAAAATAAGTGGATACCCTAGTATTGTTTTTTTTGATGAATCAGGCAATTTGATTGCTCCAGTAGTAGGATACAAAACACCACAGCAATTGGAAATTTACTTAAAGATGATTCATACTAATGATTATAAGAAATTAACAAGTGCAGAGGCTTGGCAGCAGTATGAACAATCATTTGTAAGTACATTTAGTAATTAAAGAAGATATTTTAATTATAGAAGACCCTCTTATCTAATAGATAAGAGGGTTTTTTTTGATTGTAGTTATTTGGTTTTGTGGATGATATGAATTGGTTTGAAGTTTATGTGATAATAGAGGTAACATTTTACTGTTTTTATACACTTATAAGGACAAATAAAACTAAACATCATAAAATGAAGAAAATTATATGGAGTCTTGCGGTCTGTTGTACATTGTTTACTAGTGGAACAGCACAGGAATTAAATTTAATTAGTAGGTTAAATGGAAGTATCGGATTTAATTATGAATCGATTGATTATAGTGGAGGAAGTTTAGCTTATAGTCCAGGAGGTGGAATGGGGCTTGAGATTGGTGCAGAATATAGTTTTTTTAAAGGGTTATCTGGTTATGGAACACTAGGATATCAGTATAATTTAGCTCTTCAATTACAGAGTGGTACAAACGGATCTAATAAAAGTTCTGTTACTTTTGGCAGAGTGTTTTTTACTTTAGGTGTAAATAAGTTTTTTAAGTTTTCAGAAAATACGTTACACGGGATTGTAATTGGTGTTGGGGGTAATTATAGTATTCCTGGAAAATTAAGAATTACTGAAAATGATTTTTCTGCAGATCCGATTGAATATGAGACGAATTTAGGTTTTCATATAGATGCCAAACTAAGATTGAAATTGTCAGATGTGATTTTTCTAGAGCCAGGTATTAGATATAGGCAATTAGAGTTAGAAGCAAAATCATTTGGACCGAATACCATAGACGCGTTACCTTCTCATTTACGAACATTAAATACTTCTGGGGTTGAAATTTCTGTTTCCATAATCAAAACAATATAACAGATAGTATCTTACCGGTTATTAATTTTAAATTCTCTTTTGTCTTATTGATGAGAGGGATTTTTTTTAGTTATATACTGAAAATAATACGTTAAATAAACTAGGAATAATTCCTAATTTTGTATCTTTGTTTTGGAATAATTCCTATTTATAGATTCGTTAAACTTCATTAAAAGAATCTTAAAAAAGCAATCTTGGAGTGTGTTTTGTTATTGTATAACAAAATATACTATATGCGTAACACCAATACCTAATTGAAGAAATTTACCTTATGAGTGGTATTAAGTATGAAATACAGAACAGGAAGCTTAGATCATATAAGCACACATTTGATTATAACTTTTGTAAGCAAAAGTATAATGAGTACGCTATGATGGAGTTAAAAGAGTTTAAAAAATGTCTAAAAAGACCTGATAAGCTAGGTGAGATAGGGCATTTGTGTAGTTTTATTCTTTGGGTGAAGAATAAAGAGCAAGATGAGTATAGAGATTGTCTAGGCGATTACGGTTTGATTCATTTATTATTTCATTGTTTAGAGAGTAAGCACAATGCAGATATCCATGCAGAGTATATACATATGCTTTTTAAAGAAGATATTAAGTTGTCGTAATATTATAATTCTTTTTTTGAAAGTTTTTTCCTTCATATGAAACCCTTATAAATCCACATAGCGGTTAAAAAATGTTAAAATTTATAAAAAAATGCATTTCAACGATGATATTTGCATATAATCGTTATATTTGGTCAAAATTGAAATAATTAATAAACCAAATCGTTACATAAAAGTATTAAGAGTCTCCCCATTTTTTTGACTTTAATATTTTACTAGAGCTTAACCTGATATGAAAAAACGTTTCATCATTGCCCCTTCAATGTTGCTGTTAATTGCATTGCTTTTCCCTCTTATCTCTGCTAATAAAATAGAGAAGACTAAAACGACTAAAGAATTAAAACAAGTAAAAGTACAAGCTTCGGTAGATTTTTTTAAAAATCCAATATCTGATAGACAGAAAGAGCTGTTAGTTGAAGCCGTAGAGAAATATTTTGATAAAGCATTAAAACAACACAAAATTGTAGGAGCAGGAGTTAGTATTGTAAAATGTGATTCTGTTATTTATTTAGGTGGTTTTGGAAAAAGAAATGCTTCACGAAAAGAAACGATAGACGAAGAAACCATTTTTAGAATAGGCTCTGTTTCTAAAGGTTTTGCTGGAGTACTATCTGGAATATATGTAGAAGAAGGTTTGCTTAATTGGGAGGATAAGGTACATGATTATGTTTCTAATTTTGAGTTGGCTAATAAGAAATGGACAGACAGTGTAACCTTATCACATATTTTATCTCATTCTTCTGGCTTACCATATCATAGCTTTACAAATTTAGTAGAAGATGGAATTGATTTAAATACAATAGCAGGTCAGTTTAAAAGTATCAGAACAATAGCTAAACCAGGAAATATTTATAGTTATCAAAATGCAGTATTTGCATTGAGTGGAGCAATGATAGAGCAGGTGAGTGGAAAATCTTACGGAGAAGCAATTGCAGAAAAGATTTTTGAACCGCTAAAGATGTATAATGCATCTACAGATCATAATTCTTTAAAAACCGCTTCTAATGTAGCAATGCCGCACAGAAAATATGGTAGACGCTGGAAATCTCTAAAACTTAATCAAAAATACTACAACGCAATTCCGGCTGGAGGTGTAAATGCTAGTGTAACTGATATGGCC
Organism: Aquimarina sp. Aq107; assembly: GCF_943733665.1. NCBI lineage: Bacteria > Pseudomonadati > Bacteroidota > Flavobacteriia > Flavobacteriales > Flavobacteriaceae > Aquimarina > Aquimarina sp. Aq107. The sequence goes on along the minus strand of NZ_OX030782.1, from coordinate 4,251,717 downwards.
AAATGGATGAGATTTTTATTAGGACATAATCCTAGTGTAATGAATTCTGATGGATTAAATAAAGTTTTTAATCCAATAATTAACCTGCCAGGAAAAAGTAAATATTACCAGAAATGGGCAGATCATAAAGAATCTCAATATGCACATGGATGGCGTATTCATGATTTTAAAAATAGAAAAACAGGGGAATCAAGTAGAATGATTCATCATGGTGGTCATGTAAATAGTTTTAGAAGTGAAATAGCTATTTTTCCACAAGAAGATCTCGGAATAACTATTCTTTTTAATAGTCCAACGAAATTAGCAAGGACTGTTGTCCCGGATATCCATAAAATTGTAAAAGAAGTAATGGATATGCCAGTAGAAGAATTACTTGCAGAGGCATCTGATTTCTAGAATAGTTTATAAAAGTTTTAGTTCAATATAAAAGCTCCCTTTTTGTCTGTGCGATGAAAAGGGATGTTTTGTTTTAAACAACTCTTTTCCCACTGATCGAGATAACTTTTATAATTACTACCATCTGCAACAATTATTGTTGGTCGTAAGGTTTGAATCATTCTCTCAATATGAAGCTTTGGAGAATTAGTTAAAACAATTATATCAGGATGTAATTTTTCGAGTTTATAGATTCCAGAGTTATCAATTACTAATATTATTTTAGTCTTATAATAATAGATGTTATTTAGTTTTTCGGTACTGAGAAGTTTGGAATCATTTTCAATTAGATAGTTTTTTAATAAGTAATTTTTAGTGCTTCTAGAAATAGAATCTTTAGTGAATAATCTTAGATGTTGATTTTGTAAAACACCTAATGTAGAGTTCCGATAATTATGGAAGATAATGAGTTCTTCTTTACCTAGATTTAGATGTCTTTCATAAATTACAGTGGATAAAAAAAGAAGACTGCTTATTAATACAACCGAAACTCTTCGGATACATCTTTTCTTAAATAAGAATATTAAAGAAATGATAAAACCATATGCTGTAATCAGCATTCTGTATGAAAAATGAATGTTTGTGATTATAAACTTTTCTTGTTCAGAAACTTTGTGCACAATAAAATTCATTACGTTTATAAAATTCCCAAATAGAAGGACTATCCAATCTGTTAACAATTGCATTTCTGCCAAGAATATTACTATTATTCCTACTCCGAGAATGATTCCTAAAAAAGGGATGATTATAAGGTTAGAAATAAAAAATAATAAAGGAAATTGATGAAAATAAAATAGTAATAACGGTAATAAGCCAAGTTGTGCTGCTATTGTGACTGTAAGAGTTTCCCATAGTTTTTTATCAATAAAAAATCGAGGAGTATATAATTTAACCAAAGATGGTTGTATCCAAACGATTGAAAATACTGCTAAATAACTTAATTGAAATCCAACAGAAAATAATAATAACGGACGCAAGCATAATAGAATGAATATGGAAACAATTAAAGAATTGTAAATGCTTGTTTTGGATCGAATATGCATTCCTATAGCTACAAAAGAGAACATGGTTACTGCTCTAAGTACTGAGGGAGATAAACCTGCGATGATAGCAAAACACCATAAGAACAAAATAATGAATATGGTTTTAACCACTTTACTATTTTTAGTGAAGTAATCCAGAGGTTTTAGTATCGAACTTAAGATAATTAATAGGATCCCGATATGTAATCCAGAAATGGCTAATATGTGAACTGCTCCGGCATCGCGGTAATCTTTAAACGTTTTAGAATCGACATCTTGTCTTTGACCTAAAAGGAGTGCGTTAATAATTGATAATTGTTTATTACTAAAATTATACAATGCGAGTTTTTGATATATATCCGTTCTAATGATATGTGCAATTCGGTAAATTGAAAATGCAGGAGAGTTTGTAGGTATTAATTCTTTGCGTTCTAAACTTATTTTATGAAAAATATGTTGTTGTTTTAAATAGCTCGCATAATCAAATTGATTAGGATTTAAAACGGTGGGTATTGGTTTCAAAGTGTCAAATGTAATATAAGAATCTCCTGTTATTAATTTACTATTTACACTATCTTTTACTATTTGTAATAGAAATTCTCCTTTAACTTTTGCTTTATTTATTGAAGAAAGGTTTACAATATATTTTTCATAGTAAGTGCTAGGTTTTAGTCTTTCTTTGATGTAAAAACTTAGTGCAGTCGGATTGTTATCTTTTTTAATTAAATGGGTGTAATGCTGAGAGTTATTTTTTGGATTATTAATTTTTACAATGGTAATTCCAAAAATTGTAAAAGCAATAACTACCGAAAAACTGAAACTAATGGCACTTCTGAATATTTTTTTTGCATACCACCAGGAAGTTAGTAGACCGATTATAGCAATTATTTGATATATAAGAACCAATTTCAGTGCTATATTGGTATAGTGACCTATAATAATTCCTGTAATTAAGGAAAGAGTTAAAACAAGAAAAGGGACGTTAAGTAGTTTATACACCTATTGATCATTAGTTAATAGGTTTTTTTAGGACCTATAACTAATCGTGTCGTATAAACTAAATATGTTACCTGTGGATTTTTATTTTCTTATTCGATTTCTTCTTCTAATAGCTCCAGAAAGCTGTCTCTGTTTGTCTTTAATAGTTACTTTGCCAGTATCTATTTTTACAGTATAATCAGGATGCGGTCCATGTGGATCTACATCAAGGAGAATATGTAATTTTGAATTATTGGTAGGTCCAAAATTATATGTTTCTTGATATCCTTCGTGTGTTAGTGCGTCTATTCGTTTTCCATCATGACGAATAATCATTTCAAATTCACCTCCAATACCCGTCTCTTTATCAGGGCGCAAAAATTTTCTGCTATATGGTTTCATTCCCATTAAGCTTCCAAAATAACTAGATTTAGGTGTGTGATACCAGTTCTTAAACCTCGGTGCTTCTTCCCATATGTACCCTTTATTATCTCGAAACTTATTACCCATATAATGAGTTAATGTAGTAACCTCTTTTTTTACATTAAAAAGATTTCTATTAAGATGATAATAAATGAACTGATTCTCATCAAATTCTTGCCCATTTACTTTAGCATCAATAACTTTTTTTACTTCTAAGGGATCTAAAGAGTATTCCATGATAAATGAATGATTTTTAATACACTAATTTAAAATAATTATGGGGAATTTAAGGTCAATAAAGTAAAAAAGTAAGAAAACAGAAAATAATTTTATAAGATTCTCCTAATTCCAGCAAAACAATTGTTCCAATATCTTTCATCTAAACTTGATATAGTAACTCCCTTAGATGTAGAGGCATGAATAAACTCTATTCGTTTTCCAGTTTTTACTACTAGGCCAACATGATTTATAGCGTTTTTATTTTTGTTCGTTCTAAAAAACAAAAGATCTCCAACAGTAACATTTTTTAGAGATATTTTTTTTCCTTGAACAGACATAGCTCTAGAGGTTCTCGGTAAGACAACCTCTTCCTTTTTAAAAGATGTGTAAATTAACCCAGAGCAATCCATTCCTTTTTTGGTAGTGCCACCATATTTATATCGAGTACCCTCAAATGTCTTAGCATAATCAATAATACTATTGATCTTTTTGTTTTTAGGTGTTACTCTTTTAGTTTTAGATGTGTTTTCGGTTTTTCTTGAAAGAGTACTTCTCTTTTTAGCACCTCCACAAGAGGTGAGCGTAATAGATGCTACAAGTAAAAAATAAAATAACTTATTCATTTTGGGACTTTTTATTTTATAGTTTCTACAATTAAATTGGCAGTTTTATCACTAGCTCCTTTACCACCAAGTTTCTTTTCTAAATCATAGTATTCTAAGAACATTACGGCTCTCTTATAATCATCTAATATTTTCGTAAGCTCTTCTTTTAATTGTTTTTTATTAAAATCACCTTGAATTAACTCTTTAACCACAGGTTTGTCCATTATTAAGTTTACCAAAGAAATATATTCCAGATTGATAATTCTTTTGGCAATATGGTATGATATTGTATTTCCTTTATAGCATACCACCTGTGGAACTTTAAATAAAGCTGTTTCTAATGTTGCTGTTCCAGAAGTTACTAAAGCCGCATTGCTCAAACTTAAAATATCATAGGTGCGATTCATAATTAAATGCACCCCTTCCTTTTTTATAAATGGTTCATAAAATTTTGCGTCTTGACTCGGAGCTCCAGCAATAACAAATTGGTAAGAAGGAAAATCATCCACCACACTGAGCATTACTTCAAGCATTTTTCTGATTTCTTGCTTTCTACTTCCTGGTAATATTGCAATTATCGGGCGCTCATCTAAATGATATTGTTTTTTGAAATTATCAGGCATTACTTGTGTATGATCCGCAATAGCATCAATAAGTGGATGTCCAACAAAATTAACCTCGTAGTCATATTTTTTATAAAAATCTGATACAAAAGGTAATATCACATACATATGATCAACATTGGCTTTAATGGTCTTGACTCTTCCAGCTCTTGATGCCCATACTTGAGGGCTTATGTAATAATGTGTTACATAACCTTTTGGTTTTGCCCATTCGGCAATACGAAGGTTAAAACCTGAATTGTCAATTAGAATTAATGCATCTGGATTATATTGTTCAATGTCTTTTTTACATTGTTTTATAAAACCTAAAATCTTAAATAGATTTAGAATAACTTCGAAAAACCCCATAAAGGCTCTTTCCTTATAGTGCAGAACCATGGTGCCTCCCACTGATTGCATTAAATCTCCTCCCCAAAACCTAAATTCTGCTTCGGGATCTTCTTTAAGAATAGATTTCATAAGGTTGGCACCGTGTAAATCACCAGATGCTTCTCCTACAATAAGATAATATTTCATCTCTATATACTTTCTTCCTGTGTTAACTAAACTTACTAATCGCAATACTTACCGCAGCAATTAAAGTAGCAAGAAGCACGCCACGCGCTCTATATGGTTTGTTTTGTTTTAAAAATAGGAAGAAAATAATAAGATTTAGAATGGCTCCTAAGGCAATTAAACTTCCTAAAAAATTATTTTGCTGAGCTGCTTTTAAAGTTTCTTTAATACTTAATTCAGAAAACAGCAAAATGTATAAAATAATTCCAATTGTATTGGCAAGTATTCCAGTAAAAAAACCTAATAGAATTTCTTTTTTAATCATGTAACGACCAGTTGTTTAATTCTTGTATAAAATGATGTGCAGTAAGATCAAATTTTGTAGGCACAATCGAGATATATCCATTGTGCAAAGCCCACTCATCAGTATCTTCACCTTTATCTTCATTAATAAATTTTCCAGAAAGCCAATAATAATCCCTACCCATAGGATTTGTTCTTTTGTCAAACTCTTCTACCCAATGCGCATTAGCTTGTCGACATATTTTAATGCCTTTAATGTTTGCTTCTTCTAATTTTGGGATATTAACGTTGAGGACAATACCTTTTGGCAATCCATTCTTAAGCACATTATTTACAATATTTTTTATAAATTTTTTAGAAGGTTCGAAATTAGCATTCATACTATAATCAAGTAATGAAAATCCAATAGCAGGAATTCCTTCAATTCCAGCTTCTACGGCAGCACTCATTGTACCAGAATAGATAACATTAATAGCAGAGTTAGAACCGTGATTAATTCCACTTACACATAAGTCCGGTTTTCTATCTAGAATTTGTCTTGTTGCCATTTTGACACAGTCCACAGGTGTTCCAGAACAACTATATTCCTTTTGCGGTCCATCTTTATCAATAGTAATAGGATCACAGTACAAGGTGTTGTTTATTGTAATAGCGTGACCCATAGCACTCTGAGGGCTATCAGGAGCAACAACAAACACATCGCCAATTTCATTCATTATGCTAATTAAAGTCCGAATTCCAGGAGCTGTTATGCCATCATCATTGGTTACTAAAATCAAGGGTTTTCTTTGTGGCATAGGATTATTTTTTTCACTGGTAAAAATACATTTTTTTTATTCTAAATATATTATTAGTAATCAGTAGTGTACATTATTAGTTCTTTTAAGAAAAATTTAGTAATATTACCTATTATTGGCACGATTTTTAATGTATTTTGCCTGAACACCCCTAAATTAAAAATGAGCGTATGAAAAAGAGTTTTTTGGTATTGATGCTTACCGTAATTGTATCAGCTGCGTCTTGTAGCTTTACAACAAAAATTGATAATGACCCTGATAAGGATCGAATACTAATCGATCTTATTAGTTATGTGCTAAGTAAGGGACATTACGATGCAAAGGATATTAATGATGATTTCTCAAAGAATGTTTTTGTTGATTATATTGATGCTTTAGATCCATTAAAGCGATATTTTTATGAGAGCGATATTGAAGAATTTAGAAAATTTGAAACCTTAATAGACGATCAGATCAGAGATAAGGAGATTGATTTTTTCAATTTAACTTACGAAAGATTGCAGCATAGAATGACTGAAGCAAGATCTTTGTATAAAGAAATCTTAGAGCATCCTTTTAACTTTGAAAAAGAAGAGTCGATTAATACGGATTATGAAAAACTTTCTTATGCTCGTGATAAAGATGAAATGAGAGATCGTTGGAGGCTACAGCTTAAGTTTAATGCTTTATCTAGTTACTATGATAAAGTAGATGAGCAAATAGATTCCATTACAAAAAACAAAGAGTTTAAGAGAAAGTCTGCGGTTGTTTTAGAAGAGGAATCTCGTGATATAACTACAACATCATTAAAAGAATATTTCGAATTTGCTGATGACTTAGAAAGAAAAGATTGGTTTTCTATTTATATAAACTCAATTGTAGAAGAATTTGATCCTCATACATACTATTTTGCTCCTCAAGATAAAGATCGTTTTGATATTGCTATGTCTGGTAAGTTAGAAGGAATAGGAGCAAGACTACAAAAGAAAAATGATAATGTAAAAATCATTGAGATTATTTCTGGAGGTCCAGCTTGGAGAGGAAATAAAGTAGAAGTTGGAGATTTCATTATGAAGGTAAAACAAGAAGACGAAGTTGAACCTGTTAGTATCGTAGGAATGAGGTTAGATGATGCAGTAAGTCTTATTAAAGGACCTAAAGGAACTAAGGTAGTTCTTACCGTAAAGAAAGTAGATGGGACTATAGAAAATGTTGAAATCGTTAGAGATGTTGTAGAATTAGAAGAAACCTATGCTAAATCTTCTGTTGTTAAGAAAAATGGAAAGAATTTTGGAATAATAAATTTACCGAAATTCTACTTTAATATGCAGGACTATAATCAACGCAATGCTGCTAAAGATGTAAAACAAGAAATTATACGTCTTAAACAAGAAGAGATGGAAGGTCTTGTAATTGATTTAAGAGATAATGGAGGAGGATCTTTACAAACTGTGGTTGATATTGCTGGATTATTTATTGATAAAGGACCAATTGTTCAAGTAAGAACTAAAGGGGAATCTCCTGAAGTTTTAAGTGATAAAGACAGAAATGTTTTATGGGATGGTCCATTGGTTATTTTAGTAAACGAACTTTCTGCTTCTGCGTCCGAGATTTTAGCAGCTGCTATGCAGGATTATAAGAGAGCAATTATTATCGGAAGTAAGCAAACATATGGAAAAGGAACTGTACAGAATGTGATGGATCTAAATCGATGGATGCGAAGTAATGACTTTGGAGATTTAGGTGCGTTAAAACTAACTACACAAAAATTCTACAGAGTAAATGGTGGGTCTACTCAATTAGAAGGTGTGAAAAGTGATGTTGTTGTTCCGGATCGTTATAGTTATATTGACATAGGAGAAAAAGATCAAGAAAATCCACTGCCTTGGGATAAAATTCCAGCAGCCGATTATACTTTATGGGATGGATATATAGATTTTGATCAAACTATCAATAAGAGTAAAGCTCGTATGGCAACTAATGATCAATTAAAATTGATAGAAGAAAATGCAAAATGGGTACGTGAGAAAAGAGATGTAAACGAGTACTCTTTAAATTACAGTAAGTACAAAGCGAATATAGAATTAAACGAAAAACAAGCTGAACGTTTTGAGCGTCTTAATGACTATAAGACGAACTTGACTTTCGAATCTTTACCATACGAAAAGGATTTAATGAAGAAAGATTCAATTCTTGAAGAAAAAAGAAATAGATGGCACAAAAGCTTAAGTAAAGATGTATATGTAGAAGAAGCGTTGAGTGTTTTAGAGGATATGAAAATTAATAATATTCGTAGATCTAAAAACCCACTTACGTTGAAGAACTAATTTGCTTTAATGCAACAGACTACATCAAATTCACTGACAAAGTTAGCGCTCCAAAGATTTAAGAAAAATTTTTGGGGCGTTTTGAGTTTTTGGTTTATTTTGATTTGTGCACTTATCGCAATTTTAGCATATGTGCTAGCGCCTGATAGTTCTAAGAATGCAAATCAAATGCATTTATCTATTCATTCAAAAGGTCCAGGGTTTTCTGTAAAAATGTTAACCATACCGTCGGGCGGTGTATCTGACCAATCTTATTTTAGTGAGATGTTTTTTGGTACAAAAAATATGGATACAGAGATTCCTATAGAATCTTTTAGTTTTGATAAAGATATTATTAAAGTTATTCCTTACACAGAAGGAGAACTTATCGGCATTTCTAAAAGCATTGAACTTAAAAGCTTTCCTGAGGAATATAACAATAAAGAAATAGAGCAAAATTTTATTAGTGATCGCACTTTTATTTTAGGTACTGATAAATATGGTAGAGATATGCTTAGTAGGATGCTAATTGGTATTCGTATTTCTTTTTCAATAGGTTTTGTTGCTGTGCTCATATCTTTAATATTAGGAATATCTTTAGGAGCTATTGCCGGCTATTTTGGTGGGAAAGTTGATGTGCTCATTATGTGGTTGATTAATGTAACCTGGTCGATACCAACTTTACTTCTTGTTATTGCTATCACATTAGCCTTAGGGAAAGGTTTTTGGCAGGTTTTTATTGCTGTTGGTCTTACGATGTGGGTAGAGGTAGCAAGAGTCGTTAGGGGGCAAGTTTTAAGTATAAAACAAATGCAATATGTTACTGCGGCAAAGGCCTTAGGTTTTAATGATTTTAGAATAATTACAAAACATGTTTTACCAAATAGTTTAGCGCCCGTAATAGTGATTTCTGCGGCTAATTTTGCTGCAGCAATTTTAATAGAAAGTGGGTTAAGCTTTTTAGGAATAGGAGCACAGCCACCAATGGCTAGTTGGGGAGCTATGATTAAAGATCATTATTCATATATTATTTTAGGCAAAGCATATTTGGCTATTATTCCTGGTTTGGGAATAATGAGCCTTGTAATGGCATTTATGTTGATTGGTAATGCATTGCGGGATGCATTGGATGTGAAAGGATAGAGTAGTATTCTAAATCTGTTTTTTTTGTATATATTTAGGATGTACTTTATTTAATTGCCAATAAAAAAGGACCAAATCATTGATTTAATCCTTTTATCAAAGTTTAAAAATGTTCTATGTTTTTAGAAACATGGAGGGCCTTGTACCCAAGTATATCCATTGTGATAACAACAGCTTAATGCTGGATCACAGCGTCTTCTTCTGTTACTTTGATTAGATAATACATAAATACCTCCATTAACATCCTGTTGTTGTTTTTTAGAAAGAGTTTTTGCTCCTTCTAATTTTTTAATTTGTTTCATAATTTTTAGGTTTTAAGATTAAAATAATATTCCCCGAAAGTTTATAGACATTCGGGGGTATGTCTGAGTGAGTGTGTGAAGAAAAAGAGTTTTTAATACGTCTTTTTACTATTAAATAACTTTTCTATTTAGAAAAGGTTGTGTTGGTTCTATTTTAAAAGAATCTATATACGATTAAACCCCAACTGGTTTTTGTTCCATGCTATAATCAGGTTCTTGCTGGTTTTCAATCATCATACTAGTGAAATGGAAGAACTCATCATAGCTATACTTTTTAGGGTAAATAGATGTGTTCATTAAGGAGGCAGGAGTATAAAATAAATTATTGCTTTCCGCCCATTTAGATTGTGTTTTTAAGGTTTCTACATGTTGCATATTGTTTTTCGGTGCACCATATTTTTTTACCCAATTACTGTATGTTCTATCATTAAACCATTCGCTATAAGCTTCTATAAACTTACTCGATCCGTCGGTATGGTATATTTCCATTAAGCGCAAACTAATCTGTGTAGCTTGATTATTAAGATCATCTAAAGAAACTTTTAATCGTATAATTATCTGAAGTTGATCACTCATTGTTCTTAATACTCTTGCATACGCTTCAAAAGCACCTTTGCAATAACCGCACATAGGATTGGTTAAGCTAATAATTTTAAATTTTGAATTCGGATTACCTAATATAATTTCATTGGTAATAGTACTATTGTCAGTTACTTTTTCTGATAAGCTTAATAAATGTTCAAATATTTGTCGATCTCTTTTAAATTGATTGAGTTTTATGTTTTCGTTTTTATAATCTTTATTTTCTACCATGCTTTGTTTTACGTGCATATAAGCAAGTGTTCCTAGAGCAGAAATCATAATAAAAGAGGCAATGGATACTAGGGAAAAACTAAAAGGCAAACTGTATAAGGCTACAGCTATTAAACCAGAGGATATAGCGCTTATAGCAATACAAATAGCACACCATTTTTTGATTACAAAAGCTTGCGAATAGATAGAGTAAATAATAAAAGGAATTCCTATAAGTGTCGGTAGCAATAGCGTGCTATTATATCCGTAAAATAGTTGATATATTATAAGGATCCCAAAAAAAGCAATACTAGCATCTGCTAAGGAGAAATCTTTAAATAATTTACCAGTGTTGTTATTTATTACATCACCACAGTTGGAATTTCCAACAGTAGTGCAAAATTGGTGCATTGTGTTGGATTGAATACCAAGACTTTCTCTAACTGCAAATAGGCTGAAAATTATACCAGAAATAGATAATAATAAAAACAAGATTTGATAAAGGTCAAAGGGTCTAAAAATAAGAGTTGTTAATGCACCTATTAAAAGTCCTCCAAAAAGAATGTTCTGTAAAAGTGTTTCTTTTGAAAAAAGAGCACTATTTCCAGTATTATGTTCGACAGCTATAACTTTTGGAACCCATATTTTTTTAAATTCTTCATGCGTAAACTTCTTAGTATCAAGATCTGTGTGTTTAAGCTCAATATTTCCATTCTTATTAATTATCGAAACAATTTCTTCAGAATTTTCTTTTTTTATTAGAGAAACAAAGCTTTTTGGTAATTGATCTAAAGCGTCAATTGGAACTTCTACTGCTATGTTATCTATATCAAAATAATCTAAGGTGTCAGTAATTGATTGAAAACTAGGATAGTTGGGGTGTATTTGTAATTGTAGTTCTAAATCTTTTTTATCATAATTACTAATCCTATTTTGGATTAGAACTGTTTCAACTATTTTTTCAATGCTATTTTTCATGAATCCTTTAAGATGTTTGTTTTGAGTGCGTTCTTCCGATAAAGATAATATAAGTTGATTTCCCCTTATCCACTTACATCAATAATTTTAATTAACATTTAAGAGTTTTGAAATTTCTTTTCAGAATTAAAAGCTTCCTAAATTAGATATTTTAAAACATTTTTCAGGCGAGGGTATTACATAAAATAGAAGCGGAATAACCGTAATTTTATAATTTATTTATGTTAATTTATTAAGTTAAATCACTGTTTATCAGTTATTTGATTTTTTGTAAAACATTCAAAATAGATGTTTTTTAATTTGTGTTAAAGTTTAATTTGTCACATTTTATAATAATTTAAAGTGATGAATAATCTGTTTTTTCCCTCAATTTATATTCTTTGTGTCATACGATATTTTATAGTAATTCCATTTTGATACTTTTGCAATCAATCTGTAAATAATTAAAAAAGATAAATTTGAAAAGAAAGTATATATATCCGTTGATGGTTTTGATTGTTACGGTTGGTTTTTATTATGTTGAAAAGCATATAGACAAGACAAAGATTAACTACACTAATAGAAAAATAGAAGATAAAGAATTGGATTTTTTCTATCTTCCAACATCTACAACCAATGCAATAATTTCTCATGATAATTATACATTATCTTATTCCGAAAAACATGAACAATCCGAGTGGGTAGCTTATGAACTAAAAAAGGAGCATCTTTCTAAGAATGAATTTAAGCGACCTTTTTTTGAAGTTGATGATAAGGTTAGATCTTCGTCTGCAGATTGGAGAAATTATAAAAATACAGGATATGATAAAGGTCATTTGTGTCCTGCAGCCGATAGAAGATTTACCTATGATGCATTTGAAGAAACATTTCTTACATCAAATATTTCACCTCAAAATCATGAATTTAATGCCGGGATTTGGAACCAATTAGAACAAAAAACTAGGTATTGGGCAAAAATGTATAATGGGGTTTATGTAATAACAGGAGGGATTTTGACTGATGATCTTAAGACAATTGGATATGAAGCAGTTTCTGTTCCGAAATATTTTTACAAGGTAATTTTGGATTACAGTTCTAAAAAACCAAAAATGATTGCATTTTTAATTCCTAATAAAGATACGAATAAGCAATTATCTAGTTTTGTTGTTACCACAGATAGTATTGAGAAATTGTCGGGAATTGATTTTTTTCCAAAATTATCTGATGATATAGAGAATAAGCTAGAGGCATCTTCTGTTACAAATGGTTGGAGGTTTTAATTGGTGTAATTAGAGCTATTGGTTTATTCTGGTTTTTACCATTCATTGACTCTGTTAGAGTCAAGTTTAATGAAAATAAAAAGTAACAAAGTAAAGCCCCACAATCCTGATCCACCATAACTAAAGAAAGGTAATGGGATTCCAACGGTAGGAAGTAAACCTGTTACCATTCCTACATTAACAACAAAATGGATGAATAGAATTCCTGCAACACTATATCCATAAACTCTACTAAATTGTGATTTCTGTCTTTCTGCTAGGTACAAAAGTCTTATAAGGAGTCCAATAAAAAGTATGATTACTGTAGTAGCACCAAGAAAACCCCATTCTTCTCCAACGGTTGTAAATATATAATCCGTGTGTTGTTCTGGTACGAAACCACCTTTGGTTTGAGTTCCTTCTTTCCAGCCTTTTCCTGTCCAACCTCCACTACCTATAGCTATTTGACTTTGATTAGTGTTATATCCAATACCTTTAGCATCTACTTCTTTACCTAAAACAATATTAAAACGGTCACGATGTCTTTGTTCAAAAACGTTATTGAAAATATAGTTTACAGAAAAACAAAACCCTGTAATTACAATGATTGTTAATAGATATCTAGCATATTTCGGTTTATGTTTTCTATTTCTGATAAGAATTAATAACATTATTGTTGCGATACCAAGAACAACCCATAATGGAGTGAATAATAAAGTAAGAATGAATAAGGCAGCGGCAGAAGCTCCAATGATTAAGTAAGTTGCAGCTAAACCTTCTCTGTATAATGGAAAGAAAAAAGCCGCATAAACTAATGCGCTCCCAGGATCAGGTTGAGGTATTATGATTAAAGCAGGTAATGTTATAATTAAAAATGCTCTTAGTTGATGATTGACTAAATTAATATTGGTTTGCATATCACTTAAGAACTTAGCAAGAGCTAACGCAGTTGCGGCTTTAGCAAATTCTGATGGCTGTAGTCCTACAGGACCAAATGCATACCAAGAAGTGGCACCATTTACGTTTTTTCCAAATAAAAACAGTCCTAATAAAGATACTAACGATATTACATAGATCAAGCCAGCAAATCGTTCATAAAATTTAGTTTCTATTGCTTGTGTTATAACTATGATAACAATGCTTAGTACAATCCAATACAATTGTTTGATATAGGGTTGGGTAAAATCAGTTATTGAGAAAACTTCATCACCATAAGATGCAGAATATATATTAACCCAACCAAAACCTATCAATAATAGAAATAAAAGTACAGTTAGCCAATCTATTGCTCCTACCGCCGATCTAGCCATTATTGGTTGATTTTAAAAGGTTCTCCACTATATGGTTTTGCGTATTCTTCTTCAAGACTATGTGTTAACACCCAATCTTCAAGATCGGTTCTAGAGATAGATTGTTTAATATATTTTTCTATCATTAAACTAGCAATTTTACCAGCATATCTAGCTCCCCAATAGCCGTTTTCGATGAATACGGTTAGCGCGATTTTCGGATTATCCTTTGGAGCGAATGCGACAAAAACTGAATGGTCAGTTAATTGCATGCGTTCTCCATCAATTACAGTGTAGTTTTCTGCAGTACCTGTTTTACCGCAAATTTCTATATCTTTTACTTGTAATGATGCTGCAGTACCTTGTACATATACCTGGTGCATTCCTTCGATTACCGGCTCAAAATGTTCCTTATCAATTGTAGTGTATTTTGGTTTGGTAAAGTTTTCAATCTCTATAGGTTGTCCGTCAATAGCTTTGATAATATGAGGTGTATAGAAATAACCTCTATTAGCTATAGCGGCAGTCATATTAGCTAATTGTATGGGCGTAGCTAACACTTCTCCTTGTCCAATAGCATTAGATATCGTTGCGGTTGGATACCATTTATATTTAGGGTAATTATATTGTCTGTTATAGAATTTGGAATTTGGAATTAAACCTCTACTTCCACTTGATAAATCATTACCTAGATAGTTTCCTAGTCCAAAACTTTCTACGTGTTTTTCCCAATTGTCGATACCTTCTTGGGGAGTATCATACTTATTAATACTTCTTAGGTATACGTTTGCAAAATATGCGTTACAAGATTGAGCAATTCCAGGAATCATACTCAAGGGACTTCGATGGGAGTGACAACCAAGTTTAGCCTTTTTGCCATATCGAAATCCATGATTACAAGAAAAACTTTCTTTTGTGTCAACAACTCCTTCTTGCAATCCAATCAATGCAGTTATTGCTTTAAAAGGAGATCCAGGAGGATATTCACCTTTTACACCACGATCAAATAAGGGTCTAGAAATAGAATCATAATGTAATCTAGTGTAATTAGGAGATCTTTTTCTTCCGACTAATAATTCTGGCTTATAACTTGGGGCGGTTATTAAAGTTAGAATTTCTCCTGTAGCTGGGTCTAATGCCACGATACCTCCTCGTTTATTTTCCATTAACTTTTGACCGTATGCCTGTAATTCTTCGTCAATAGTTATCGTAAGATCTTTACCATTAACAGGAAGTGTATCATATTTACCATTTTTATACGGACCAATATCACGATTAAACCTATCTTTCTGGATTCTTTTTATTCCTTTTATTCCGCGAAGTTGATTTTCATACTGTTTTTCTACTCCTTGCATTCCGATTAAATCACCAGAAAGGTAGTATGGATCTTTCCTTATTAATCCGTCATTTACTTCGGCAATATATCCAAGTACATTCGATGCGTTTACCGTATGATAATCTCTTAGAGAACGTTTTTGTATGTAAAATCCATCAAATTTCCGCATTTTTTCCTGTAGGTATGCATATTCATCTTTAGTTAATTGTGGTATGACTACAGAAGGGACACGCGGAGAATACACTCTCGCTTTTTTTAATTGCTTTACGAGTTTTTCTTTCGTTATTTTAAGTATCGAACAAAACTCTAAAGTATCAAATGGCCTTAGTTCTCTTGGTATTACCATAACATCATAAGAGGGTTGGTTAGTAACCAAAAGTTTACCATTTCGGTCGTAGATCGCCCCTCGTTGTGGGTAATCATACAATACTTTAATGGCATTATCTTCTGATAATGCGGCAAAGGATGTATTGTAAATTTGTAGATAAAAGAGTCTTGCTGTAAATACAACACCAGTGCTTATGATAATAAGATATAGTAATAATTTTCTCATGAATCCTTTCTTCTAAACAATACTAAAACAACCATAATTACTACAATTGAAAATAGACTAGAAAATAACGTTTTTTTAGCAATTAATAGTGTATGAGAAAAGTTAAATATTTCTAATGAAAAAAGTATAATATGATGTATGAAAACTATTAAAGTTACATATGCTAAACGTTGCCCAAAACCTACTTTACTTAATTTTACTGTTTGGAACTCATAACTCAGCCCAAAAACAGATCTTAAAATTACAGGACGTAAATATGCAATACATATACATGCTGTAGCGTGAATGCCACCAGAATCACCAAATAAATCTAGGGTTAACCCTAAAACAAAACTTAAAAAAAGAAATAAGCTTTTATTTATATTTATGGGAGCAAGTAGAATGAAAATAATGTATATATAGGGGTTTAGGTATCCTAAAAAATTTATGTGATTAAGAATAAAGACCTGAACCAAAATCAGACTTAAGAATCTACCTATGTATAAAAGAACATTGTTATTCATCTATTTTAGGGTTTTCTAATAACTTAATTTCTGTGGCGTCATTACTTTTTATTGCATAAACAAAGCCTATATCAGTCATATCATTAAATAATTGTACGTCAATTAAAAAATAACTTTGATTTTGATCTAATTCATAATTTAGGATAGTTCCAATTCCTATTCCACGCGGAAATATAGTAGAACGTCCATTAGTGATAATAGTGTCTCCTTTTTTTAAGATGGCTTGCCTCGGAACTGTTTCAAGTTGTACTATATTCGGGTCTTTTCCATTCCAAACTAAGGATCCATATTGGTTAGATTTTTTTAATCCAGCATTAATTCTAGAATTACTATTTAGTATAGAAATCACTCTGCTATAATTTTTAGAGGTGTTTTCTACAATACCAATAATTCCCTTGTCTGTAATAATACCCATATCAGCTTTAATACCATCTTTCTCTCCTTTATTAATCAAAATATAATTATCAGCTTTGCTATAATCATTTTTGTAAACATTTCCTTTTATAAAGGTATAGGGTTTGCTAAAGGAAGTAGTGTCGGTAAATGTTGTTGCTATCGTATCCTTAGTTAATAAGCTAAGTTGATTTCTAAGTAATTCATTTTCTTCAAGTAAACGTTCATTTTTGTTTTTTAGGCCAAAATAATTAGTTATGGAATATCTCCATCCGTATACACCTCCGGAAAGAAAGTTAGTAGAACTTATAAATTTACTTTTGTGATAGCTATGAGATTGAATGGTAAGGATTAATGAGAAAAATAAAAGCAGCAAAAATAATAGGAAGTTTTTGTTCCGTATTAAAAAATTAATAATCTGCTGCATGTCTTATGGGGGTACTAAATTCTACTAATAATATTATGTTTTTATAGTGTGTTTTTCACTTGATTAAAAACAATTAAAGCACAATAACGTTAAAAATTAATTTTAG